>JAGXSQ010000001.1 GCA_018333395.1 Dethiobacter sp.
CCATTCTTGCGATTGCCAGAATGCTGCTGACTGCCATCTACAACATCCTCAAGAAAAGCGAACCTTACAATCCCGCTCTTTACCATAAGGCCAATCTGCCCCCAGCGCATCGGGAGGTTTCTGTTGACCAAGCCATCTTCATCCTGCAACGTCAAGGTTATCTGATTACGCATCCAGCGCTCTCCGCTTAACGTTTTGCAATACTGCCTGACGGCCATTTCCAGGTGGTCTGTTTTCTTGTGTCCTTTTTGGGGATAGCATCTAAATCACAGTGGTTTCAAACTTCATCACTCCCTATTTCTGCACCTTAAGCGGTTTTAGTTTAAGGCAGGAGTCCACGGAGGGAAGCTTGGCCACCGGCTCGGTTAAGGTGAACTCTCCTCGGAGAATCCAATCTTTCAGAGTTTCGGCAATCTCTTTCGCTTTTGGATAACTAGAGAGCGGAGCCGTCGGAACATCCCGGCCCTGGACCACAATCGTACCGGACTTCAGCTCAGCATAGCTTACCTCGCCTAAGCTACCGCCGATTCCCTGCGGGTAAGCTTCGCTGTAATCCACCACCTGCGCGAAAATCCCTTCGTCCCGTACCGCTGCGCAACGCAGCGCCTCTGTGTCCAGAATAGGGAGGGGGATACCCACACCTACCTGCAGCGATACGCCGTAACCAAGGAAGCTGACACCGCGCAGCCATTTGGACTTCATCTGCTTAAGGTCGCCAATGAGCGCCAGCGTCCCGGCACCCATGCGCGGCACGCCGTTTTCTCCCCGCGGTACGCACGGGTTATGCTGGGTACCCTGCCAGGCCACGTACCCAGTTCCGCCTCCCAGAAACAAGCGCGTACCTGTGCCGATAACGCGGTAGAGTGGGTCGTTTAGGAGCGGTGAAAGCTGACCGGCGCTACAGTAGTTGGCGTTGCCAAGATTAGCCTTTAAAATACCCATATAAGTGTAGATCGTCCTATCTGACAAGTTGACCGCCACGTTATAGTTCTGGTAGCAGTTTCGCGGGCTGTACAGATACGCCTCGTTGATATCTTCCAGCCTTATCCAGGACTCCAGCTTCTGTCGCGGATAACAGTCCGTAGCATAAGCCGTGGCTTCTAGGAAAATTTCCCTGCCGGCCGCTAGGTCCTCTATCACGTGAGCGCCACCGTAATTAAAAGCACCAGGGAAGCTTTGGTTTGCCGGATCCGTTGCCGGCATTTCGGTCGCACCAATGAAAACGTCGACAGCGGCCAACCCCGCGTAAGCGTTCACACCGTTTAAGTAAACTTTGGCCATTTTCATGCGCGGGGACGGGTGCCCCAGGTTCAAAAAAGCTCCTGAGGAGCACATTGGTCCAAAAGTTCCTGTAGTTACGACGTCAACCCGGCGGGCCGTCTCCTCCACCCCGTGTTCATCTACTAGGCCAAGCACTTCCTCCGCAGTGACCACCACGGCCTGCCCTTTGCTGATTTTTTCGTTAATTTCCGCATAGCTCCTGAGTTGCATGGCTGCTTCAAACCCCCTTGAACTAAAATCCGCTATAAACGAAAAGCTCTTCCCGACAGGAAGAGAAAGGCTTATCTATTTCGGTTTTATCCTAACATTGCACAGCCAAAGATGTCAAGAAAAAATCTTGCTTAATTTCAGCTTGCCGCTCGCGTTTTGCTCAAGTAAACTCGCGGTTCGGTACAGTTCACTACTCAGGCGGACGCTGCTTTGCGGAACCTAGCCATTTCTTCGTGCATCAACTCGCCAAGGACAGCAATGCCGCAGGTAATTTTGTCAGGAGAAGCTTCAGAGAAGGCAAAGCGGGCGGTATTCTTGCCACTGCCGTTGACAAAGAACCCGGCGCCGTCCACAAAAGCAACGCGGCGCTCAATAGCTTTCAGTAAGATTTGCCGGGCGTTCATCCCCTCCGGCAACGTAACCCAGATAAAAAAGCCCCCTTGCGGATGCGTCCAAGAAACCCCGGCAGGAAAATGCTTTTCCATACAGGAGAGCATCAGGTCGCGCTTCGTCCTGTAAAGGGAAATGAGGGCGCGAACATGATCGTCAATGTAGCCGCTGGCCGCAAACCGGCAGGCCATGCGCTGCCCCAGAGAATTTGAGCAGAGGTCGGTCGCCTGTTTGGCACAGGCCAGCTTTTGTAGTAGTGGCTCATCCGCCACCAACCAGCCTACACGTATCCCAGGAATGAATGTTTTGGAAAAAGAACCCAGATAAATGACGCGGCCTTCCGTGTCCATGGACTTGATACTCCTTACCGGTTCTCCTTCAAAACGTATCTCCCCGTAGGGGTTATCCTCAATAATAGCAAAGCCGTATTCCCGCGCCAAGCTCAGTATCTCCTGGCGACGCTCCATTGACAGAGAAATGCCTGTAGGATTCTGGAAATTTGGCACTAAGTAGGCGAACTTCGGCAAACGCCCTTCTATTTGCAGTTTGCGCAGCCTAACCGCCAGCAAATCGGTACGGAGGCCATCTTCATCCATGGGGATAGGAAACCGTTCTCCTTCATAATTGCGGATAGCCCCAAGGCCACCAACGTAGCCAGGTTCCTCCACCACTACCACGTCGCCTGGGTTCAGGAATACCATGCTCAACAAGTCCATCCCCTGTTGCGAGCCATTGGTAACTAGGATATTATCCGTGGAAGAGGGAACGCCTTCCCGGGTCATTTTTTGGGCCAGATACGTGCGTAACTCCAAATTACCTTCTGTTGGGCCGTACTGCAGGGCATACTTCCCTTCCTGCTCAATCAGGCACTGAAGCACGTCAGAGACTTTTTCCATGGGGAAAAAGTCCGCACTGGGGAAGCCTCCGGCAAAAGACATCATATCAGGCTGCTCGGTCAGCTTGAAGAATTCTCTGATCTCCGACGTCTTCATCATTTTAGCGCGGCCAGCATACAGCCCGTCAAAAACCATTTGTCGCACCTCCAAAGATGTTGCTGCTAAAGATAAGTCCAAAATAAAACTCCCACCTCGTTTTTTGACAGAGGCGGGAGGGAAAACCCGCGGTACCACTCTGCTTACCGGGCATACGCCACAGTCGCTCAAGCTCACGCTTTCTGGTTAACGGCAGCGCCGGCGCCGCTTACTCTGTTCAGCGGGCAGTTCCGGGGCGGCTCACCTTTCACTTTGCCTGGAGGCCTCTCAACGTGTGGCCCCCTCTCTGTCGGCTGTTCCAGGATTCTTCCCCATCATCACTTTAGTTGCTATATAGACTATGTACGCATATCCGGTATATAGATAATATGTGCATGATTATAGCAAAAAGAGGTCGAGAAAGCAAGAGTCTTTCCATAGACTTTTAATTAATTTTTTGCCTAGCTAATTGACAAAGTAAATGCAACCGCACCTAGGTTCAAGGGTTGCCTGGTTGGTCCAGCCTTTTGTCGAGAACTCTTTTGGCCTTACCCATGGTTCGCTCCAGAGACTTCGGCTCTACCAGCCTGACACGAGCGCTGACTGTCAGCACGCTGTCAAGCTTGCGGGAGATCTTCCTCTCTACTTCCTCCAGGTCACGCCACGAGCCGGTAAATTTTTCCCGGTTCAACTCCACATGAACTTCCAAGTCATCCAAGTAGCCTTTTTTCTTGTCCACGATGATCAGGTAATGCGGGGCTACCTCCTCTACCTCCATCAGCACGCTCTCAATCTGGGAGGGAAAGACATTCACACCCCTGATAATCAGCATGTCATCAGTACGGCCGGTAACTTTGCGCATCCGCGCCGTGGTGCGACCGCAGGCACAACGCTCTTTATTGAGGATGGAAAGGTCTTTTGTGCGGTAGCGAACGACTGGGAAACCCTCTTTGGTGAGAGTGGTAAAAACCAGCTCCCCTTCCTCGCCCGGCGGTAGCACATCTCCGGTTTCTGGGTCAATGACCTCTACCAAAAAGTGATCTTCGTTGATGTGGAGCCCGTCCCGCTCCTGGCACTCCCCAGATACACCTGGCCCGATAATTTCGCTCAGGCCGTAGTTATCAGTAGCTCGCAGGCCAAGGCGTCCTTCAATCTGCTGACGCATCTCTTCCGACCAGGGCTCAGCGCCAAACATGCCGACTTTCAATGGCAGCGTTTGCGGGTCTATGCCCATATCTTTGGCCACCTCTGCCAGGTACAGCGCATAAGAGGGAGTGCAGACCAGCACAGTGACGCTGAAATCGCGCAGCAGCATGACTTGTTTGTCCGTATTGCCCACAGAAGCCGGCACTACCGTAGCGCCCACTTTTTCCAGACCGTAGTGCAAACCAAAGCCACCGGTAAAAAGACCGTAAGAAAAACAGATCTGTGCCACATCTTCGCTCGTTACGCCGGCCATAGTCGCCAGACGAGCTATCAGGTCAGCCCATGTCTGGAGGTCCTGTGGCGTGTAGCCGACCACAATCGGTTTACCGGTTGTCCCCGAGGAAGCATGCAGCCGTACAATCTCCTTCAGCGGCACAGCAAATAAGCCAAAAGGATAGTTGTCCCGCAGCGCTTCCTTGTCCGTAAAGGGAAACTTCGCTAGGTCTTCCAGCGACCTTAATGCTTCCGGTCGGACACCATGCCGATCAAAAAGCTCCCGATAAAAGGGTACCGTATTGTAGACCCGCTGCAGCACCCGTTGCAGGCGCGGCAACTGCAGCCTGTGCAACTCTGCGGCACTCAGCGTCTCCATATCTCTGTCCCAGAACATCTGCTTCTCCCCTTCCACAATGGAAAACGACACCACGGAAATGCGGTGCCGTACGCATTCTACCAACTACCGCAGAAAAATTTTTGCCGGGAGCGATAATTTTTCTGCGCTCTACAGGGCATAAACCTCTTCACCGGACAGCACGTTAATTCCTTTATCGCGCAACGTCTGCGTAGCTGCTGAGCAATTTTCCACACGGAAAATAACTAAGGCATCCGCGGAAGATTTTTCGATGAACGCGTACAGATATTCAATGTTAACTCCCGCTTCGCTCAGCACGGAAAGCACTTGGGCCAACCCGCCGGGGTGATCCGGCACTTCCGCAGCCAGTACCTCCGTTTCGCTAACCATAAAACCTTCTTTCTTCAGGGCGCGGTTGGCCTCCTCGGGGCGATTAACAATCAGACGTAGGATGCCAAAATCGGTGGTATCGGCAATAGACAGCGCCCGGATATTGATGTTTTCGCGTCCCAAGATAGCGGTTACCTCGGCCAGGCGGCCTGATTTATTCTCTAGGAAAACAGAGATTTGCTTGACCTGCACAAAAACTCCCCCTTACTCAAAGGCTGCGTGTTATATTCGGCGTCCAGCCTGCCATTCCTGCTAGGCATTTATCCGCCACCGGTCAGACTTTCCGGTAAATGGCCGGCTGGACTTTTTGTAGTCCAAAACGAGGCGGGCTGGAAATCAGCTCCGAGCAGCCAATAATAAAATAGCCCCCTGGCTTTAAACTTTGCGCAAAGCCATTAATCAGCAATTCCTGGGTTTCGGGAGTAAAATAAATAAAGACGTTGCGGCAGAGAATCAGTTGGCAACCGGCTTCAAAGCAGTCGGTCAGCAAGTTCTGTTGCCGGAAAGTGACCACCCGCTTGACTTGTTCGTCAAGATAAAAATGGCCGTTCCGTTCGGTGAAATAACGCCGCATAAACCGCTCCGGCAAACAGTTAAGCAGGTTGTCAGCATACCGCCCTTCCCTAGCTTTCGCTAAGATATTAACATCAAAATCGGTAGCCAGTATCTGCCAGCGGCCAGCCGGGGCCATCTCTAGCAGCAACATGGCCAGGGAATACGGCTCCGCACCGATGGAACATCCTGCGCTCCATATTTTGAGCGGCTCTCCCTCGCGCAACAGGGTAGGCAGCAAAGTTTTTTCAATCGCCTGGTAAACATGTACATCGCGAAAAAACTGGGAGGTATTAATCGTCAGGTAATCAGTGAAATGCTGCAAAATTGCCGGCTCCCGGTCTAGGGCGACCAAAAAGTCGGCATAATCTTCGGCCTTGTAGCGTTGCATCAACTGGTGGATGCGCCTTTTCATCTGTTGTTCCTTGTAGCTCCCCAAGTCTAACCCAACTTTGTCTTTGACCTTTTTCTTAAAATATTCATAGTCTAGAGCCTGACTCATTTACATTCCTCCTGCAAAGAGCAGTGATCATGCCAGACATCTCCCCTAGCGGCAGTATGCGGTCCACAACTCCGGCCTGAATGGCCGCCCGGGGCATACTGAAAATCACTGCCGTAGCCTCGTCCTGCGCCATTGTCATACCACCCTGCCGCTTGATGGCGATCATTCCCTCCGCCCCATCTTTGCCCATGCCTGTCAGTATTACACCGAGAGCATCATTTTTGTAGACACTGGCCATAGCTTTCATCATTACCGTCGCTGAAGGACGCACATACTCTACAGGTGGAGTCTGGGACAGACGGACGCAATGGCTGCCGTCCACTTCCAGATGGAAATTACCCGGCGCGACATACACTTTGCCCATCAGCACCGGCTCGCCGTCTTCCGCCTCCTTGATGTCCAGCGCGGAAAGTTTGTTCAGCCTCTCCGCCAGAGCCCTGGTAAAGCTGGGCGGCATGTGCTGTGTCACCAGCACCGCGGCCGGTAGGTCCCCGGGCAAGGCCGTCAGTAACTTCTCCAGCGCCTGCGGCCCCCCGGTAGAAGCGCCGATGGCCACCACACGGCGGGCCTTCGCCTGGGTTGCCTCCTTCACCCGTACCGATACCGGCTGTTTCTGCGGCACAGGCGCCGGCATAACCCGCGCCCCGGGAACAGCCGCTGCCTTTTGCAACAATTCCCGTGCCAGGCATTCTCTCGACTCTATGTGTTTTAGGTCCGGTTTGGGAACGAAATCGACCGCGCCCAGCGCCAGCGCCTCTATTGTAACGGCGCTACCCTGCTGTGTCAGGCTGGAAAGCATGATCACCGGAGTTCTGTAGCGCCGGATGATTTCCTTTAAAGCCTCAAGTCCTCCCATACGCGGCATTTCCACGTCCAAAGTAACTAGCTGAGGCGCATATCGTCCAATTTTTTCTAACGCGTCAACACCGTCACGCGCCGTATCCACCACCGTAAACCGCGGGTCACTTTCCAGAATATCGCGCACGATGCGACGCATCAGTGCGGAGTCGTCAACTACGAGCACCCTGGTTTTCTCCATGGTTCCTCCAGTGATCAGATTTCTCTTTCTTCGCCCCCTGCGGTAGTAACGGTTACCCTGCCTTCGCGAACATAAACTCTCATGGTCCGTCCGGTGCTACCGCCTACATCTTCAGCCAGCAAAGGTATTTTTAGCTTGGATAGCGTCTGGCGTGCCATCTGGATATTTTTCTCACCGACAGAAAGCGCGCTATTTTCAAAGGAAAAAAGCTGACTCCCTCCTGCTATCTTAGCCGCCAGACGTCCGTTTCTGGCCCCCTGGCGAGCCATTTCGTCTGCTAACAAAGGAATGGCCGTATCTGCAAACTTGGCCAGATTATCCTGGTTTCTAAACATGGCGCTGTCGGCCAGCAAGATATGCGCAAGACCAGCCACCCTGTACACGGTATCATACAGGGCTATCCCGACACAAGACCCGAGCCCTACTGTAATCAGCAGGCCGTCATCCTTCATTACCGCCAAATCAGCAATCTTCACCCGGATAATCTCGCTCATGGACACGCCCCGTTTAGCAGGAGATTAACGATCAGATCCAACGAATCCACGTCGGGAATAATCAGGAAATCTCCTTCAATACTGCCGGTAGCCGTGGCAAAGGCCGTTTTCAAGACTAGGACATGGTCTTCAGCCACATGGGCGTCTGCCAGTACTGTACCGAGAATAGCGCCGGCCATATCTACGGCCATGAGGGGGGGAGTTGGCAGAAAAGTCAGGTTGGTCATGTGGGAAAGCGCGTTCAGGTAGGCGGCCATGACAATATTCCCTACCTCCAGCAGCACGGAGCGCCCAAAATGTTCTTCTACCGAAGCATCTGCACCAGCCAGATCTTTAATCAGCGCCCGGGCGCTTTCCAGATCAAGAAGAAAAACCATATAAAAAGAAACCGCGCCGGGGGACTTAATATAGATACCGACAATAATCTCTTCCGCCCCGCCCAGCAGATCCGGAATATCACTAAGCGGCGATAGGGAAACATCCGGCACGTGCATTTCCACTTTAGCAAAATTAAGCATCTGGGAGAGGGAGGTCATAGCATTGCCTACCCCGATGTTGCCCATCTCTTTCAAAACATCTAGCTTGAATTCCTTACTCGTCGTCTTCGTATCACCCAAGTTGCCTTAGCACCCCCTGCTGACTACCCTGTTACTTTTTGTAAAGCGTTTATAATGCGTTCCGCCTGGAACGGCTTGACGATAAAGTCCCGAGCTCCGGCATTCAACGCCTCAATCACCAACGCCTTCTGCCCCATAGCACTGCAAACGACAATCTTAGCTTGTGGATCAAACTCCATAATCTTTTTTATGGCCGTGATACCGTCCATGCGCGGCATGGTGATATCCATTGTCACCAAGTCCGGCCGCAATTCCCGGTACTTGTCGACCGCATACTGCCCGTCTTCCGCCTCTCCGACCACCTGGTAGCCGTTTTTTTCCAGAATGTTGCGCAGAGTCATCCGCATAAACGCCGTGTCATCTGTAATCAAAACCTGTCTGCCCACTGACCTACCTCCTTGCTAAATCGGACACTCATCCTCAAGCCCTGACGGACTTTTGGGGAACTGTTTGCTTAACGATAAACACCAGGCGTCAAAAAGCCCTCCAAGCCACTCATCAGATCAGGCTAAACACATCGAGGATCAACGCCACCTTCCCATTACCCAGCACCGTCGCGCCCGCCACACCGCGAATTCCCTCCACTACTTTGCTGAGCGATTTAATAACGATTTCCTGCTGTCCAATCAATAAATCTACTACCAGACCAGCTTTTCTGTCGGCCGCCTCTACGACTACCACGGAAAGGACTTCCTCCCGAACAGAGGCGGGAAGGCCTAAGGCTTCATCAAGATAAATCAAAGGAAGAACCTCATTGCGCAGGTTGATTACTTCACCTTTCTGGATCGTTTTGGTCTCTGCCGGAGTGACGTAGAGATTTTCGCGGATAGCTTCAATCGGTATGGCATAAATTTCCCCGGCGGCCTGGACAAGCAGCGCCTTGATGATGGCCAACGTCAGGGGCAATCTAATGTAAAAATGCGTCCCTTTGCCTACCGCCGTCTTGATATCGGTACTGCCGTTTATGCTTTCAATAGCGCTCTTAACCGCATCCATACCTACGCCGCGCCCGGAAATGTCCGTTACTTGTTCGGCGAGAGAAAACCCGTTGCGAAAAATCAGCCGGAGAGCTTCTTCGTCACTGAGTCGCTGTGCTTCCGCCGTACTAAGCAAGCCTTTTTGCACCGCTTTCGCCCGCACTTTGCTGTGGTCAATTCCCCGCCCGTCATCACTCACCCGAATCATCACATAAGAGCCCTCGTGCCGCGCTTCCAGCCAGATAGTGGACACCTCCGGCTTCCCGGCGCTCACTCTTTCCGCCGGAGATTCTATCCCGTGGTCAACGGCGTTGCGCAGCAAATGGACCAGCGGGTCGCCTATCTGGTTGACAATGGACCGATCTAGTTCCGTATCTTCTCCGCGAACTTCTAGGTTAACTTTTTTGCCTTTCTCTTGGCTCAAATCGCGTACCATGCGGGGCAGACGGTCGAAGACCTGCTTGATGGGAACCATCCGCAGCTTCATCACGGCGCTTTGCAGTTCAGTCGTAATCCGGTCCAGCTGCTCCACAGCACTGTTCAGCTCTGTAGTCGCACCTGCTTTGCCTTGCTCCACCACGCTAGTCCGGTTGACTACCAACTCACCGACGAGGTTAATCAGCTTGTCCAGCTTGTCCGTTTCCACCCGGACGGTCTTTTCCTGACTCCGGCGAAAGCCTCTTTTGCGCTCGGCACCGTTTTCCGGATCATCCATGGCCTGGTCGGGAGTAACGGCCGAGTCTGACAGCGCCACTGAACTCAAGTCCGCGAGCCGGCTGTCCATAATCAGCTCTTGAGCCACTGCTGTAATGGAAACAGCCGTCACCTCGGCAATCTGTCCCAAAGTCGCCTGCAATACCGACACCGGCACGACCGTCAGTAAAACAACACAAAAGCTGTTCTCAAACTTCTCTTCTTCCAGCTCCTGCAACGAAGGCAGCGACTTGACCAGGTGGCCTGTTTTCTCCAGCGCCTTGAACACCATGTAGGCCCGGACTGATTTCAGCAGACAGGTCTGTTCAAGCGTAATCCCGATAACCAGCGCCTGCTCGCCATGCGCCAAAGCATCCCGGATTGTTTCTTTCTCAAACTCGTCAAAGGCCAGTAAACCAGCCTGAGTTTTTTCTGCCTGACCGTTTGTCGGCTGGCAGCCAACCTCGCGAAGCTGGCAGACGATTTTTTCCAGCTGACTGGCATAAGTTTCCGGCTCGTCCAGCCGATCGAGCAGCATCTCCAGCAGGTCAAGCGACTCAAACAACACGTTGGCCACAGGTCTTTCCACCTGTATAACACCCTGCCGCAACAGGTCCAGAACGTTTTCCATCTGGTGGGTAAGGCTAGCCAAAGCATTGTACCCCATAGTGGCTGACATGCCTTTCAGGCTGTGAGCTACGCGGAACATCTCCTGCAGGGTTTCCTTGCTGCCAGGATTATGCTCCAAATCTAGCAAGGCTGTATTAAGATTTTGCAAATATTCCCGCGCCTCCGCTAGGAAAAGGTCCCGGTATTCGCTGGTATCCATAGCTTCACCCCGATTTTGTATGTTAAGACAGTTTGAAACGCATTGTCAGACGCTGCATTTTTTCCGCCATACCCGCCAGCTCCTGGGCCGCGGCAGCTGTTTCCTGGGCCCCGGCCGCCGTTTCCTCTGTGATGCTGGCCACTAGGTCCACGGAGCGGACTACGCGGCTGTTATCCTCCAACTGCTGCTGCGAAGCAATAGAAATATCCCCCACCATAGCCGCCACTTCTCTTGCTCCTTCAATAATGGTGTCAAGTGCCTGTCCGGCTTTTCCGGCCACCACCGCGCCGCTTTCCACCACTGCCACGGCGGCGGTAGTCCCCTTTTGGATACCCAGAATCAACTGCTCTATATCTTTGGTCGCACTGCCGGACCGTTCCGCCAGCTTACGCACTTCATCGGCCACCACGGCAAAGCCTTTCCCGTGCTCACCGGCCCGGGCTGCTTCAATGGCGGCATTGAGCGCCAATAAATTGGTCTGCTCGGCAATCTCATTAATCACCTTAACAATTTCCCCGATTTGTAGCGAGCTGGCCCCCAACTCCTTAACCGTCCGATGGATTTGCCGCATACTGTCAATCGCTTCCATAACGGATTTACCGCCGACCTGAGCCAGTTCCGCAGACTCAGCCGACGTCTTAGCCGCCTTCCGTGCGCTGTTTGTCACCTGTTGAATGGCCGCCGTAGCCTCATGGACGATGCCGGAAGCATTTTGCACTTCGTTCGCTTGACTCTGGTTTCCGGCGGCAATTTCCTCGGCGGAAGCGGCAATCTCCTGTGCGGAAGCCGCCAGTTGCTCCGACGCCTCCCTGATAATCTGCATCGCCTTGGCCAGACTTTTAAATTCCTTGTTGCAGGCTGCCGCCAGCCGGCCAAGTTCATCTTTGCTGCGTACTTCGGCACTGACCGTTAAATCTCCGGTGCCAACCTGTTCCATGACAGATACCAGCGACTGGAGCGGCCGGCTGACCATTTTCCGGGCTACCGCTCCCCCTCCGGCGATACTCAGAACCAGAATAGCGACGCCAGCAAGCAGTAGATTGCGTGTCATGGTCCCCAGAAATTCCTGCTGCCCAACGCCGCCGGCAAGCAGTGAGCTGGCCGACCATAGGACAGTCACGCCGACGGCCAGCAAAATAAATACCCCCAGAAGGCTGATGAGCACGATAAGCTTCGCCTGCAGACTCCCTGTAAACTGCATTTTTATACCCCCCCAGAGATGGCAGGAGCCATCGGCTTGTCCAAGCGCAACTGGTCTAGGCCGACCTGCTCATCGCTGGAAAGGATCTTTTCCAGGTCAAGGATAATGAGCAAACGTTCGCCCAGCTTGCCTACTCCCTGGATAAACTCGGTTCTGGTGCCTACGAGACGCCGCGGAGGCGGCTCTACCGCTGCGGCCGTCAGGTGCAGCACTTCCGTGACCGAGTCCACAATCAACCCGACCAGGCTTTCCTGGATTTCCACAATAATAATCCTGGCCTTATCCTTTTCTCCTGTTACCGTAAGTCGGAAACGCTTGCGCAGGTCTACTACCGGTAACACTTCACCACGCAAATTGATCACGCCCTCAATAAATTCCAGCGACTGAGGGAGAGGCGTAATCTGGGAAATCTTCAGTACTTCCCTCACTTTCTGAATATCGACAGCAAACTCTTCTCCCTGCAGACAAAAAGCTACCAGTTGCAATTCTCCGCCCGCTTCTTCGGCCCTCTTGACCAGACCACTCATGCTCTACGTCTCCCTCCGCAAAATTTAGCTTTTCTGTCACTACTCGACAATTTCAGTGATTTTTATACCATAATAGTCGTCCACCAGCACTACTTCCCCGCGGGCGACTAGCTTACCGTTAGCCAAAATATCCACCGGATCGGCGGCGCTGTTGTCGAGCTCTAAAACAGCGCCGCCGGTCAGGCGGAGCAAGTCTTTTATGGAAAGAATACAGCGGCCAAACAACCCCGCCACTCTGACAGGAATGTCCCGGATCAGGTCAAGGGGGATAATGCTCTCCTGTTCTTCTTTATCGGCAACATCTTCCCGCCAGGCACGCTGCGGAGCCGTTATGCCTGCTACCGACGTCTCCCTGACCCCAGGCGGCGTCTGCATAGCAGCTGGAAGGCCGGACAGTTCCAGTTCCTCCGACAGCGGTGCGGCAGACTCGGTAAGCGGTGTCAGCAGCTCTCTTACCATCCGGCGGGCAAATTCCACCGGCAGCAACTGCACCAGCTCGCTGTCGAGCAGGTCTTCCACGTGCAGTCTAAAGGAAACCTGAACGAGAGGTTCGTTTCCCAGGTTCTCGTCAATAGCGACGTCAGAGACGCCTAGGTCTTTGCATTCCACCTCCGGCGGTGAAATATCAATGGCGCGCTGGAACATGTCCGACATGGCGGTGGCTGCCGAACCCACCATCTGGTTCATGGCCTCACCGACAGCACTCAGGTATATGGCCTCCAGCTTTTCCGGAAGCGGCAGCTCCGGTTCCCCCATCATTAGTTTGGCAATCAGCCCCGCATCGCGCTCGCTGATAATCAGGACGTTGCTCCCGGCTAAGCCGCTAAGATAACGGATCCTGACGACCACGCTGGGGTGGGGAAACTGCAGCTTAAATTTCTGGGCCGTGGTCATGGAAACCTGCGGCGTAGTAATATTAACTCTCCGGTCAAGCAGGGTGGAGAGCGCTGTCGCCGCAGCCCCCATGGAAATATTGCCAATTTCAGCAATGGTGTCAGATTCCAGAGGCGCAAGTCTTTCTTTCTGGTGGCCGGACGACTCCTTGGCCGCCGGCGCCGGAGTCTCTGCCAGCGGCGCGATCAGTTCTTTAGCCATCTGGCGAGCAAAATCAACCGGCAGTAACTGCAGCAACTCGCTATCGATCAAGTCCTCCACATGTAACCTAAAAGAAACCCGGACAAGCGTCTTGTTCTCTAGGTGTCCGTCAACATCGCTATCATCGCTGCTAAAGTCTTTGTACTCCACCTCCGGCGGTGAAATATCAATGGTGCGCTGGAACATGTCCGACATGGCGGTGGCCGTCGAACCCATCATCTGGTTCATCGCCTCGCTAACGGCACTCAAATATATTTCTTCCAGCTTTTCCGGGATCGGCAGGTCTGGATCTCCCATCATCAGATTAGCAATCAGCCCCGCATCGCGCTCGCTAATAATCAGGATGTTATTCCCGGCCAAGCCGCTAATGTAACGAACATTAATGACCACGCAGGGAGTTTGAAGCTTCAGCCGGGTCTCCCTTGCCGTAGTCATGGAAACCTGCGGCGTGGTAATATTAACTCTCCGGTCAAGCAAGGTGGAGAGCGCTGTTGCCGCAGCCCCCATGGAAATATTGCCAATTTCAGCAAGGGTGTCAGCTTCCATGGGCTCAAGTTTTTCTTGCAGATTAGCAGGTGTGTCCTCCGCCACAAAGTTCCGCCTTTCGCGCAGTTTTTAACTCAGTTCGACAGCCAGCTACATATTCCTTCTGATTTTTATCCCAGCGTTTGCACTCTTTCCCGTAGGCTGACAATATGCCTGATGCGAACACCGAAATTTTCTCCCACCACCACGATTTCACCACGCGCAATCAGCTTTTCGTTCAAGAAAATATCTACCGGCTCCCCGGCCAGCCGGTCTAATTCAATAATGGTGCCTTGGCGGATTTTCAGTACCTCTCTCACCGTCTTCTTAACCTGCCCTAGCCTTACAGTAACGTGCAACGGTATATCCAAGATAATTTCCAGATTGGAAAAGTCATACTGGCTGACGGCGACCGCCGGAGTGTCTTTTGTAGCTGGCGTTTGCTGCCCGGGCTTTACCGCTTGGGCGTTTGCCGGCACTGGCACCGGTTCGGGCGGGGAGGGGCTTCGATGCCGGACTTTTAGCAGCGCGTCGATTTCAGCCTGGGAAAGCAGGGCGTCGCTCATCGTCTCCTTCTCCTCTCAAGCCCAGCAACTGCAAAGCGCGGTGCCGGTGGCGAACGCCAGGCTGAGCTTTAAACACCGGCCTGTCTTCGACCATCACGGTCAGTGGTGTGCCTACTTTCTGATCCAATAAAATCACATCGCCCACCTCAAATTTCAGAAAATCGTCCACCCTGATCATCGTGTTGCCAAGCACCGCAGATACTTCTACACCTACTCTTTCCAGTACGTTCTCCAGGGCCCGGCGCTCGTTACCGGCTGACCGGTAAGAGGCTGAAAACCAGTGCTGGGCCGTCAAATTAGGCAGCACTCTTTCCAGTGTAATATAAGGGAAACAGAGATTAATCAACCCTTGAGAGTTGCGGATCTGCGTCGTCATGGTAATCAGCGCCACCGTCTCATTGGAGGCAATCATCTGGTTAAACTGCGGGTTGGTATCCATGTTTTCAATCTCGGGAGACAGGGGCAGGATGTCCTCCCAGGCATAGCGCAGGTTTTCCAGCATTTTGGCCACAATGCGCCGCATGACGCTTATTTCAATTTCCGTCAGATCCCGGGTTTTTTTGGCCGTCTCCCCTCCTCCACCAAACAAAAGGTCAATAATGGGAAAAACAAACTGCGTGTTCGTCTCCAGCAAAGCGCTGCCTATTTCTTCGGTCGTTCTGAAGACCGTCATCAGGGTGGGCGTCGGCAGCGAGAAAATAAACTCCTCAAAAGTAACCTGAGAAACACCGGCCAGCTTGAGCTGGACCGGTGTGCGCAGGTAGGCGGAAAGGAAATTGGACAGTATGCGAGCAAAATTCTCATGGATAATATGCAGCGTCCTCATCTGTTCTTTGGAAAACTTGTTGGGTCGGCGAAAATCGTACAGCATTACCTCGCCATCTGCAGAAGCAGCCGACTTTTGTTCCGGCTCTATCTGCCCGAGCGAGAGCGCCTTAACTAAAGAGTCAATTTCTGATTGGGACAATACGTCGCGCATGAACTTCACCGCCAGTCGTCTTTTACGTAACACCTCACGCTAAAGCTGCAGGGAAATGGTCTGTCTTAGCGAACTTTTTACAACAACATACTAACAACCCACTCCTAAGGAGGCCTCAAAATGGCGGATCGGACAGAAGATTGGTTGCTTTTCATCGCCCCCGATGGTCTGCTGGCAGAACTGCTAGTCCGGGAAGAAGCCGAGGTCAGCGAAGATGACCTGGAAAATGCTGTCCTGTCAAGCGGCATCTGCTTTGGGCGTCTTCCCTATGCGGTAGAAAAAGCGCTGGCCGCGCGCCCTGCTCGTGTGCCGGTAGCCAGAGGGGAGGCCCCTCTGCCCGGGAAAGACGCAGAGCTGAAACTGCACGTTGCAGAAGAAATACTTAGCGGGAACGCGGCCTCCAGCATCGGCGAAGACCTGCGTCAGCGGGTCTGCATCCCCTCTGTGGAGGCGGGCACTCTTTTGGCGGAGGTCATACCGCCTTCTGCCGGACAGCCGGGAAGGAATATTTTCGGCCAAGAGGTGGCCCCGCCTTCTCCGCGACCACTGTCCCTCCGCGCTCTGCAGGGTACTGCTCTTTCCGCCGGTGGCACAAAAGTAACGGCCAGTATTACCGGGCGTCCCCGGATGGAGAGAAAAGCTTTTCAGATAAGTTTTTTGGTGCAGCCCAGCTTCACGCACCGCGGTGACGTCACGGTCCAGACAGGGCTTCTCTCCTTTAGGGGAGACATCGCCGTTTTCGGCCACGTCACTGAGGAAACGGCTGTAGCGGCCGCAGGGAGCATCACTGTTTACGGCAATGTGATCAGCGCCCGGCTCGATGCCGGACAACACGTCACCGTCACCGCCAATGTCATCCAAAGCCACATTAAGGCCGGACCGGAGCGACTGCTTTCTTTGCAGGCGCTGCCGCTGCTGGATGAGTTGATGACGCAACTAGAAGAGCTCGTGCATATTTTCCAGCAACTCTCCGCCCAGCCCCATCTCGCCAAGCTGCCTTTCCCCGTTCTCGTCCATCAGGTAATCCGAACCCGCTACACAGACTGGCCCGAGCGTCTGGAGGCTTTGCGCAAAATCCTGCAGGCCGACCAAGCAGGGCCTAGCGCCTCCAAACAAGCCGAAGCGCTTCACAAAAAAGTTCTGCACTGCCTGCAGATTGAAAGCTGGCAGAACTGGGACAGCATTTCCTGCGCGACCCTATGCGTTACGGACTTGCGCCAAGCCCTAAAGAGCGCTGCCGCGCACGGCGGGAACATCAATGTTGCCTACGTGCTCAATTCACATCTGCAAGCCGGGAGCAAGATTTTGCTTAAAGGCCAAGGCTCTATCCATTCCAAGCTGGAAGCCGGTGAGGAGATTCAGGTTCATGGCCGTCTGCGTGGTGGCCAGGTAGTGGCGCAAAACTACATTTACGCCCGGGAAGTGGGCTCTGAAGCAGGAGCCGTCACCGTGCTGAAGGTCGCGGCCCAAGGCAGAATCGAAATCGACCGCTGCCACGAAAATACCGTGCTGTTCGTCGGAGAAAACATGCTTAAAGTGACCGAGACCATCGGCCGGAGCAAAACCGCCCTAGACGAAAACGCCCGCTTGGTGCTGGCTCCCCGCTCTTAGCCAGCTTATCGCCGCAACTGGTTGGCGGTGGCCCACATCTCATCGATCGACCGCAGGGCGCGCGCACTAAGCTCGAAAGCGCGCTGGTCGGCAATCAACCGGACCATCTCCTCACTCAGTTCCACATTGGCAGTTTCCAGGTATCCTTGTCGCACAGCCTCCCCTTCTCCAGGCGTAGCAACCCTGACCGCTCCTGCCGCCTCCGAGTGCAAAAGCAAGTTGCCCCCGATCCGCAACAGCCCCTGCGGGTTGTTAAAATAAGCCAGTTCCAAACGCCCGGCAGCCGTTTCCTGACTGCCGGATTTTACTGTTACCGCTCCGGTCGGCGCCACCAGCAGCTCTCGCTCGCCTTGCGGCAGAGGGGGAAAGATCACGCGGAATCCTTTGCCTGTCACCACCTGCCCCTCACCGTCAAGTTGAAAGCTGCCATCGCGGGTATAGGCCTCTTGGCCGTCCGGCAGCTGCACACGAAAGAACCCCTCGCCGACAACGGCAAAATCCAGCTTCCGGCCCGTCTCTAGGTACATCCCAGGACGCATGTCGCTGCGTATAGCTGACACACCAACACCGGTGCCGGCGACGACCGGGGGCCTACCTTCGCCGGCAGGCGCTACCGCGTTGCCCCTGCGCTCTATAGACTGGTAAACCAAGTCAGTAAAAGCAACCCTCTTTCTTTTAAAGCCCGTCGTGTTTACATTGGCAATATTATTAGCCGTCACGTCCATGCTCTGCTGACGCGCCCTCATACCGGCCACAGCACTGGACAAGCTCCTCAGCATATCAATATCCTCCTCGTTTTGGCATGTCGTCAAGCCGGCAGGCCGCTTTTGTTTTCAACGGAAAACTAGCGCACTACGCCGACCTCGTTAACCGCCTTCCCCAGCAGTTCGTCCTGGGCCAGCAATACACGTTGGTTTGTTTCATAGGCCCGCTGCGCCGTAAGCATCCTGACCATCTCCTGCAGAACCTGGACATTTGACGACTCCAGAAAACCCTGGTGCACTTGGCCGTTGAACGGGATAGCTTCAAGGGCCGCGTCGGCCGCAAATAAGTTGCGGCCCACTTTTTGCAGCTGCGAACTGTCGGCAAAGGACTCTATCCGCAGCTGCCCCTGTGGAACGCCGTCGCTGACGACCCGGCCGCTAACATCAATCTGCACTTCCCCGGCCGCAACTTGCAACGGTCCGTTTGTCCCCTGAACGCGCTGACCATGGTCGTCCACCAAATACCTGTCGGCGTCTAGAGTAAAGGCACCGTTGCGCGTGTGACGCCATCCTCCGGGCGTTTCCACCACAAAAAACCCTTCGCCAGACAGCGCCAAATCCAGCGACCGGCCTGTTTCCCGGAGATCCCCTTGGTCGTGGGTAGTGTGGAGGCGGTCCACAAGCGGTCCGAGACCAAGAGTACCGATTACCGTCCGACCGCCGGCATCTCCTACCCGCACCACAGACCGCTCGGGAGCACGCAGGACGGCTAAGTCTTTCTTAAAGCCGGTCGTCTCACTGTTGACCAGATTATTGGTGATCGTCTCCTGGCGCGCCGCCTCTGTCATCATGCCTTTGGCTGCCGTGTAAAGTCCCCTTATCATCAGTTTAGCCACCTTTCAGCAGTTCATTTACTCCCTGCCCCTGCCGTCCTCCGCCGTACCGTCTTCCGCAAACGGGATCACCTCCTGCGGATAGACCATGCCCTGAGAGCGGGCTAACCGCTCCACCTCCGCCGGAGGCAGACGTCTCGCCCCCTGCGTCAGCATCACCAGCCCGCCAAGGCAGAGCCCAAGCCCCAACCCGAGCACAAAACGCCAGTCTAGTTCCAGGCTGCCTATTTTCGTAAACCGAGGATTAATTCGACCTCACCTCTTCCAATGCCCAGTTCTACGGCTACCTCAGGTATCGACTTGCCTTGGTCAGCAAGACTGTAGACTTGCTCGTGGCGCACTCGCCACGGCTCGACCGTCGTCCGGCTGGCAGGGCTGTTCAGGACAGCCTCGGCACGGCTGATGAGGCGCTCCAGCTGCTGCAGACGAAAATCTACCGTCTCCCGTTGCTTCTCCAGTTTCCCAGCCAAGTAGCTGAAGGCCTGGTTTTTTTCATCCAGATCGGCAAGCGCAGTATCCACCGACTCCTGCAATTCGTACAGCGCTACCAGCTCACGGTTTAGCGGGCGGTCCACTTCGACACGCAGGGAATCGTCGAAGGAAGTATTTTGCTGTTTTCGGGCCAAAACCCGGGCCGCCAACAACGTCAGCACCAGGCCGGCAAACAGAACCAAATAGGCCATGTTTTCCCTCATTCCTGCAAACAAAAAGCCTTTCTCAGTAACCTTCCGCCAGCATAGCGCGGAGTTGTGCAAGAGCATGTGCATGCAGCTGGCAGACCCTAGACTCCGAGACACCCAAGACCAGGCCGATCTCCTTTAAGGTCATCTCCTCCTGATAGTAAAGAGCAAGCACCACCCGCTGCCTTTCGGGAAGCTTGTCGATGACCGTAGCCAGCTCGGCAGCCGCCATCTCCTCCAAGACAGCCGTTTCCGGTGCCTCCGCGGCAGGGTTGTTAAACAGCGTTTCCTCCAGGGAGAGAAGAGCGCTGCTGTTAATCTCCGCCACAATCCTGCGCAAATCCTCTGGCTTTACCCCCATTTCCCTGGCCAGCTCCGCCTCTGTCGGCTCCCTGCCAAGACTGCCGGCCAGCGCCATTTGCGCCTTGCCCAACTCACGCATCTGTTTGACTAGGGCCCGGGGCAGCCAGCAAAGTCGCCGCAGTTCATCCAGCATAGCGCCGCGGATGCGCAAGGAGGCATACGTTTCAAATTTTACACCCTGCGCAGGATTAAAACGCTGCAACGCCTCCAGCAAACCAAGAACGCCGCTCTGCAGCAGGTCTTCGCGGCTGACTTGGGGCGGCAGTCCCAGCGCCAGCCGACCGGCCTGCAGGCGTACCAGAGGCAGATAACGCGAGACTAATTCAGCCCAGCTTCCCTCATCCTTTGTCTCCTGATATTTTTGCCAGAGAACGTTCGCCCCGCTCATTTTCTCTCATCACCCCTATCTCATTTGGGGACGCCGGCGCATGCACCTGAAGATGTAGGCTACAATCCTCTCCCGCTCCTCCTCGGAAATATCGGTGAAACGGACGCCAAAACGCGCTGTTTTGAGCCAGTCGTCATAGTAGGCCCACGCTACCTCTCCCTGCTGGTTAATCTCCGGCAAACATTCATCTCCCAGCTGCAGCGCTACCTGCACCTTGTCGCCCGCCCAAGGACTGACAGAAGAAGCAACCTGCATGCCGCCAGCGGAAATATCCACCGTTTGTCCTCTGTTACCCTCTCGGTCTGGACTTTTCTCACCTTCCCGCCGAAGAAGGCTAAAAGTGACGTTCAGTGTTATCGGGAAACGGACAGACTCGCGCCGCTGGACGCGCGCCAGAACGCCTGGCCGAGCTAAGACAAAGAACGCAACGTGGTCCGATTTTTTGCGGGCCAACATGGTCGTCTCAAAAGAATATGACGCGTCATCGATGGCAAACTGCACCCGCACCTGGTCGCCCGGCTGCAACATCAGCCGCTGTCCCTTTCTGACCGGGATAGTGATCGAAAGAGTCTCTTCATCCAACTCCTGGATGGAGCTTTTGAAGACAGTTAAATCAGCGTCTTTGCGAACCTCAATTTTTTGGTTGATTCGCAATCGGCTCTTTTTCATGTCCCTCACCACCTTATTTCTCCAGCAACCTTGAGAGTCTGCCTAGAAATCCGCTGACTCCACGCTTGTTTGCCGGAGCAATATCGAGCAACCTCCCAGCAATGCCCTGGATATCGTGTGTGGCGCGTGTGCGGGGGAAAAGTGTGACAAACGGCTGCTGTTGCTTCACCGCTCGCACTACCTGCTGGTCGTGGCAGATTTCTCCAAGAAAGCTCACGTCAATCTGCAGAAACTTGCGGGAAACGTCGGCAAAGCGGCAAGCGACATCGTATCCCTCGCTCTGATCCCGGACTTGGTTGACAACCAGCCTGACTTGTTCATGAATTTTATGTTTCGTCACTACTTTGATAATTCCGTAGGCATCAGTCATGGCTGTAGGCTCGGGCGTAGTGACGACAATCAGCTCGTCAGCCGCCGAGACGAAAGACAGGACGGTACGCGAAAGACCGGCTCCTGTATCAATCAGCATAATGTCAGCCATGGTCTCCAGGGACAGCAAGCCCTCCAGCAGGCGGTCGCGCTGGTCCGCGGAAAGGTTGGCCAGATCTACCAGTCCTGAGCCGCCTGGGATAACCTTCATCCCTTCCGGTCCGCTGACCAGAATCTCTTCCAGCGTTTTGGCGCCGCGCACCACGTCGAGCAAACTGTACATCGGCACAATTCCCAGGATGATGTCCACGTTAGCCAGCCCCAAGTCGGCATCCATCACCACTACACGCTGGCCGAGCCGGGAAAGAACGATGGCCAGGTTGACCACCAAGTTGGTCTTGCCCACCCCGCCTTTACCGCTCGCCACGGCAATGATCCGAGGTATTTTGCGCTGTTTGATTACCCGGTGCTGTGCAGCAGATGTCAGCGTCAACTGCCGTAGCCGTTCCGCCTGGTCATACATATTGTTCAGCTCCCGGAATTCAGTTTAGCCAGCTTTTCGGCGTTGGCCGGCTCCAAGTCGTCGGGTACGTTCTGCCCCGTCGTCACGTAAGTCAGCGGCAGGTTAGTATAGCAGCTGACGTTTAGCAGTGCGCCGTAATTGTCAGTTTCATCCAGCTTGGTAAAAATCAAACGCTTAAAATTAGTTCTGCGGAAATTGTCGATAATTATTTTCAGGTCCCTAGTTTTGGTGGTGGCGCTTAGGACCAGAAAAGTCTCCGGATCCGGCAGCACGGCTAGAAAAGAAGCCAACTCAGACACATGCAGCGAGTTCTTCGCATTGCGTCCAGCGGTGTCGACCAGAATGATCTCCCTGTCTGCGAGGCGTTCCAAGGCGCGCGACATATCTTTCTGCGCCATAACCACCTCGATGGGCAAGCCTGTGATATCAGCGTAAGTACGCAATTGATCCACGGCACCGATGCGGTACGTATCAATGGTTACAAGACCTACCCGTTTATGTTGGTAGAGAGCGAACCGTGCCGCCAGCTTGGCCAGCGTAGTTGTCTTACCGACACCAGTAGGCCCCACAAAGCAAAGTATGCGGGCGTTTTCCGGAAGCGGAGCCGTGCGTAGCCGCTCCCGGACTTTTTTTTGCAAAATCAGGGCCACGACTTCATCAGACAGCGCATTTTCCTCTGCATAATCCTGATGAATCTCCGTCAGGATGGCTTGCGCCAGCGCCGGCTCCACGTCACAGTCGATTAGACGCTGCATCCAGCGGTGAAAGGGGCCTTTTTCCTCAATACTACGCTTTTGCTGACCACTGACCAACTGGGTAACCATCTGCTTCAGATCCGCTATCTCCCGCTCAAGTCTATGTTCCGGCAGACGCTCCGGTTCCCGGGCGAAGGTCAGCGGAGGGTGTGGCGTATCTACGGCAGCAGTAATTTCCACCTTTGCCGGCAAAAACAGGCCACGCAAACCATCCTGCCTGACTTTCCTGCTCTGGATAATGACAGCGTCTGGACCAAGGTCCTTTTTGATCTGCTGCAGCCCTTCCTGCATGTTTTCCGCACAGTACTTTTTGATTTTCATCCTTCATTCACCATCCCGACTGATTCTACTTCCACACCAGGGACAATCTCATTAAACGAAAGGACGGCTAGCGCCGGCAGAAATTTCTCCGCTAAGCGCCGGAAAGGCAGCCTGACGCGGGAGGAAGTAAGTACCACCGGCTGACGCCCCAGGGCTGTCTCCCGCTCCGACAGCTCCGCCAAAGCACTAAAGAGCCGCTGCGCAATTTGCGGATCAAGCAACGGGTAAGCGCCTTGCGCCGAAAGATGCAAAGAGTCAGCGATTTTTTGCTCCAGACGCGGATCGAGAGTGATCACGCGCAACTTGCCATCTTCCGGCAGGTACTGGTTGCAAATAGTACGGTTGAGCGCCTGCCGGGCATACTCTGTCAGCGCATCGGCTTCTCTCGTCGCGCGTGCCTGGTCGGCAATAGCCTCGAAGATAGTCACTAGATCGCGAACCGGCACACGCTCGCGAAGCAGATTCTGCAATACTTTCTGCACCTCGCCAACCGTCAGCAGATTCGGCAGCAACTCCTCAATAACGGCCGGCTGCTTTTCTTTCACCAGATCCACCAGCGCTTTGACTTCCTGGCGACCCAGCAACTCATGGGCAAACGCCTTAATTGTTTCCGTCAGGTGCGTAATCAGCACCGTAGCGGGATCCACCACGGTGTGCCCCCTCAACTGGGCCAGTTCTCTCTTATCCGCAGCAATCCAGCTGGCCGGCAGCCCGAAGGTGGGCTCACGGGTCGGTATTCCTTCCAGCTGTTCTTCCGTGCCAAGGTCTAGCGAACTCATGGCCAAGTAATGGCCGGAACGCAGTTCCCCGCGGGCAATCTCATTCCCTTTTAGTTTGAAGATATAGGTACTGGACGGCAACTGCAAGTTATCGCGAATGCGGATAGGCTGAACCACAATACCAAGCTCCAAGGCGCATTGCCGCCGGCTGGCCGTGATGCGCTCCAGCAGGTCTCCACCCTGCGTACTGTCTGTCAGAGAAATCAGATTATAACCGATTTCAATCTCCAGCGGCTCCACTGTCAGCAGGCTGAGCACATTCTCCGGCGGCGACGGCCGTTGCGCCTCGTGCCTTGCCTCTCCGGCCAAACGGCGCTTCTCTTCCCTTTTCTCCTCCTCCACCAGGATATAAGCGACAAAACCCGTGGCCGCTGAGAGGATAAAGAAAGGAAAAAACGGAATTCCCGGCACAACACTGAGGACAAAGAGAATCGCGCTAGTCAGGATCATGACCCGCGGAAAAGCGAACAACTGTCTGGAAAGGTCCTGCCCAAAGCTGCTCTCGGAACCTGTTCGCGTTACCAGCATACCGGAGGCCGTAGCAACGAGCAACGCCGGAATTTGTGTCACCAACCCGTCTCCCACCGTCAGCAACACAAAGGTCTGAATAGCCTCCATTGCTGTCATGCCAAGCTGCAGCATGCCTATAGCAAAGCCTCCCACAATATTAATCAGGACGATAACAATGCCCGCGATGGCGTCTCCGCGCACAAACTTGCTGGCGCCGTCCATCGCTCCATAAAAATCGGCTTCCATCTGTAAGGATTTACGCTGCTGACGTGCCGTCTCCTCATCAATAAGACCGGCGTTAAAGTCCGCGTCGATGCTCATCTGCTTACCCGGCATAGCATCGAGCGTGAAACGGGCCGCCACCTCCGCTACACGACCGGCACCATTGGTAATGACCACGAACTGGATCACTGTGATAATCATAAAAATAATCAAGCCGACGACATAGTTATTGCCGGCGACAAAGTTGCCGAAAGCGGCGATGATGCTCCCGGCCTCGCCCGTACTTAAAATAAGGCGCGTGGAAGAAATGTTCAGCGCTAGGCGAAAGAGTGTTACCATCAGAAGCAGCGAAGGGAAAATAGCAAACTGCAGCGTCTCCGTAGTAAACAGCGTCAAAAGCATAATGACCAGCGCCAAGGCGATGGAAAAAGTAAGCAAAATATCAAGCATCATCGGCGGCAGAGGAATAATGATAATCATCACTACCGCCACTGCTGCCGCAGCTACCATAATATCAGCGTTTTTCAGGAGTTTGAGCCAGCCTTTGCGGGCCGTTATTGTAGCCACTCGCCGCTTCCTCTCTTCATAAAGAACGAAGTATGATGCCGCTTATCGGCGCACTCCCCAAAAATCGCTTGCGCCCAGATTATCGGCGCAAGCTATATACGATGGCCAGAATTTCTGCCACCGCCTGATATAACTCCACCGGAATCTCTTGCCCTACTTCCACCTGATCATACAGCAGGCGAGCCACCGGCTTGTTTTCCACCAGCGGCACACCGTGCTCCGCCGCTAGTTCACGAATGCGCCTAGCCATGAGCGCCGCCCCCTTAGCCACCACCACCGGCGCGCTTTCTTCCTCTTCTCGGTAACGCAGCGCTACAGCCAACTCCGTGGGGTTGGTAATGACTACCGTAGCACGCGGCACCTCCTGCATCATTCGCTGCGTCACCATCCGGCGCCGCCGTTCACGCAGGCGTGCCCTTAACTGCGGGTCCCCTTCCATCTGTTTGGCCTCTTCCTTTACTTCCTGCTTCGTCATCTTCAGATTCTTGTAGTGCTCATAGCGCTGATAAAGGTAGTCTAGGAGAGCCAGGGTGAGAAAGACGACACCAATCCAGAGAGACAGCGACAGGGAAAGGCTGCTCAGCTTCTGCCACACTCCGGGCGCATCAAGGTATTGAACGGTGAGCAGGCTCTCCAGGCGGCTGCGTATGAACAGGAAGGCCACTAGGCTTACCAGCGTTACCTTCAGCACAGCCTTGGCCAGCTCGAAGAGAGAGCGCCTGGAGAAAACCCGTTTAAGCCCCTCCACCGGGTTAAGGCGTTCCAGCTTAAAAGTAACCGGTTCGGCAGTAAACAGAAATCCGACCTGCAGGTAATTTACCGCTAAGCCAGACAAGACTGCCGTCAGAAAGGCGGGGGACATGAGCAGGAAGTAGTCGCCCATGGCCGTCAGCAATAGCGCCTCCACGTTTGCGGGCTCCGTAGCCTGTAGCGCCATACCTAAAAAACGGGTCAGCATCAGGCCGAAATAGTCAAACATCAGTTGGCCGGAGGCCAGAAAGACCAGCACCATGGCCAGCAGATTGGCAGCAGAACCCAAGTCCGCCGACTTCACTACCTGGCCTTTTTTACGCGCTTCCTGCCTACGCCGCGGCGTAGACTCTTCGGTCTTTTCCTCGCTAAAAAGCTGCAGGTCTATCCTACCGGGGACGCCCCGAACAGGCGCAATAACAGAGACAAATCCTCTGTCAGCTGCTGGAAGACCTTCTCCAGCGATAGGGCCAGATGCGGGAAAATAAGATAGACCATCAATAAGGCAATCCCTACCTTCAGGGGCATCCCCTCAATAAACACCTGGAGTTGAGGTACTGTTTTCGAAATCAGGCCAAGCGACAGATCCGTAAAAATCAATACTGCCACCACGGGGGCCGCAAGTTGGAAAGCTATGACCAGCATCTGTGTAAAGAAATGCAGGAATGACGGCAATGCCGCGGTCTGCAACGCCACGCCGCCTGGCGGTACAAGCTCCGCGGACCGGGCCAGCGCCGCCAGTAACGGATGGTGGGCATTAAGTGTCAGAAACAACACCACGGCAAAGAGATGATAAAACTGGCCGAAGAGCGTTTCCTGACTGCCAAGCTGGGGGTCAAACACCGCCGCCATCATCAGCCCCGACTGCAAATCGATCAGTTGGCCGGCGATCCGGACAGCCGTGAATGTCAATAAGACCAGAAACCCCAAGGCCAGACCGAGCAGTGCCTCCGTAGCGATGGCCAAGATGAACAGCAGAAAATGGTGTGGCAGCGGGACGCCCTCCATCCCAGAGGCAGAAAAAACCAGGAAAGCGAGCAGAGCGGCAAAACCAATCCTGCTAAAAACAGGCACCCCGCTCCAGGCAAAAAAAGGCAGGATGGCGACCAAGGCGCTGAAGCGAGCAAAAAGCAGGAAAAGCAGCGAGAAGGCTTCCATATTCATGTTATCACCATACGCTAGAAAGTGGCCAGCCGGGCAAAAATCTCCCTCGTAAACTGCAGCAGGTTGTTCAGCATCCAACTCCCTAAAATAAGCAGTCCCAAGAAGACAGCCACAATTTTCGGCACAAACGTCAATGTTGGTTCTTGAATCTGTGTTGTCGCCTGAAAGACGCTAATGCCAAGCCCGACCAGCAGGCTTAAAAGCAGCAGAGGGGACGTGATGAGCAGAGTGGCCAGGATGGTCTCCTGAGCCAAAGAAATAACGAATTCCTGCGGCATTTCTCCACCTCCGTCTTTAAGCGAAACTTTCCACCAACGACTTCACCACCAGATGCCAGCCGTCGACCATCACAAACAGCAGCAGTTTAAAGGGCAATGAGACCATGATGGGCGGCAGCATGAACATACCCATGGACATTAAGATGCTCGCCACCGCCATGTCAATCACCAGAAAAGGAAGAAAAAGCATAAACCCCATCTGAAAAGCGGTTTTAAGCTCCGAGATGACAAAGGCCGGCACCAGCACATACAGCGCCACATCATCCTTGGTTCGCGGACGTTCGGCATCAGCAATATTAACAAATAGCGCCAAGTCTTTTTCCCGCGTCTCCCGGAACATAAACTCCCGCAGCGGAGCGGCGCCAACGGCAAACGCTTCTTCCTGGGTCAGCTGGCCCGCCATGTAGGGCTGGACAGCCGACTCGTTAATCTGCCGAAAGACCGGCGCCATGATAAAAGCGGTCACAAGGAGCGCCAGCCCTACCAGCACTTGGTTAGGAGGCGTTTGCTGCGTACCTAGGGCGCTGCGGGCAAAAGAAAGCACCACCACAATGCGTGTAAAGGAAGTCATCAGCACCAAAATAGCCGGGACGAGCGTCAGCACTGTCAGCAGCAGCAACAGCTGCAGCGACCCTATTACCTGCCCCGGCTCAGTAGCTGTGCCTAACCGCAGGTTTATGTCCGGGATGGGCAGGGGCTCGGCCCAAGCGCCCCCCCGTGCCAAGCAGAAGACGGCTAACGTCAGCGCGGCAACGGCCGCTTGGCGGGCGGCCTTATTCATGGTCCTGACCCCGCTTTTCGCCGTCCGACCGCTCGCTCCGCCCGCATTTTTTCCGCAATTCCCTTAAGGAGCGGGTCGCCTGGTCCTTACTTTGGCGCAAGACCTCCGCAAAATGAGCGGGCAGAGGGGAATCTGTCGCCCCGGCAGAGACGGGCGGCAACGCTATGCTCCCGGCCGTTACTTCCGCCAGCAGCGAAATATTAGCGGGGGAAACGCCCAGTAAAAAAACGCGTTCTCCCACTTGCACCAAACAAAGATAGCTACGCACCCCTACTGGCAACCGTTCCACAAGACGCATCTGCGTCGTCCAGCCAGGTCTGACCAGCTGCAGCCGCGGCACCAGCACCCGGAGGATGAAATAGCAGAGGGCTAGGACCAGCCCGAGTGAAACTAAAAGGCGTATGACTGCCAGCGCTGCCTCCATTTTATTTACCCCTTCTCTGCCGTTTCTCGGACAGCATCACCAACCGCTGTCACCCTGAAGCCAAAACTCTCATTGATCACCACTACTTCGCCGGAGGCAAGCACGCGCCCGTTCACCAGTAAAACTACATTCTCACCCGCCAAGCGGTCAAGTTTAATAACGGAGCTTTTCTGTAGCGCCAGGACTTCCCGCACCTTCATTTCGGCAGAGCCCAGCTCCATTGTTAGTGTAACCGGCGTATCGTAAAACAGCTCCAGGCTGTTTTGGCCCGCGACCCTTGCTTCTTGCAGTTCGGGGAAGGAGACTCTCTCCATGGCCTGCGGCGGCGCCTCGCGCTCCGGGGCCGCAGGCGTTTGGGCAGCAACTGGCGGCGGGCTGCACTGTGGCCTGGCCACCTCCTCTCCCTGTCTTTTGTCGGTCACTTCGGAGTTAAGACGGCTGAGCAGTTTATCGATTTCGTCCTGGGAAAGGAAAGAAGCGGTCATTTTGCCCTCCGCATTTTACTGGATGAGGAAATCAACAAAATAGAGTTCCTGGACCTGCCCATCCGTTAGAATAGCATTTACTCTGTCCACGATTTCGCCGCGCAGCTTATTGGTCCCGGCAACATCCGCAATGTCTCTCGCCGCTTTGCTGCGCAGCACATCGATCATCAGGTCCCGGAGCTCGGACTCGCGACTTACCAATTCTCTAGTCAGCGCCCTCTCCGTAAACGCCAGGGTAATCGTTGCTTTCAGGTAGCGGCGCTGCCCAGGATCAGCTAGGTTAACCGTAAAATGGAGGGGCCCATGCAGGAGCTTGTCCCTCCTCGCTTGCTGCCCCTGTGGCGCGGCACCGTCCGCAGGCGCTTCATGAAAATACAAGTACCACACCCCGCCGGCGGCAGCGGCTAGGACAAGTACGGCCAGCAAAATAAGCAGCACTTTTTTAAAGTTCCGGCCTTTGGGCTTGGCTTTCTTTTCTTTTTGGCCCTGCTCTTTATTCACGCCCTCACTCCTCTCCGTCCGCCATGTTGGTGGTGGAAACAACAATATTTACCCGCCGGTTGCGGGCCCGTCCTTCGGCCGTGTGGTTGGGGGCTAGCGGGTGGTACTCCCCGAAGCCGGTGGCGTTAAAACGCCTCGGGTCGAGCCCGCGCTGCTCGCTCAGAAACCGCAGCACCCGCACGGCCCTGCCCACGGAAAGTTCCCAGTTGGAAGGAAAAAAAATAGTACTGATAGGAACATTATCGGTGTGCCCTTCTACAATTACCTTGTTGGGCAGCCGGGCCAGGATGACAGCTACCTTGCTCAGTAACGATACCGCCTCCGGTTTAAGCTCTGCTTTACCTGAGTCAAATAAAACCTGATCCTGAATTTCCAGTACCACTCCCCGCTCCTCCATACGGAGACTGATGGCGCCGTCCAGCCCTTCCTCCTGCAAATACGCCTTGGCAATCTGGTAAGTAATCAGGGCCTCCTCAAAGTTGTGTTCTACGATCATCTCAATCTTCTCTCCCCTGGGGACTTCCGGGCTGGTCTCCATAATCCCGCGTTCTCCCATGAAAGCGATATGAATCGAAGAAAGAATCTGTTGGAACCGCATCACATCGACAACGGAGTAGGAAAAGAGCAGGACGAAAAAACACAACAGCAGCGTAACCATATCACCATAAGTAACTACCCACTCCGGCGCGCCGCTAGGAACGGCAGCTGCTTTCCGTTTTCTAGGCATTGTCTAAAACCACTTCCTCGCTCCCCTGGCCTTCCCGCTCAGAACTGCGGCGCTCCATCTCGGCCCGCTGCTGCGGTGAAACAAACGCCTTCATTTTTTCCTGGAGAATGCGCGGATTGGTTCCGGCCTGGATGGAAAGGATGCCCTCAATGATCGCTTCCCTGAGCGCACTTTCCGCTTCGCTGCGGATGGACAGCTTGCCGGCGATGGGGATAAAAAAGAGATTGGCCATCACCGCACCGTAGAACGTGGTGATCAGCGCTACCGCCATGCCCGGACCTATTTTGCTCGGGTCGTCTAGGTTGGCCAGCATCTGGACCAACCCTATCAGCGTACCGATCATGCCAAAAGCCGGCGCCAGCGTACCCCAGGCGCGAAAAACGTCTTGGCCCAGCTTATGGCGTTGCTCTGTAGCGGTAACCTCTGTCTCCATGATATCGCGGATTAAAACGGGGTCTAGGCCATCAATCACCATCTGCAGGCCGTTGACCAGGAATTTGTCCTCCACGCCTTCAAGCTCCTCCTCCAGCGCTAGCAGCCCTTCACGCCGCGCTTTCTGACCGAGGCGCACAAAGAGCTTCACCAACTCCCCCATATCCTGGACTTCGCTGAAGAAGGCGGCTTTGGTCACCCGTGCCACCATGGTAATCTGCGGAAGCTGAAAGTTGATGAGCAGGGCGGCAAAAGAGCCGCCGACCGTAATCATCACCGAAGAAAGGCTCCAGAAGAGCATAATACTGCCGCCTATCAAAATGGAGCCCGTCACGAGGGAAATACCGAGCACAATGCCCAGCACAGTCATCAGGTCCATACGCTGCTGCTGCACAATCTCACCCCACTGCTGCCAGTTGCTTTTTACCTTTTGAGGTTCACTACTTCCTGCAGCAATTCATCAGAGGAGGTAATGACCCTCGAGTTAGCCTGAAACGCCCGGGAGGTAGTAATCATCATCGTAAATTCCGCCGACAGGTCCACGTTGGACATCTCCAGAGTGGCCGTCTCAATGACGCCGCGCCCTTCCTGCCCCGCGGCACCGATACGCGGCAGACCGGAGTTGGGGGACACCTGGAACATATTGGTCGCCCCTTTCAGCAAGCCCTCGGCATTCGGAAAGTTAGCCAGCGCCAACTGCCCCAGATCCCGCAGCAGCCCGTTAGTGAAAACGCCGCTGATAATGCCTGTCCTGCCGATGGTAAAACTCTCCAGTTCCCCGACCGGGAAGCCGTCCTGGAAGCGGACCAAGGCATTGTTTAAGCCCACTACCTGGGTCAGACGGTCAAAGTCGGGAACGATGTTGAGCTGCTCCGCCCCTGTCGGGGTGAAAGCAATAGGCCCGCCGGTTGAAGCGGTCAGATTGCCAAAAGTATCAAAGGTCAGCGTGCCCGCAAGTCCTGCAGCCGTCCTGGTCGGCTCTGTAGCCGGCGGTATGGCTGGTTGAACCCAGTGCGCCGTCCAGTCCCAAGCGTTAGCCCCTGTCTTGGTAAAAGTTACCTCCACAGTATGCAGCCCACCCTGCGAGTTATAAACGAGCACCTCCGCCAGGTGCGTGGCCCCGCTGGCCGCCGCGGCGTCCAGGTTGCCGGCGAAATTAAGGCTCGTCGTGGCACTGGTCACCGTCTGACCAATCGGGATATTGAGCGGCCCAAGTGGAGCAGTGGTGCTAATAGCGCCGCTGGCGTCAGCCGCCCACCCCAGCGGCTTGAAGCCATTGGCCGCGTTTGCCAGGTCCCCGTCCGCTCCGACGGAAAAAGCGCCGTCTCTTGTAAAAGTCCTGCCGACACCGTCACTCATCACAAAAAATCCACTGCCCTGGATAGCCAGGTCGGTAGCGCGCCCGGTGCTTTGCAGATTGCCCTGCGTATGGATCGTGTCGATAGCGCCGATACTCATCCCCAGGCCCACCTGCGCCGGGTTAATGCCGCCGCGCCCGAATTGCGGGGCGCTCGCTCCCCGGATGTTCTGGTTTAAGATATCCTGAAACCGCACCCTGCTTCCTTTAAAAGCAATCGTATTCACGTTGGCGATGTTATTGCCCAACACGTCCATCTTCACCTGATGGTTGCGCAAGCCCGTCACCGCCGAGAATAAGGACCTTTGCATAAGAAATGACCTCCTTTTTTTTGGTAGCGAAGCAGCCGCTTCTGTCGTTCCACGGCTCGTGGCTTCCTCAGAGAGGTCCGGCCACTACCTGATAATTACCGCACTGTCAATATTGGTAAAAATATGCTCCCGAAGCTCCTCTCCGTTCATGGCTGTAATAATCGTCTTGTTCCTGACGCTGGCTACCATCGCTACATCGTTGTACAGCAGCAACGACGAACGAACTCCTTTTCTGTCCGCGCTGACCATGGCCGCATTGATTTTCGCCAGGTCGCCTTCCCCCAGCTCAATCCGGCGCGCCTGCATCCGCTGCAGCGCGTGCGCCGAAAATTTCAGCTCCTGCTTCTGCAAAGTTTCCTGCCAGACCCGGGCAAAGTCGCCCTGCTGCTTTTGGCTGGCCGGAGCGGCCGCGGTCGTTGCCTGCTGAACAGGCTGGGTGGGACGTACCACGTTAAAATCCATCGCCTTCACCGCCTATACCACACTTGGGTTTTGGTCCTCGCTGCCCTGAGCGGGAGCAATCTTTTGCACCGCCTCCAGTCCAAACCGCCGGCCATCCACCACCAGCCACGGCTTACCATCGCTGTACTCCACGGCCTGCACCCTGCCGCTCGTCTGTTGCCCGGTTTCCCCCCGTACCGTCACCCAGCGATCCAGCAGTGCGGGGGCCTGCGCTCCTGCCTGCAGATCCAGCAGCCTACCCAGCAACAGATTCAAGTTCTGCATCTGCTCCAGAGCGGTAAACTGCGCCATCTGCGCCACAAAGGCGCTGTTATCCTTCGGGTTCAGCGGGTCTTGGTTGCGCAACTGCGTAACCAAAAGTTTCAGGAAAGCGTCTTTTCCGAGCTCCTGCGCTGCTCCCGTCTTTCTGACTTCCGGAGCAGGCTGTCCTGTATTTACCGTGTTTATGGCGGTCACCTATTTCCCCTCCTCGCGTTAATCTTCCTTCGTGATTGTATCAGGCAAGAGCGTTCAGCATACCCGGTAGAACAGTCCCCTGTGGCCTGCTAAGCTCCTCACGGTGATCGGGGACAAGTTTATCCTGTCTGCCGGGGGGCGCGCCGGTACCATCAGACCAGTCCCGACCACGCTGAAAGCCTTTTTCTTGCCCCACGCTGACCGTCAGTTCCAAAAGCTGAATCTGCTGCGCCTCCAACCGCTGTTTAAGCTGTCCGAGAGACGCCTCCAGTATTTCCCTGACCAAAACATTTTCCGCCACAATCCTGCCAGTCAGCCGTCCATCCTCCACCTGCAGCCTGATTTCTACCTCTCCCAGCGCTTCCGGTTTGAGCCGGATAAAAACTCTGGCCTCTCCCGACTCATTTCTTGAGAAAATCATCTTTTCCAGCACTTGCTCCACCACTGAGTGTCTCGCCAGCGGCAGCTTCTCCATCTGGGCGACAGACGTCTGCGGAAGCTCCCGGACCGGCCAAGCAAGTTTTTCCACTGCCTGTGGGCTGCTCTCCGCCAGCCTGGCCTCCGAGCTTTCCTGTTTCGGCCTGCTGACCGGCAGCGTTTCCGGTGCCAGCGCCGGCGCTATCTCAGCTTCTGCATAAAGCGGCGCTTCCGCCTTTACGGCCGCACTGTCGCCAAGCGTCTCTCCCTGACTCTGGAGGGGCAGCTGAAGCGCCTGATAGTGCTTGGCAGGAGCGGGGGGGGAAAGGCTTCCGTAAGACTGCTCTCCCTGTACC
>JAGXSQ010000002.1 GCA_018333395.1 Dethiobacter sp.
CCCCCCCCCCAGGTAATTTTCAGCGTGTTCCGCTATTTTGCTCCTGCAGCAGCTGGCTGACTTTGGCCAGGGCGCCACTCAGTTCGGCCGCGTTTTTCCCGCCGGCCTGGGCCATATCGGGGCGCCCGCCGCCACCGCCGCCCGTTAGCTTGGCCACTTCGCCGACCAGCCGACCGGCATGGTATCCTGCCTCCACTAGGTCCGGCGTTACCGCCGCTACCAGCAACACCTTGCCTTCGGCGGCAGCGCCAAGGACAATAACCCCGGATGGCAGCTTATGTTTTAGCCTGTCGGCCATCTCCCGCAGTGTTTCCATATTGCCGGCGGAAACGCGGGCGCTGATGACAGGTACGCCTCTTTCTCGGGAAATGCTGTCCAGCAGGCCGTCCACTTCCATGCCGGCTAGCTTCAGCTGCAGGCGCTGGTTCTCCCGCTGCAGCTCCTTATAGTCGCCAAGCAGGCTTTCCAAGCGGTCAGGCAGCTGCTCCGGCTGGGCCTTCAGCTGAGCAGCAGCCGACTCCAGCAGCTGGGTACGCCCATTTAGAAAACTATACGCGCCAGCGCCGGTCAGGGCTTCGATGCGGCGCAGACCCGCGCCGATACCTGCTTCAGAGATGATTTTAAACAAGCCCACTTCACCTGTAGTAGCCACGTGTGTGCCTCCGCACAGTTCTGTGCTGAAACCACCCAGCCGTATCATGCGTACGTCGTGGCCATACTTTTCTTCAAAGAGCGCGATCGCTCCACTTTCCTGTGCTTCTTCCAGGCTAGCAGTAAACGAATGAACTGGGATGTTTTCCCAGATTTTTTCGGTGACCATACGCTCCACTTCACTTAGTTGCTCCGGAGAAAGAGCACTTAAGTGAGTAAAGTCAAAGCGCAGGCGCTCTGCTGTCACCAGAGAGCCTGCCTGCCGAACGTGCTCCCCTAACAGCTCGCGCAGGGCGCTGTGCAGCAGGTGGGTGGCGGTATGGTTGCGGCAGACAGCACTACGGCGGGGGGAATGTACACTGGCCTCCGCCAGTTCACCCTCACTGATGGCCCCATGGCTGACGCGGCCGCGGTGAACTATCTGCTCCTGCGGCGTCATCACCGTCTCCAAGACCTCTACCACGCCGCCCGCCGTAACGATATTGCCTGTGTCGCCGACTTGGCCGCCTTTCTCACCATAAAAAGGTGTCTGGCCTAAAAGGACTTCTACCTCATCCCCGGCAGTGGCCGTGCCGACCTTTTCCCCGTGGCGCAAGATGGCCAAAATCTCTGCTTCGGCCTGCAGCTGGTCGTAGCCTACAAACCCGGTCGTTAGCTGGCGGATTTCCTGCCAGTGTTCTTCCCGCGCAGCGGTAGTGGCACTGCGGGCGCCGCGGGCACGTTCGCGCTGCGCGGCCATGGCGGCCTGAAAGTTTTCCATGTCTAGCACGAGCTGGTTTTCAGCCAGAATCTCTCGGGTTAGTTCCACGGGGAAGCCGTACGTGTCGTACAGTTTAAAGGCGGCCTCTCCCGAGAGGACACCACGCTTGCCAAGCTGCCAGATCAGTTCATTTAGAATTTTGGTTCCCTGCTCCAAAGTTTCGTGGAAACGCTCTTCCTCAATCTGTACAACCTTGGCCACGAACTCGCGGCTTCTGATGAGTTCAGGGTAAGTCTCGCCGTATTGGTCGCTGACGATTTCTACCGCCCGGTGCAGAAAGGGACTGTTTTGTCCAAGTAATTTGCCATGGCGTACAGCGCGACGCAGCAGACGGCGCAGGACATAGCCGCGTCCCTCATTGCTCGGCAAGATACCGTCGGCGATCAGGAAGGACGTGCCGCGCAGGTGCTCGGTGATGATGCGCAGGGAGACATCTTTTGTCTCCTCCTTGTTGTAAGGGACACCGGTGACTGCCGCAAAGTGATGCAGCAACGGGCTCACCGTGTCAATCTCAAAAAGGTTGTTAACCCCCTGCAGGACCACGGCCAGCCGTTCCAGGCCAGCACCGGTATCAATGTTTTTCTGGGCCAGCGGTTCGTAATGACCTTCAGCGGTTCGGTTGAACTGCGTAAAGACCAAATTCCAGATTTCCAGAAAACGGTCGCAGTCACATCCTACTTCACAGTTGGGCCGACCGCAGCCGCGTTTTGCCCCCAAGTCGTAATAGATTTCCGAGCAGGGGCCGCAGGGGCCCTCACCAATCTCCCAGAAGTTGTCGGCTTTGCCGAGGCGAAAAATCCGGTCGGGGGGCAGGCCAATTTTTTTGTGCCAGATGCCGTAAGCCTCGTCATCCTCTTCATAGACGCTGACATAGAGCTTGTCCTCCGGCAGCTTGTAGCCGGCCGTCACCAGTTCCCAGGCCCAGGTAATTGCTTCTTCCTTAAAGTAGTCACCGAAAGAAAAATTGCCCAGCATCTCAAAGAAGGTGGCGTGTCTGGAAGTGCGACCTACCTTGTCGATATCGGGCGTACGCACACATTTCTGACAGGTGGCCAAGCGAGGGAGGGGAGGTGTCTTCTCGCCGGTGAAGTAAGGCTTCAAAGGAGCCATGCCGGCCCCGATTAAGAGCAGCGATGGGTCGTTGTTGGGAATCAGCGAAAAGCTAGGCAACACCAGATGTCCCTGCCGCTGGAAATAATCAAGAAAAACAGCACGAATCTCTTTAGACAGCAAAACAAGCCCCCCCTGCTTCTATTTCAAAGTCCATTATATAGTCCAAGATATGGCATGTCAACGCTTAACAGACACCTGCTGCAGGCCTGCTGCGTGTCGCAGGAGAATACGTAGCGTGGCCGCAAGCGGCACCCCCATAATCAACCCCACCAAGCCAAACAACTGTCCTCCCAATAGCAGGGCGAGAACGACGAGGAGCGGGTGCAGACCCAGGCTTCTGCCGAGAATCTGCGGCGAGATTAACTGACTATCGAGCTGCTGAATCGCCACCATAACCGCAACTACCTTCAGGGCCTGCGCCGGAGAGTCGAGCAACGCGATAAGCACAGCGGGCAGCGCGCCAATCAGCGGGCCAAAATAAGGGATGATGTTGGTGATGCCGTAAATAAGACCAAGAATCAGAGCAAAGTCCACACCCAGCAGGCGTAGGCCGAGATAGGTAAGAAAACCCACCAAAAAACAAATCAACAGCACTCCACGGAGATAAGCACCGAGCGCAGCGTCAATTTCGCTTCCGGCCACCATAACACGCTGGCGGTATCTGGCAGGGAAAAGCAACACAAGGGAGCGCTTGAGGTGTTCCATATCACGCAGGAAGTAATAGACGAGCAGTGGAACAAGCAAAAGAACAAAGAAATGTGAAAAGATGCCGAGAAGCGTGCCGGTGACCCTCTCTAACAGAAGTTGCAGACCACGCTGAAGCAGCAGGATGTTTTCATCAAGCGCCACCCGCAGACTATCCGGCAGGTTGACGCGCCGGTAATCGGAGTACAGGTGGCTGATAAGCGCCTGCGCCCGTTCTGTGTATTCGGGAATTCTCTCCCCCAGTTTCTGCAGTTCCGTCACCAGGCCGGGAATGGTCCAAACACCAGCCAGAAAAACCAAAGCAAAAAAAATGGCATAAAGCAAGACAATAGCCAAGACCCGCGAGACGCGGCGCCTTTCAAACAAAACGACGAGCGGATTTAGAATATAGGCAATGACAATGGCCAGCAGGAAGGGTTCCAGAACCACAAGCAGCGGTGCGGCAACCCGCAAAAGCCAAGGAAGAAAAAAAAACGCGACAATGACCACTGCTCCCAAAACGCCATAGCGCCAGGACTTGTGCTGGAAATTAAAGTACCGCTCCACCGCCCCACCCCCGTTAACCCTCTTTGCCTACAGTCTCTGTACAGAATATGCGCTGGCCGACTGGAGCAGCACGTCAGAGGCTGAGCTCCTGCCGGTCTGTGCCGGTTTCACCGCCCAGCGCTACCAGCGTTCCTTCCTCGTCAACATAGTAAGCTGTAAAACCGTGGTCACCGTTCCTGGAGAATTCCAGCAGGCAGTTCCAGCAGTAATACTGATCAGTACCCACTTTGCCAGTATCTATGCCAGCACATACAGGACAACGCATGCCCTCACCTTCTTTTCTATAGCATTCGGCGCCTTTTGTCAATCGAACCAAGGTAATTGTTTCGCCGCCGGCGCCGTTCCCGTTATTATGGCCGATACGTGACCTGCTTATGCAGTTGTCGGCTCATTCTAACGAAGCTTCCGCAGCTCCATCAGTACGCAGCCCTGCAACACTTCCATCTCATGTTCCCTGAGCAAATCAAGCGCCGCCGGAGATTCAGAACCCGGTTGTAGCCAGGCATACCTGATACCGTTTTGGGCACATTCTGGAACCATATTCAATGTCACGGCCGGCGGCACCACAAAGTTGACTACCTCCGGCTTCTGCGGCAAAGCAGACAGCTCCTTGTAGACCTTCTCGCCTTCCAGTTCATTGAGCTTAGGATTGATTCCGTAAACAGTATAGCCTGCTTTTTTGAGCTTGACGTAGACTTTATAGCCAAATTTGCTTTTATCGGCGGAAACGCCGACGACGGCCCATATTTTCCTGTCCAGCATCTGTTTTACAGCAGACAATCCAACCGCTCCTTCTAACGTAATAGAAGCCTTTCATCCTCTCCCCACACAGCTGCAGCTAAAGAACCTAAAAAACAGCGACCCGCTGTCGTTGCTTTAACTTAAGCTACTGTGCTGAAGCCTGCTTTTTATTGAACCGGTCGCGGTCATGTTTTTTTAGCATCTTTTTACGCAGACGTACGCTCTCTGGAGTTACTTCCACCAGTTCGTCATCGGCAATAAACTCGATGGCCTCCTCCAGGCTGAGGAAGCGCTGCTCCTTCAGACGGATAGCTTCTTCAGCATTAGAAGAGCGGATATTGGTAAGGTGTTTCTTTTTGCAGACATTTACTTCCAGGTCGTATTCCCGGGAGTTCTGCCCAACAATCATGCCTTCGTATACTTTCGTCCCTGGTCCGACAAACAGCAGGCCACGTCCTTCTGCAGCGTGGAGACCGTAAGCGGTCGTCTCACCTTCTTCAAAAGCAATCAGCGCACCCTGATACCGGAAGGGGATTTCACCCCTATGCGGCTGGTAACAGTCAAAAAAATGATTCAAGGTGCCTCTGCCACGGGTCTCTGTCAGGAATTCAGAGCGAAAGCCGAACAAGCCGCGGGCAGGAATACGAAACTCCAGACGAACCCGTCCCTCACCGGCAGAGGCCATATTAAGCATCTCTGCTTTACGCTTGCTCATGCTTTCTAGGACGCTGCCGGTATTCTCCTCCGGCAACTCTAGGAGCAGGTGTTCCACAGGCTCTTGAAGCTGGCCGTCGATGTTTTTTAAAATAACCTCCGGCTTGCTTACCTGCAGTTCAAAGCCCTCGCGGCGCATAGTTTCGATCAGTATGGACAAGTGCAGTTCTCCCCGGCCGGCTACCAGAAAACAGTCCGAGCTATCTGTTTCTTCCATACGCAAAGACACATTCGTGTCCAGTTCACGCAGCAGTCTCTCACGGATTTTGCGTGAAGTGACATGTTGGCCTTCGCAGCCAGCAAAGGGGCTGTTGTTGACCAAAAAGTTCATGGTCAGCGTTGGTTCATCTACAGCAGTAACAGGAAGCTGTTCTGGCGTCTCTGTGTGACAGATTGTTTCCCCGATACCAAAATTATCTAATCCGGCGATGGCTATAATATCTCCGGTGGCAGCTTCCTTGGTCTCCGTTTTTTTCAGGCCGTCAAAGACAAAAATCTTCTCTACTTTGCCCCTGTCCATACTGCCATCGGCGTGGATAACAGCAACACTCTCACCTGCTGAAAGAGTACCCCTGCTTACACGGCCGATAGCATACCTGCCCAAGTAGGTATCATGAGCAATATTGGCGATGAGCATCTGGAACGGAGCCGAACTATCGCCGGAAGGACTGGGTACATGTCTCACAATTGTATCAAAAAGTGGCTCCAGTGAAGCTGTAATTTCATCAGGCTCATATCCGGACACACCACCGCGGGCGGACACGTAAACTACCGGGAAATCCAACTGCTTATCATCCGCCCCAAGCTCCGCAAATAAGTCAAAGACCAAATCGACTACTTCGTATGCCCGGGCATCAGCACGATCGATTTTGTTCACGACTACTATCGGACGCAGGGCGAGTTCCAATGCTTTACGCAGGACGAACCTTGTCTGCGGCATCGGTCCCTCAAAGGCATCCACAACTAGCAGGGCTCCGTCCACCATAGACAAGGCCCGCTCTACTTCCCCCCCAAAATCAGCATGCCCGGGAGTATCAACTATATTTATTTTCGTGCTGTGGTAGGTCACGGCTGTGTTCTTGGCCAGAATTGTAATGCCTCTCTCACGTTCTAGAGCGCCCGAATCAAGCACGCGTTCCGCTACCGTTTCGTTGCTACGAAAAATACCGCTCTGATGTAACATTTTATCGACGAGCGTCGTCTTGCCGTGATCGACGTGAGCGATGATCGCCAAGTTTCTTATCTCCATTAATTGTAGCCCCCTTAAAAACACCCCTCAAGTATACCAGCTTATCACACCATTAACAACTTGTTTCGAAACCGCGAAACCGATGTGAACGGACTGTGATTTAGCGACCATTTTTCCTGGGCCATTCCGGTGTAACAACACCGGCGGAAATAATCAACTTCAGTGCTTCCTCCACCGTCATGCTCAAGGGCACCAGCTCTTCCCTGGAAACAAGCAGCAAGAATCCGGTCGTAGGGTTGGGGGAGGTGGGAACAAAAACCGGCACCATTTCCCGTGATGTTTTTTCCTGCACCTCAGCTACAGCTTTGCCGGTAACAAACCCCATGCCATAAATACCTTTGCGCGGGTACTCGATCATGACGACCGACTCGAAGACGTTGCTGCGCTGCAGGGAAAAAGCATCGATGATTTGGCGCACTGCCAAGTAAATCGTTCTTACGAGCGGGATTTTGACAAACCAACTCTCTAGCATCTTAACCAGCCTGTGGCCGATAACATTAGTGGCCAGCAGTCCAACAAAAAATATAAGTGCCACAGTGGCCAGGAATCCCAGTCCCGGAACGGTGTGTCCGATGTATAAACGGAGCAGGTTGCCAAGTAACGCATCTACGGCACGAAAGGTAAGGTTTAGGATATAGACTGTGACTATGGACGGCAACAAGATAATTAGTCCGGTTAAGAATGTTTTGCGTATGATCCTCATTTTCTGCTCCTCACAGCATTTTTATGTTTGCCCTTTGTTTAGGGAACAATACTGGCAGTGGGCGCTTAGCGGGCAAATCGGGCAGCGCGGACGGCGGGCGACACAAAGGTAGCGTCCGTGCAAAATAAGCCAGTGGTGAGCACTCGACCACTGTTCACGCGGAATGACTCTCGTTAACTGCCGTTCTGCTTCCTCCGGTGTGTGGGCCTTCACCAGTCCGAGGCGTCCGGCAACCCGGAAAACATGCGTGTCCACAGCCAGAGCGGGGATCCCAAAAGCATTGCTCAAAATCACGTTAGCCGTCTTACGGCCCACCCCCGGCAGAGACTGCAACTCGGCGCGGGTTTTTGGCACTTGCCCTGCATACTCGTCCCTGACTGTCTGGGCAGCGGCAACCAGATACTTGCTTTTATGGCGGTAAAGCCCGATACTTTTAATTTCTGCCGCCAGTTGTTCTGCCGTCAATGCGGCCATTTCCGCCGCAGTGGGAAATTTAGCAAACAGCGTTTCCGTTACCTTATTAACTTGCTTATCGGTAGACTGGGCGGAAAGGACGGTAGCTACCAGCAGCTGCCACGGTGTGGAAAAGCGCAACTCCGTCTGCGGATGAGGATTGCCTTCCCGGAGGATTTGCAGGATTTTTGACGCCCGCTCTTTGCGTTTCATCGCCATCTGTCCTCCGTTCGCATGTCCCGCCATTACAAGCTAGTGTAGCACTTCTTTAAGTGGGGGGCAAGGGAGTAAGTAAGGGATTCTCCTGTTCGTTAAAAAAGGCGCCCTAAGGCGCCCATTTCGACTGGTAATTGACATACGAAACTCTGGCTCGCTAATCAACACGCTCTGCGGCGCACAAACAGCACCGTCATGCCTGCTAGGACAACAAGCAGTGCCGCCCCAGCGATGTAGTAATTTGTGTAATTGGCGGCAGGCTGTTCTGCTTGTGGTAGAGCGTACAGAACGCGCCCGCCGGCTAAAATACCGGCAGGTAGTTGTCGAGTTCCCACTGGTGGACCCTGGTGCGGTAGTGCGTCCATTCAATCGTTTTGGCCTCCATGAAACGGTCATAGATGTGTTCCCCTAGAGCCTCGCGGATAACTTCGCTGCGAGCGAGCTCTTCTAAGGCCTCCCCCAGTGTCTGCGGAAGCGTTTCCACACCAAGTTCGTGTCGTTCCTCTTCATTCATTTCGTAAATATTCTGGTTAACTGGCGCAGGAGGCAGCAGCTTCTTACGGATGCCGTCCAGCCCTGCGCTTAAGGTAACGGCCAAGGCCAGATAGGGGTTGCATGATGGGTCTGGGCTGCGCAACTCAATCCTGGTACCGATGCCGCGGCGAGCTGGGATACGAACCAGCGGGCTGCGGTTGCGCTCGCTCCAAGCAATATAGACCGGGGCTTCAAAGCCAGGAACCAGCCGTTTGTAGGAGTTGACCAAGGGATTGGTGACGGCTGTAAAGCCTTTGACATGAGACAAAAGTCCGGCCACATAGTAGCGGGCAATCTTGGAAAGCTGAGAGGGTTGCGACGGATCATAAAAAGCGTTTTCTCCATCCTTAAATAAGGATTGGTGGGTATGCATGCCGGAACCGGCAAGGCCGAAGATGGGTTTTGGCATAAAAGTGGCGTGTAGGCCGTGCTGCATGGCAATGGTACGCACCACCAGCTTAAAGGTGGCAATATTATCGGCGGTGGTCAAGGCATCTGCGTACTTGAAAGCAATCTCATGTTGGCCAGGGGCTACCTCGTGGTGAGACGCCTCCACTTCAAAGCCCATTTCCTGCAGCGTCAGCACCATGTCGCGGCGCGCTGCCTCCCCCATATCTACCGGCATCAGGTCAAAATACCCGCCACTGTCGTGGGTGATGGTGGTAGGCCGGCCTTCGCTGTCTTTTAAAAAAAGGAAGAACTCCGCCTCCGGGCCGGCATTCAGTGAAAAGCCCAGCTGTGCAGCCTGCGCGATGGCGCGCCGCAAGGTGTTGCGCGGGCAGCCGGCAAACGGCGTGCCGTCCGGGTTATAAATGTCGCAGATTAGCCGTGCCGTGGCACCTTCTTTGTTATTCCAGGGGAAGATGGTAAAAGTGTTGGGGTCAGGGCGCAGGTACATATCTGACTCTTCAATACGCACAAACCCCTCAATGGAGGAACCGTCAAACATCATTTCCCCGTCCAGTGCTTTTGTCAGCTGTTGTACCGGGATGGCTACATTTTTAGTGACACCAAGCACATCGGAAAACTGCAGACGAATAAATTTAATCTGCAGATCTTTTGCTAAATGAAGGATGTCCTCTCTAGTATAAGCCATGCTCTTCCTCTTCTCGTTTTATTTGCCTCCAAGCTCATCAGCATTATAACTTTATTGCGTAAACGTTGTCAAGAAACCGCTCACCTCGCCAGTCCCGTTGCCTCCAGCACCTGCGCCAGCGCCAGTTTGATGTGCTCGTAGGTCAGCCCCCCCTGTAGGAAAACGGTATACGGCGGGCGCAAAGGGGCGTCGGCTGAAAACTCACTGCTGGCACCCTGGACAAAAGTGCCAGCGGCCATGATAATCTCATCGCGATACCCAATCATCGGTGCCGGGAGGGGCGTAAGGTAGCTGTCTACCGGCGAAGACGCCTGGACAGCGCAGCAAAACTTTTGCAACAGTTCCGGGTCGCCAAGGCGGATGGCTTGCACGGTATCACCGCGTTCCTCATCCCAGGACGGACTGACCGGCAGACCCAACCGCGCAAAAAGCGCCGCGGCCAGCGTCATGCCTTTCAACGTTTCACCAGTCTGGTGCGGGGACAAAAATAATCCCTGATAAAGCAGGCGTTTAACACCGGCCATATTGCCGATGCCTGCACCTAGGCCCGGAGCTGTCAGGCGCCAAGCAGCTTGCTCCACTAGGTCAGCACGCCCCACTACATAACCGCCGCCAGTGGCTACCCCCCCGCCAGGGTTTTTAATCAAAGAGCCGGCTACAAGATCCGCACCGACATGGCAGGGCTCCATTTCCTGCACAAACTCGCCGTAACAGTTGTCTACAAAAATGATGGTCTCCGGCAGCCTCTGCCGGACGGCCCGGACGAGTGTTCCCACCTGTTGCACAGTTAGGGAGCGTCTTTCCGCGTAGCCGCGGGAGCGCTGGAGATAGACGACCTGCGCGCCGGCCGCCAGAGCCTTATCCAGTGCCGTTTCAGCAGGTGCGGCGCAAAGGTCTGCCTCCCCGTAACTGATGCCAAGGGCCTCTAGGTTATGCCGACCATCGCCTATGAGCCCCAGCGCCTTCTGCAACGTATCGTAAGGGCGGCCGGTCAGCGAAACCAGCCGGCTGCCTGGTTTCAGAATACCGTACAGGCAAGAGGCGATGGCGTGTGTTCCGGAAACAAACTGCGGCCTTACCAGGCCAGCCTCGGCGCCAAAGACACACGCAAAAAGGCGGTCCAGTTTTTCCCGCCCGCTGTCGTTGTATCCGTAGCCCGTGGAGTCATGGAAGCATGTTTCATCGACTCTTAGCTCCTGAAAAGCAGCCAGCACCCGAGCCTGATTAACCAGTACAGTCCGGGCAACGCGACGAAGCGACGAAGCAATCTGCTCCTCAACTTCCGTAAAAAGGGACTCGTACTTTTGCCAGACTTTAGCCTTCAACGTTTTCACTCCCGGAATGGTTGCGCAGACTGGCTTTGATTCTCTCCGCCTGCGGGCGGGGCAGTATCGCTCTGACAACAACCCCGGTCGCTGTGTACTCCTCGTTTTCAACTTTGCCGTGCCGCCTGATAGCGGATAAAATATCCTCACGGCCATAGGGGAGCAAAAGATCAAGCCGATAATCATCGCGCTGCAGCAGCGCTTCTATCTTTTGCAGCAGTTCTCCAAAACCCGCATCATCCCTCGCTGAGACAGCGGCATGCTCCGGGTATTCCCTGGACAACACAGGTAGCGCCTCCAGTCCGGCTGGCTCGTCAATCTTGTTAAAAACCATCAGCATCGGACGGTTTACAGCACCAAGCTGTTTTAAAACATCCATCACGGCTTTCATCTGCTCTGGCGCTTGGGAGTGAGCGGCATCTACTACATGCAGGAGCAGGTCGGCCTGCAACACCTCCTCCAGGGTGGCACGGAAGGCCGCCACTAAATGGTGCGGTAGTTTGCGGATAAAACCTACCGTATCCGTAAGTAGAAACTGGCGCCCTCCGGGCAGGCTGACACGGCGGGTGGTGGGATCAAGAGTAGCAAACAGCTTGTCCTCCACCAGTGCGTCGGCTCCGGTCAAAGCGTTTAGCAGTGTTGATTTGCCGGCGTTAGTGTAGCCTACCAGTGTCACTACCGGCAAAGGAATGGCTTGTCGTGATTGGCGATGCAAGCGGCGATGCTTTTTTACTTCTTCCAGTTCTTGCCGCAACTCCACAATCCGCTGACGCAGGCGGCGCCTGTCCACTTCCAGCTTCGTCTCTCCTGGCCCCCGTGTACCGATACCGCCGCCAAGGCGCGACAAAGCAATGCCGCGGCCAGTCAGGCGCGGTAACAGGTAATTAAGCTGAGCCAGCTCCACCTGCAGTTTCCCTTCGCGCGTGCGGGCGCGCCCGGCAAAGATATCAAGAATCAGGGCGGTGCGGTCTACGACGCGTCTCCCCGTAGCTGCTTCCAGATTGCGTAGCTGCGTAGGGGAAAGCTCATCGTCAAAGACAATTAAATCCGCCTCAAGCTCGGTGGCAAGAGCGGCGATTTCCTCCGCTTTGCCTTTCCCCACATAATAGGCGGCATCGGGAGACGACCGCTTTTGCACCAGTTCAGCTGCGGCCCGGGCGCCGGCCGTTTTAACAAGCTGTACGAGCTCACGCATCGTTTCTGCCGTTTCCCACCCTGTTTTTGGCGTCTGCAGCCCGACGAGAACCACCGTCTCCATAGCTCCAGCTCCTCTTATGAAGGAAATCGAGGTTTAGCCTCGATTTCCTTCATAACATTTCTGTTGTCGATGTCCATAAAAGGCTTTTATTCAGCAGGCTGAGTCAGGGTAATGTTGCGAAAGGGTACAATGGTAGACACGGCATGTTTGTAAACTAGTTGCTGCTTGTTTTCCACGTTAAGCAGGATGGTGAAATTATCAAAACTACGTACCGTCCCCTTAATCTGGTAGCCGTTTACCAGGAAAACGGTCAGCATCATATCGTCCTTCCTGGCTGCATTTAAGAAATTATCCTGCAAGCTAACAGTACCTTTATTCATAATAATCCCTCCAGATGCCGTGTTTAACTGCCTTTCTCGGCTATTTATTCTCGCTCGTTCAGGAATCTCCTGCCAATATGGCGCAAATTTTTTCCGCCACGCCTGCTGTTCCGCCTTTTTCGGAAATATCGAGCCAGGTGGCCTCCGGCTCACGGCGAAACCAGGTCAGCTGCCTCTTGGCATAGTGCCGCGTATCTCGTTTAATCCGTTCCACCGCTCTGGCCAGCGTTTCCTCTCCCTGCAAATAGGCCACAATCTGCCGGTAGCCCAGACTTTGCAACGACTTGGCCTGCAAAGATACACCGCCGGACAGCAAACCCTTTACCTCTTCCACCAGTCCCTCGGCCAACATCTTCTCCACTCTTTGTTCAATACGCCGGTAAAGCAACTCCCGAGGCATGTCCAGGATAAACATCCGCACATCGTAGTCGGAGGTGCCGGAAGTACATCGCCTTTGCCCGGAAATAGGCACCTGACTCTGCGAGTACACCTCCAGCGCCCGGATCACGCGGCGCAAGTCATGGGGGTGAATTCTTTCCGCCGCTTCCGGGTCGACCTCCGTCAGCCGGTGATGCAACACTGCCATACCGAGACGTTTTGCCTCTTCAGACAGTTTTTGGCGCAACACCTGGTTTTCGCCGCTGGCACTGAAAGCAAACCCCTGAAGCAGCGCCCTGACATAGAGACCTGTTCCACCCACCAAAAGCGGCAGTCTGTTCCGGGTCTGGATGCCATTGATGGCCTCTTGCGCGTCGCGCTGGAAATCAGCTACTGTATAATTGTCACGTGGGTCAGCGATATCCAGCAGGTGATGGGGAACAAGCGCACGCTCCTCCCGGGACGGTTTGCCCGCCCCGATATCAAGACCACGGTAGACTTGAACAGAGTCTGCGGAAACAATCTCTCCGCCCAGTTTCCCGGCTACCTGCAGCGCCACTTGCGATTTACCGACAGCAGTAGGTCCGACAATAACAAGCAGCATGGTCATTCTACCGCCGCCCAAAATGCGCCGCCAACGCGCCGGCGGCCAGGGACATGACGGCTGGCCGACCGTGCGGACAGGTAAAGGGCTGTTCTGTTTCAGCAAGACTTGCCAAAAGATGGGCCATTTCCTCGCGGGATAATAGTTGGCCAGCCCTGATGGCCGCCTTGCAGGCCATCATTTTCAGTATTTCCCCCAGCAACTGAGTGGCCTCGCTGTGTACTGAAGCCGCCTGCACCAGCATGAGGATATCATCCTGGTTCAGGTTTTGGCGGAAAAATAAGGGTACAGTCCGCAAGATGAAACTATTATGACCAAAAGTGTCCAAAGATAACCCGGCCCTGGCAAAAACTTTCAGCGCACCCACCAAAGCGGCCGCGTTTTGCGGGTCAACCTCCACGGTCTGCGGGATAACCTCCTGCACAGCGAGCTTGCCATCCTGTACGTCTTGCGCAAATAAGTCATAAAGGACGCGCTCGTGAGCGGCGTGCTGGTCCACGATATAAAGATCGCCCGCTTCCGACTGAGCCAGGATATACATTCCGGCCAACTGACCGAGGGGGCGGAGGGTCGGCAAAGGCTTGGGCAGACGGTTTGGCGTTCTGTCCCCTTCCCAAAGCGGGAGAGCTGTTTCCGACGCGGCAGCAGCCTCCGCAACTGAAAAGATGGTTTCCTGTGTCGGCTTATAGCTCCCATTAGGGAAAGAAAAAGGTCTGGCCGCCGGCAGGGGAATTTCGCCCGTCAGGCTTTCTCCCCGTAGCGCTTGTCTGGCCCCCGAGAGGAACTGCCGGTAGATATCCTGTTCCCGGGCAAAGCGCACCTCCCTTTTAGCCGGATGGACATTGACGTCCACCTCGGACGGGTCAAGTTCAAGAAAAACGACAGCCGCAGGGAATCGGCGGCGCGGCAGCAGTGTAAGATATGCCGACTGCAGCGCATCACTCAGTAACGGCGAACGAACAGGCCGCCTGTTGATGTAAAAGAACTGCAGGTTGCGGTTGGCGCGAGCCAGGCCGGGACGACCCAGAAACCCTTGGAGCGAAAGTAGCGGTCCCTGCCAAGCCAGCGGGAAGAAATGACGCCCGTTTTGCCGGCCCAGAACACAAAAGAGAACATCAAGAAGTTGGCCGTTACCAGCAGTCACCAGCTGTTCCCGCCCGTTGACGCTATAAGAAAAAGATACCTCCGGCCAGGCCAGAGCTAACCGCTGAACGGTATCGGTAATTCTGGCCGTCTCCGCCGCTTCGCTCTTTAAAAATTTTAACCTGGCCGGCGTGTTGTAGAATAGCTCCTCCACGCGTATTTCCGTACCGACCGGGCAGCCGATTTCTCCCTGGCTGACAATCTTGCCACCATGGACAACGAGCTCTGCCCCGGCCAAGTCGTCCGGCTGCCGTGTAACAACACGCAGCCGGCTAACGGCAGCGATGCTGGGAAGCGCCTCCCCGCGGAAGCCGAGGGACCTAATGTTTGCTAGGTCTGTAATCAAGCGGATCTTGCTCGTGGCGTGTCTTAAGATGGCCAGCGGGACGTCTTCCGCAGCTATCCCTGACCCATCATCAGCAACACTGATGCTGGCGAGCCCTCCGCCAGCGACACTGATTTTTATCTGCCGGGCACCGGCATCCAGAGCGTTTTCTACCAGTTCTTTCACTGCGGCAGCTGGTCGCTCCACCACTTCGCCAGCGGCGATTTGGTTGGCGGTAGCCTCGTCCAGAAGGATAATCTTACCCATAAGGCTTCCCTTTCTTCATGGCCTGCTGGAGCCGGAAAAGGATCTGGATAGCCTCGAGCGGTGTAGTCGTCATCAGCTCCGCCATTTCCAGTTCATCCAGAGCTGCGGCCAGCTCCCGGTCCGGAACGAACAGTCGTAGTTGCCTCTCTTCACACGCAGCCGCCGCTTCCTGTCTCCCGCCACATTCTTCCAGTTGCGCCAGGATGTCGCGGGCACGTTCCAGCACCTGGGGAGGCAGGCCAGCCAAGCGCGCCACCTGGAGACCATAACTTTTATCGACGCTGCCAGGTATCACCTTGTGCAGGAAAACTATCTCCTCCCCCTTTTCCTTAACAGCTGTAGCATAGTTGCGAATAGCTGGAAACTCGGCGGCCAGAGCAATCAATTCATGGTAATGGGTGGCAAAAAGCGTCCTGGCCTTTATTTTATAGTACAGATATTCCACCACGGCGCGGGCGATACTGACACCATCTACGGTGCTGGTACCGCGTCCCACCTCATCCAGCAAAACTAGGCTCCTGGCCGTGGCTCTGTTCAGGATGTCAGCCACCTCACTCATTTCCATCATGAAAGTGCTTTGGCCGCCTACTAGGTCATCTGCCGCGCCGATACGGGTAAAGATACGGTCCACAAGGCCAATCCGGGCTCTCTTGGCCGGGATAAAGCTGCCGAGCTGCGCCAGAATGACAATCAGCGCACAGCAGCGCATATACGTCGACTTGCCCGCCATGTTTGGTCCGGTAATCAGCAATACCCGCTGGTCGTCCCCGTCCAGGTAAAGGTCGTTAGGGACAAAAAGCTTGTCCTGCAGCACCCGTTCCACCACCGGGTGACGTCCATCGATAATTTCCAGCACGTCGCCATCTTCTATCTGCGGACGGGTGTAGCGGTTATCACGGGCTACTCTGGCCAAAGAGTGATAGACATCGAGTTCCGCTAGTATAGCGGCCGCATCCTGGATGGGGGAGGTAGCTTCCGCAGCCTTCTCTCTGACGGCCAGAAACTCCTCATACTCCAGAACGCTGATCTTTTCCTCCGCACCAAGAATAAGCGCTTCATACTCCTTCAGTTCCGGCGTGATATAGCGCTCCGCATTAGCCAACGTCTGTTTGCGTAAGTAATCATCCGGCACCAGATGGGCATTAATGCGAGAAACTTCCAGATAGTAGCCAAAAACACGGTTATAGCTAACTTTAAGGGACTTAATGCCCGTGCGTTCCCGCTCCCGCTGCTCCACTTCCAGGAGATAATGTCGCCCGCTACGGCGGGCTTGCCGCAACATATCCACCTCGGGGTGGAAGCCCTCCCGCAGCAGCCCCCCCTCTTTCAGCGTAAGCGGCGGGTCGTCCACCAGCGCCGCCGCAAGGTAAGCCGCCAGGCCGCCAAGTTCGGGCAGGCGTCCGGCCAACTCCTGCAGCGCACCGCTCTTTGTCTTAGTCAGCAGGGCTGCAGCCGCCGGCAGCAAGTCAAGTGTCTTGCGCAGCGCCGCCAGGTCCCTGGCGTTAGCGCTCTCACAGTGTATACGGCCCATGAGCCGCTCCAAGTCGTAGACACCGTCCAATAGCTCCGCTGCTTCTTCCAGTAACCCCAAATTGTCCGCCATTTCCTCCACCGCATCGAGGCGGCGGTTGATGGCGGAGACATCAAGCAGCGGCTGTTCCAACCACTTCTTCAGCAGCCGCGCCCCCGGGGCCGTCCTAGTCCGCTCCAATACCCAAAGCAGAGACCCTTTTTTGCGTTCCTCACGGATGGTACGGGTCAGTTCTAGGTTGCGCCGCGTCGCATGATCCAGCACCATAAAGCCTTCCGGAGAATACAGGCAGGGATGGTGCAAGTGTTTTAGGCCGCCTGGCCGGTTTTCTCGCAAGTAATGCACCGCCGCTCCTGCTGCCTGGACAGCTAAGGCCGGCCCTTCCGCAAGCCAGCCGCCCGGCCCAAACTGCTCACGCAGTTCCGCTTCCGCCCGCCGGAAATTATGCTCCTTGCCCGCAATGGTAGTAAGCGGTGTCCCGCAGCCAAGGCGGGCAAAAGCGTCCTTGCACCCCGGGTCAGCCATGGCGGCAGCATTGACTAGCAGTTCGGCCGGCTGCAGACGGCAAAGCTCATCGGTTAAAAATTTGACGGCCTTCCGGCCACGGAGCTCGCAGAAAATAAATTCGCCGGTAGACACATCCACGGCCGCTAAGCCGTAACCGCCGCGTCCGGCAAAGACAGAAGCCAGGTAGTTGTTGCTTTTCTCATCAAGCAAGGCTGCCTCTGTCACCGTACCGGGCGTAACAATGCGGACAATTTCGCGCCGAATAAGCCCTTTGGCCAGCTTCGGGTCCTGCACCTGCTCACAGATAGCCACTTTATAACCTTTGTCAACCAGCTTAACTAGGTAAGTATCCAAGGTATGGTAGGGAAATCCGGCCAGCGGTACATGGTTGTCTTTGCCTGTTTCCCGCGAGGTGAGCGTAATCTCCAGCTCCCTAGCCCCCGTCTTGGCATCTTCGTAAAACATTTCATAAAAGTCGCCCACACGGAACAGCAGCAGTTTGTCCGCGTTTTGCGCTTTGATTTCCCGGTATTGGCGGAGCATCGGCGTTTCCACGTTCAAAGCGCCTGCCTCCCCACCAGGCTCCAGGTACGCGCCTCGCTAATTTCCACTGCCACAAGCGTTCCCGCAGCAGTATAACTGCCGGTGAAGTTCACCGTCTTACCGGTCCGCGTCCTCCCCGTCAGCACGCCTTGGTCAGTCTTACTCGGTCCTTCCACCAGCACTTCGACTGTTCTCCCCACCAGCGCAGCGTTTCTTTCCAGGCTCCAACGGTTCTGGACCGCGAGCAGCCGCGCGAATCTTTCTTTTTTTACTGCTGCCAACACCTGCCCCGGCATGCTGGCAGCCGGCGTGCCCTGGCGCGGCGAATAAAGAAAAGTAAAGGCGTTATCAAAGCCTACCTGTTCCACCAATGCCAGCGTCTCCTGAAAGTCGGCTTCTGTTTCACCGGGGAAGCCGACAATCAAGTCGGTCGTCAGGGCACACCCCGGCAGGTGGCGGCGAAGCATCGCCACTAAATCCAGGTAATGTTCCCGCGAATAGCCGCGATTCATCAGAGCAAGAAGGCGACTGCTGCCGGACTGGACAGGCAAGTGGATATGCTCACAGATGTTTTTGCCTGCCGCAATAACGCGGACAAGCTCTTCCGTAAAGTCCCGCGGGTGTGAGGTCATGAAGCGAATCCGGGCCACTCCCGTCTCTTGATCCACCCGCTGCAACAGGCCGGCAAAGTCAGTTTTCCCCGCCAGGTCTTTACCGTAGGAATTGACGTTTTGTCCGAGGAGTGTCACCTCTTGGTAGCCGTTTGCCGCCAGGCCGGCTATTTCCGCTAGAATGTCCGCCGGCTGACGGCTCCTTTCCCTGCCGCGCACGTACGGCACAATGCAATACGAACAAAAATTGTTACAGCCATAGGTGACGTTGACCCATGCTTTAACGCCACCATGACGTAAAGTAGGCAGACCTTCCACCACTTCCCCCGCCTCATCCCACACGTCGAGCACCGTTCTGGCGCTCTCCTTGGCCCTCTTTAAGAGCTCCGGAAAAGCAGCGATATTATGCGTGCCAAAAATCAGATCGACAAACGGGTGGTTTTTCCTGATTTTTTGGGCGACCTGTTCCTGTTGGGCCATGCAGCCGCAAACTGCAATGGTCAGGTCCGGGTTTTGCTGTTTTAGCTTTCCCAGCCTGCCAATCAGCCCGTAAACTTTCTCTTCCGCTTTTTGCCGCACAGCGCAGGTATTCATAATCACCAAATCGGCCTCCTCGACCAGGCCCGTCTCTGTGTAGCCCAGTTCATCAAGAAAGCCTCGCAGTGTCTCGGCATCTCGCTCATTCATCTGGCAGCCAAAAACAGTTAGGCTGTACTTTTTGGTCATACTTTGCTCCTGTCAGGATAAGGCTTGTCTTTTAGCGAACAGCAGAATCTCCTACAGTTTCCATTGTAATATAGACTCGCCAAAAAGCAAAGCGGGTTCGCCCCACTTCCGCAGCGTAAATTATAGGCAAGAGCTCTGAATTATCTATAAGTCGGCTCACCGGTTGTCATCAAGCTATGCCCAAGGAGTGCCTTCCCCCAACAAGACTGATACATTTTAAGTTTAAGATGGTAAGTTAGCCTGTGTTGAGGCCCTCGCTCTTGGAACGGCTGCGAAGCTCACGGATGGTCACCACAACAAGAGTCAGTACCGTCAGCGGAATCGTGAACAAGAGCATTGCGGCGCTGAAAAAAGGTAAAACATCGTGTTGCGCGGAAGCCAGTATAAGATAAAGAGCGTAGGCCGCGTAGTAGCCTAGAAACAATAAGCCTTCCCTGCGGGTAATGATGTGACCGGTGAAAAAAATGGGCAGGCAGGCGACGGCCACGGCCATCATTATCGGGATGTCAAAACTCAAGGCCGAAGTATGAACATAAACTCCATCCGGAGCGACCACACTAGATAAGCCCAACACCGCTAGGATATTAAAAATATTGCTGCCCACGACGTTTCCGACAGCAAGATCGCGCTCCCCGCGGATGCTGGCCATGACCGATGCAGCAACTTCCGGCAAAGATGTCCCGGCCGCCACAATTGTCAAACCAATCACAAGTTCACTGACGCCTAGCAATAAGGCGATTGATATTGCTCCGTCAATCATCCACCGTGAGCCAAGCACCAGCAAACCGAGGCCACCGACAATGAAAAGTATGTTGCCCGCCCATGATTTAAGTGGTATGTCCTGTTTTGTTCCTGCCTCCTCCGGGCGTTCGCTTTGTTTTTTCTTGTTCTTTTGGCTGCTCCAGTAAAACAGGAAAACGGTGTAGATAATGATGCCAGCAAACAGAAAAATGCCGTCAAGACGGCTGAGTTTTCCGTCCAAGCCCATAATCATCACCAGAACAGACACAGCAATCATGATTGGTATATCAAGGCGCACCAATTGGTGGGAGACAACGAGCGGCACAATGAGGGCGGAAAGCCCTAGGATAAACAGTACGTTGAAAATATTGCTACCGACGACGTTCCCTAGCGTAATGTCGGCCTGACCTGCCAGTCCGGACACAATGCTGACCGACAATTCAGGCGCACTTGTGCCAAAAGCGACAATAGTAAGACCGATAATCAGTGGCGCGATGCCTAAGGCGGAGGCAAGTTTTGCGGCGCCCCTGACCAGCAGCTCCGCGCCGGCCACAAGAAAAATAAGTCCGAGAAGGAACAGAAACAGTACCAAGCTTTATCTTTCTCCTTTTTCTTCTAATTTCAGGGTTTTTCGCTCATGATTTCTCGCAACGCAGCAAGGATATGGTGTACATCAGCCAGCGTATTGCCAAAGCCAAAAGAAAAGCGCAGTGTCCCTTTCGGAAAAGTGCCTATAGTCCGGTGGGCCAGCGGCGCACAGTGCAGCCCGGAGCGCGTCATGATACCAAAACACTGCTCCAGCATAAAACTTAGGTCTCCGCTGTCAAAACCGTCGATATGGAGCGAAACGGTAGCCGTCATTTTTTCCGGGCGTCGCGTCCCGTGGACAGTAACTCCCGGCAGTGTGGCCAGCCCCTCCAGAAATTCGGCGGTCAAATTCCGCTTTTGCCTGCCGATTTCCTTAGGGCCCGCAGCATTGAGCAGACGAACGCCGGCAGCCAGCCCGGCTATTCCTGGGACGTTTTGCGTACCGCTCTCAAATTTGTCCGGCAGAAAAGGAGGCTGTTCTTCCTCTTCCGAGCGACTACCGGTGCCGCCCTCTATAAGCGGCAACGTTTGTTCCGCAGCCCGTTCGCTCAGGCACAGTCCACCGATACCTGGCGGGCCAAGCAGGCCTTTGTGTCCTGTGAACGCCAGATAGTCGCAGCGCAGTTCCTGAAAGTCTAGCTGCTCACTGCCGGCAGTCTGGGCGGCATCAATGGCATAAAAGACATCACTGCCGGCAAGAAGCTCCCCTACCTCAAAAACCGGCAATAAAGTCCCCGTCACATTGGAGGCATGCGTCAGCACGACAAGACGAGTATCCCGGCGCAATGCTTTTTTGACCTGCGAGGGGTCAAGCGTCCCGTCCTGATTACAGGACAGGATTTCCACCGCAACCCCTCTTTCACGGTTCAACCTGGTAAGTGGACGGACGACAGCGTTATGCTCCATGGAGGAAATCAGGACATGGTCGCCGGGTTGGAGAATCCCCTTCAGAAGAAGATTCAGCGCATAAGTAACACTGGGAGTAAAAATAATCTGCTCGGCCCGAGGCACATTAAAGAGCCCGGCCAGGGACAACCGTGCCTCAAAAACGAGCCGCGCTGCGTCCAGCGCCCGGCTGTAGCCGCCCCGGCCTGGATTGCAGCCTATTTCCAGCAGGAAAGCGGAGATGGCCTCCACTATCTCGGGAGGCCGGGGGAAGGTGGTCGCAGCATGGTCAGCATAAATTTCCGGCAAACCCCTAGGCCTCCTTCTGGAAAAATTCGGCTAAAAATTCCCGCAATGCTTTCGTTGCCGGCGAGAGTACCCGCTGTTCATGATACACCAGATAAAACTCCCGCTCCAGAACTAGGTCGGCAAATTCTCGGACTTCCAGCAAACCGAAATGCCGGTAGTCCTCGACCACATACCGTGAAATAACGGAGCAGCCAAGGCCCCGGCGGACAGCCTGCTTAATTGTCTCTTGGCTGTCAAAGACGGTTAAACGAAACTGTTCCAGGCCAAACCCAGCCCTGGTCAGGGCGTTTTCCAGCAAAGCGCGCGTAGCCGAACCCGGCTCACGAAGCAACAGCCTATAGTCTGTCAAATCGGTAACCGACACTTTCTCCTTGGCCAGCAGCGCTCGGTACTCGGCGTGGGTAGGGATAGCCACCACTAATTCATCCCTTAGCAGCGGAAGGTACTGCAACTTATCCAGCAAATACTTTTCGCCCACCACCCCTAGCGGGTAGTGGTACTGAAAAACATCGGCACACGCCTGGCAGGAGTTTTTTTGCCTGAGGGAAACGGACAAATCAGGAAACTGCCGGACAAAAGCGGCAACAGCCTGCGGCAGCAGATACTGGCAAGGCACCGAGCTGGCAATCACTGTCAGCTCTTCGCGGCCGACTGCGGCGCTTTCAGTAATCTCATGCAGCGCTCTAGTACGCAAATCAAGCAAGTCTTTAGCGTAACGATAAAGTGCTTCCCCTGCGGAAGTAAGAGAAAATTCTTGCTTGCCACGGTCAAAAAGCGCCACTCCCAGTTCTTTCTCCAGGCTTTTGACATGAGCACTGACCGTAGGTTGGCTTAAAAAAAGCTGCGCGGCGGCGCGGGAAAACGAACGCTGCGCGGCCACGGCCACGAATGCTTCCAACCGGTGAAAATCCAAGTTCTTCACCTCTCTGTCTTTAATATTTTCGCTCACCGGCGGAAAAATCCTGCCCGGGCGTTTTAGCCAGTCAGAGGGTGTTTTCTATACCAACGCGCTAGTAATAGAAAAGACCTATTTGTTGGTATGGAATCACTTATTATATAATTTAAGACGAATCTGAATTTCTGGAGGTGCAAAGAAATTTGAGTAAACGTTTAATGGTGTTGAGCGGGGTGCTGATCGGCCTGCTCGGAGTGCTGCTGGTACGCGCCGGGAACCCCGGCAATATGGGCGTCTGCGTGGCTTGTTTCGTCCGCGACATCGCCGGCGGCCTCGGGCTGCACCGCGCCGCTCCAGTCCAGTATCTCCGTCCGGAGGTTTCCGGTTTTATTCTCGGATCATTCCTGATTGCTCTTGTCAGCCGAGAATTCCGGGTCCGCGGCGGCTCGTCCCCTCTGCCGCGCTTTTTCATTGGATTTGCCGTCATGGTGGGCGCCTTGGTTTTTCTTGGCTGTCCGCTGCGTATGTTGCTTAGGCTCTCAGCCGGCGACTTAAACGCCTTTATCGGTCTGTTTGGCTTCATCGCCGGCATTGGAGCAGGCGTCTTTTTCCTCAGGCGTGGATTTTCACTCGGCCGCTCTTATTCGCAAAGCGCCGGCAACGGCTTTATTTTACCCTCAATCGCCTTAATCCTATTGCTCCTGGTAGTCGTAGCTCCCGTCTATATTTATTTCAGTGACAGCGGTCCCGGCTCCCTCCGCGCCCCGTTTCTCATCTCGCTTGCGGCCGGCCTGCTGGTGGGTAGCGTCGTGCAGCGCAGCAGACTCTGCCAGGTCGGCTGTTTCCGTGACCTGCTGCTGGTCCGCGACCCTCATCTGCTCTATGGCTCCCTTGCTATTTTTGCCAGCGCGCTGTCCCTTAATATATTTTTTGGCTATTTCTCTCTTGGTTTTGGCGGCCAGCCCGTGGCGCATACGGCTGGACTTTGGAATTTCCTCGGCCTTGCCGTTGTGGGCTTGGGGGCGACCTTACTGGGCGGTTGCCCGCTTCGACAGACGGTGATGGCCGGGGAAGGCGATACTGATGCGGGTATGGCTTTTCTCGGCATGCTGGCCGGAGCAGCCTTGGCCCATAATTTCGGTCTGGCCGCCAGTCCAGCCGGCGTCCCGCTGACCGGACAAGTCGGCGCCGCTTTGGGCCTCCTGTTTTTACTCGTCATCGGCTTTACTTTCTCACCGTCTCAGGCTAAAATTTTTCTAAGAGGGGGCCTTGCCAGTGAGCGATAGACCTTCTTTTGACCTAGACGTCAGAGGACTTTCCTGCCCCGAGCCGGTAATGAGGGTTAAAAAAATACTGGACACCGGCCTTACCAACCCGCTGCGGATCTTGGCGGACAGCCGTGTCTCCACAGAAAACATCAGCCGTTTGGCTCGTCAGGCCGGTTTTGCCTTCTCATCAGAAGAACAGGATGGTCAGTACTACATTCTGATCAGCAAAGAGGTGTAAATCCTGGATAGCTACTGCGTAGCCACTTTCCCTTCCGTTTTCCAGGCGCTGCGCTTTGAGAAAATGGCGCTGTCACAGGGAGTAGCCGTCAAGCTTATCCCGGTGCCGAGGGTCATCTCTTCTTCCTGCGGCATCGCCGCACGCTTTGCCGAGGAAATGCTGGCAGCAGTCACTAACCTAGCAGCGGTGGAGTTGGAAGCAGTGTTTTATTTCTCCCAGCAGGGGAACAAACTGAAAGCCGAGCAGCTACCCGGTCCCTGGGACAAAATTCAAGACTGACTTGTCTACCCAAACAGGCTTGCTTATGATAAAATAGGGCTGGCAAATTCCTGTTGAGGAGCTGGTTATGTGCTGCAAGCGGCCCAAGTAGTCAACCTCTTTTTTGAAATCCTTACCTGGCTGATTATCGCCCGGATCCTCCTTTCCTGGATTCCCCATAACCCTCATGGCCCCGTTTTGCGTCTGCTCTATGAAGGCACAGAACCAATCCTGGCCCCTTTCCGGAGGCTGTTGCCCAAAAGTAGTTTTCCGCTGGACCTCTCACCGCTCATTGCCCTGCTGGTCCTGCGGCTGGTACGCGAAGCGATTATCACGATGCTGTTGCGTTAGAATTGCCCGTATGATTCACCTCCCGGAGAAGAACACTATCCCGGGAGGTATTATTTTTGCTTTTTTTTGCGCCTTAAGCGCAATATTGGGCTCATGGACATTCTTCTACAACTCGAGGGGGTTGGTCAACCCATAAATAAGGGACAGGTTTTTTACAAATTTCTTGACAATTGTTTTAAAGTCAATTATATATATTATATCAATAATGATTACTGTTAAGGAGGATAAAAATGGAACTAGTAAACGAAACTAAAATAGGTGTGTGTCAAGGCACCTGCGTCAGCGAAGAGGTTAACAACGAATTCAAGGGTGAAACCTGGGAAGTAGGGGTTTATCTGGCGATGTCCAGACAAGCTCAGCGTGAAGGCTATCCCGAGATAGCTGTGGTGTTAAAAGAAATTGCCTGGGATGAAGCATGGCACGCTGCCCAATTCGCCGAACTAAGCGGCAAATTATCAACCAGCACTAAGGAGAATCTGGAGAAAATGCTTCATGGCGAAATTAGCGCCAATAAAGGCAAGCGTGAAGCTGCCCTAAAAGCAAAAGAAGCCGGTCTGGACCAGGCTCACGATGTTCTAGATGAGTCAAGCCGTGATGAAGCACGCCACGCCCGCGCCCTGAGAGGCCTTCTTGATCGTTACTTTTAACGTCTCCTTCCTAGCGGCAGACCCAGGTCTGCCGCTTTTTTGGGGAAAAAATTTCGGAATCTTGGTCCGTAAGAAAGGGCGCCTGTTTTTAGGCGCCGATTCAGT
>JAGXSQ010000003.1 GCA_018333395.1 Dethiobacter sp.
GGTGTACTAAAAATTGCTACGGCATACGGAGAAACAAGGTCAGTTGAAGCTGTTTCGGCCACACCGGAACCGCTCTTGTTGCGTGCTCCGCTTACCGGCACAATCAGCATCCTTGCCAACGATGGCAGCTACGTAAACAAAGGGCAGGCTTTGGGGCAAATCAGTGACCCTGAGAGAGCTGAACAGCTGCAACAGCAGATCGCCATAGCCGGATTACGTTTGCGTCAGGCCCGCCTGGACCTTGAGGATGTCATTCAGCAGCAAACAGACCGCAATAATGAAGCTGTGATCGCTGCGCCGATTAGCGGAACTATTTTACTCCCTGCGCAGGCGGTGGGTGTCGGCGCCCATCTTTCCCAGGGGACCATCTTGGCCACAGTGGTAGATTATGAGCGAATGCAGGTGGTCATCCCTGTTGATGAACTAGATGTGGCCAGAATTATCCCGGGACAGCCGGTCCGTATTACAGCACACGCTCTACCCGGCACCTTAATCGAGGGGCATGTGCTTAATATAGCTCAGGAAGGTACCGACCAGGGAGGAGTAGCTGTTTTTGATGTCACAGTGTCGATTCTCCCCACCGATAACCTGCGCGCAGGCATGACCGTTGAAGCCGAAATCCTGGTGGAAAGCCTGCGGGATATTCTTCTTGTCCCCATTGAGGCGGTCATTTCTCAGGGCGGCCGGAATACGGTTTATGTCCTCACAGGTGATGGCGAAACCCGTCCGGTGCAAGTTCAGACGGGAGCCAACGACAGATCAAGGATACAGATTGTCTCCGGCTTGAACGAGGGACAGCAAATCCTGATTCAAGGAACAACAGCAAGAAGCATGCCAATGCCCGCGCCGGGTGGCCCTTTTGACGATGAAGACGAGGGAATGCCCGCGCCCGGCGGAGGAATGTTCGGCAGAATGCGCGAGCGGCAGGGGACAAACCAATGATCCGGTTGGAAAATATCAAGAAAACGTATAAAATGGGGAATATACTGGTTCATGCGCTGGACGGGATCAGTATGGTAATATTCCAGGGCGAAGCGCTGGCCATCGTGGGCCCATCCGGCTCAGGCAAGTCTACTTTGATGAATATCATCGGCTGCCTTGATACTCCCACCTCGGGGACCTACATCCTTAACGGCCGCGCAGTCAGCGGTCTGTCAGGAAATGAATTGGCAGAAGTGCGTAATACACAAATCGGTTTTGTTTTTCAAAGCTATAACCTTCTTCCTCGCCAAACCGCGCTGGGAAATGTGGAACTCCCGTTAATTTACCGAGGCCTGCCCGGGAAAGTTCGCCGGGAACACGCCGTAGCCGCGCTGGAAAAGGTAGGCCTGACCGACAGGATGCACCACCGGCCGACGGAGCTCTCAGGAGGCCAGCAACAGCGTGTTGCTATTGCCAGGGCACTGGTGGGAGACTCGCCGGTGATTCTGGCCGACGAGCCGACCGGCAACCTGGACAGCGCCTCCGGGCGGGAGGTAATGAGCGTTTTGGAAAAATTGCATAGTCAGGGTAAGACACTGATTCTGATTACACATGACCCCCATGTAGCTGCACTTGCCCCGCGCCAGGTGCGGATGATAGACGGACGACTAGAAGCGGGAGGTGCTAACTGATGGGATTTCTGCAGGCCTTTCGGCTGTCTGTTTCGGCGATGTTTGCCAAAAAACTCCGCTCCTTTTTAACCATGCTGGGCGTAATTATCGGCGTATTTTCCGTTGTGGCCCTGATATCCCTCGGTCAGGGGGCCACCAGCTTGGTAACGGAACAGGTTCAGGCCATAGGTTCTAATTTAGTTATCGTCAATATTACCGGCCGGGGAGCACTGACGGGTCTTTCTCTGGAAGAAGCGCTGGAACTTGCTTCTAGACCAGGCGTGAGCGCCATCGCGCCGGTGCTTTCCGGGCAGGCCACCTTTAAGCATCAGACTCAAAATGTGTCGGCCTCGCTTGAAGGGGTCACCCCTGATTACAGCGCTGTCCGTAATCACCACATCAAGTATGGGCGCTCCCTGGTGGCGGCAGACTTGGAGCATCGCCAGAAAGTCGCCATCCTGGGCTCTGAAGTGGCGCAGGAACTTTTTGGAGAAAAACCCCCCCTCGGCGCACAGATTCGCATCAACGGCAATGCCTTTACCGTCATAGGTGTTCTGGAAGAAAAGGGCGACGGCATCGGCGGGACTAATGACAACAAAGTTCTTATCCCGCTTACGACCGCGCAACGCCTGCTGCGCAACATGAATATCAGCGCCCTCTACATTCAGGCCGAATCTCCGGAGTCGGTCGACCGTGTGGTAGTGTCTGTGGAAGCTTCACTGAAGCAGATATTCCGGGATGAAGAGGCGTTCCGGGTTTTCAATCAGGCTGACCTTTTGGACACCGTCAGCCAGGTAACAGGCACCCTTACCTTGATGCTGGGCGGGATTGCCGCCATTTCTCTTTTAGTCGGCGGGATCGGGATTATGAACATTATGCTGGTCTCCGTAACGGAACGGACAAGGGAAATCGGCATCTGTAAAGCGCTGGGCGCCAGAAAGAAAGACATCCTGTATCAATTTCTAATCGAGTCCGCGGTGATTAGCGGCACAGGCGGGCTCATCGGCCTGATGCTTGGTCAATTAGCAGCTTCGCTTGTCAACCGCTTCAGCGATTTCCCGACAGCGGTGACTTTTCAGGTTGCCGTTCTGGCGCTCGCCTTTTCCGTGGGAGTGGGAATTTTCTTCGGTATCTGGCCGGCCAATAAAGCGGCCGACTTAAGCCCGGTGGAGGCTTTGCGGGCACAGTAAGAAAGCAAGCGTGAGGAGGAGCAGCGGTGACATTCCGGGTGTATTTGGTGGAAGATGAAGCCAATTTGAACAGTCTGCTGGTATCGTACCTTGAACGCGAGGGCTGGAATGTTGCCTCCTTTCTCACCGGGGAAAGCGCGCGTCAAGCCATACCGGAGAGGCCAGACCTCTGGATTCTGGATATTATGCTGCCGGATTTAGACGGTTACCAGTTGATCTTTGAGATCAAGGAACTTACACCCCAGGTGCCGGTGATATTTATCTCCGCCCGGGATGCGGGCCTCGATCGCATTATTGGCCTGGAAAAAGGCAGTGATGATTACCTGCCCAAGCCGTTCCTGCCCCGCGAGCTGGTGCTCCGTGCCAAAAAACTGCTGGAGCGGGTGTATCTCACCCCTTCTTACGGTGAAACAACCCCACCCATTTCTCTGCCTCCGTACCGCATAGACCCACTGAAGCGCAGTGTGGCCACAGCGGGCGAAAAGCTCGAGTTGACGGCCAAAGAATTTGAGTTGCTCTTGCTGTTTGCCGCCCAGCCCGGGCGGGCGTTTTCTCGCGAGCAAATCCTGGAACGGATTTGGGGAGACGGTTACTTCGGCAGCGATCGCGTGGTTGACGATTTGGTCAGAAGGCTGCGCAAAAAAGCCCCCGCAGTACACATTGAAACCATTTACGGTTTCGGGTACAGGCTGGCGCCGGTATGAAAAACAAACCATTGTCCGTCCAGATCTGGCTTTTCCTTGGCGCTACCCTGGCCGTCATTCTGTTTCTGGCGGTGTTGGTCCCGATTGTTTTTCGCGGTTTCTTCACGCCGGACATTTATCAATTAATAGAAACCTCACAGGAGTCGTTTCTTGCCGGTGGATTACCCGACTCGCTGGACCCCCTGCCGCCGGACTCACAGGGTCCGCAGGGACCCCGCATTACGCATTTTTATCTCAGCGAAGCGAAAGGCGAAACAATCCCCCCGCGCCTGCACCCGGCCTTTCTCGCTGAAATGAAAGAAAACGCCGGCTTGCAGCGGGAGCCAAGCCGGCGCTATAAGCTGGAAACGGACAGCGGGGCGATTTTCTACGTTATTCGCCGTGTGGAGGGCGATTTCTTGGTCTCCTTTATGAGGGATGTATTTCATGACAATGTGTTCCTGACCCTGTTCCGGCGCCTCATCAAATTAATACTGCTCATTTTTCTTGTCAGCTTGCTCCCGTCGCTGTGGCTGGCTAAGTATATCACGCGGCCCCTGGTTGAGCTGGAAGAACATGTCAGGAGAATCGCCAACCGGGACTGGTCAACACCGATTCAGCTTAATCGCCGTGATGAGATTGGGCGATTGGCAGCGTCGGTGGAGTGGATGCGTTCCCAGCTGTCCAATCAGGAACAAGAGCGGCGCACTTTTTTGCAAAACATTTCCCATGAATTAAAGACTCCCGTTATGGTTATCCGCAGCTATACACGCTCCATTAGTGACGGCATCTTCCCCAAAGGAGACATCCACAGCTCTATTTTGGTCATCGAACAGGAAGCGGAGCGGTTGGAAAGACGCGTTCGCCAGCTTCTTTATCACACCAAGCTGGACTATTCAGCAGGTAAACTGAATATGGAGCCGTTTGATTTGGCGGAACTGGTGGAAGATATTATTGACAGAATGCGTTGGCGACGTCCCGAACTGGAGTGGAATCTGGAACTTGTCCCTGTCACACTAAACGGGGATCGTGAACAATGGATGGTGGCGCTGGAAAACCTGCTTGACAACCAAATCCGCTTTGCGGAAAAGCAAATTGCCGTCTCCCTCACCTCTCCTCCCGGTCAGGCCGTCCTGCGCATCTGGAATGACGGCCCGCCGATAGACCGTGAAATACTCAGCACCCTTTTTGAGCCGTACCGCAAGGGCCCAGGTGGTGAGTTCGGCCTTGGCCTCTCGATAGTACGCCGTGTCGCCGAAAACCACTGTGCCCTAATCCAGACTAGCGAAGAAGACGGCGGCGTTGCCTTCCACTTGGTCATCCCGCGCAACCGGTAACTCACACTCGCCCCTTATTCTCCAAAAATCTACTTCGCTGCCCTTAAAAAGAGGTTGCAAGAAGCACATGGAGAGGCCATGAATATGAAAAATTAAATCTAGACATAGTTTATGAGGTGCGGGAGTTTACGCAGAAGCCGTGGTTTTCGCTGCGCGAGCAGGCGGGACTGCAGCCCGGCGAAGCCCTGCGTTTCATTTAAGAAAAAAGATCTGAGAAACTGGTGGTATAAGGAGGCCTTGTCTAACAAATTATAACCTCAGAATATGCAAAGGAGGTTGTGGAATGCAGGCACGCACTCCCAAGGATTCTTCACCTATAGGCAGGGTAACATGTGTGGTGGATACCTGCCAGTATTGGGATCCCAGAAACCAGTGTTTAGCTTCTGCTATCGAGATCCAACCGCCGCACGCGGCCGATACAGAAGAGACCGACTGTGCCACTTTTCGCCCCAAGCATTAAACTGAAAGACGTGCATCTGCACGTCTTTCAGTTTGTACGCCCCTTCGTGAAAAACAGCCGCGAAGTAGTAGATAACTTTTACCGCTCATATCATACCAATAATATCAAGTGAAGGAAACAGCCCAATTGGCGCTGATTATTATTGCAGAAAAGCACAAAGCGGACGAACTGCGGGGAGAATTGGAAAAATACCTGCAGTTTTTCCGTCAGGAGGATGTGCAAGCTGATCTTCGCAACGGAAAATAGCTGGATGGACCCACATAGCGACTAGCCGCCACCAGCTAAAGGATGAAAATTAGGCTCCCCAAATATTCTGGGAAGTTTTTTTTTGGCCTTTTCCGTGTTAGAATATACAGGCGAAAGGATGTTCAACAGATGATTTTTCTCTTTTTGCCTTTGATTGGTGCGTTCATTGGCTGGATAACCAATATGATGGCCATCCGCTTGCTTTTTCGCCCACTGGAGCCGTTTAAACTTGTCCCGCTAGTGACTTTTCAGGGGTTGATTCCTAAACGGCGGGAGCAGATTGCTGATGCTGTTGGGCAGGTAGTGGCGGGCCAGCTTTTTTCTGTGTCTGAACTTACGGCACGACTAAATATTTCTGAGCTACAAAGAGAGGCGGATCGGGCTGTCCGCAAAGCGGTGGAAGAATGGTGCCAGGGGAAAATGGGTCTGCTGCCGGAAGGGTTGAGGCAATACTTCAGCAACTATCTGCGTGATACGGTGGCGGCTGAAGTTGCCGCTCGTTTTCCGGCGATTGCCGGCATTATGTTGACGCGTATGCAGGAGCAGGTGGATGTGCGGCAGATAGTCTCGGACAAGATCAAGGCACTCCCGCTGGCTGAGGTAGAGGGATTGGTCATGGTTGTGGCGCGGCGCGAGCTCAGACAAATAGAATGGTTAGGCGCTGTGCTTGGCTTTGTTATCGGGTTGCTGCAAGCGCTCTTGGTATATTTTTGGGTGTAGGAAACTTGACAGCTACTGAAGCAGGTTTTATGATGAGTGAGTAAGTTTAAAAGTAAGGAGATGCCGCTGTGATTACTGACGTTAATTCCCTCGCTTTTGCCGATGAAGAGGCTAAAGAGGTCTATAGACATACATCGAGCCATATTCTGGCCCAGGCGGTCAGACGACTTTTCCCGGGAGTAAAGCTCGGCATCGGACCGGCCATTAAGGACGGTTACTACTATGACTTCGACTATAGCAACTCGTTTGTGCCTGCCGACCTGGAAAAGATTGAAGCAGAGATGCTCCGGATCGTTAAGGAAGACCTGCCTATGGAGCGGTTGGAAATGGAGCGCGAAGAGGCCGTGGCCCTTTTTACCGGGATGGGCGAGGATTATAAGGTGGAGTTGATCCGTGACCTGCCGGCAGGTGTGGCAATAAGTGCCTACCGTACCGGAGAATTTATCGATTTGTGCGCCGGCCCGCACCTGCCTTCTACAGGCAAAGTAAAAGCGGTTAAACTGTTAAATCTGGCCGGGGCTTATTGGCGTGGTAGCGAGAAAAATCCCATGCTGCAGCGCATTTATGGTACTTCTTTCCCCAAAAAGGCACAGCTTGACGAATATCTCCATCATCTGGAGGAGGCCAAAAAGCGCGACCACCGCAAGCTGGGGCGGGAGCTCGACTTATTCAGCCTACACGAGGAGGGGCCCGGGTTCCCTCTGCTGCTTCCCCGGGGTATGACTGTCCGTAATGAGCTGGAATATTTCTGGCGCGAGGAGCACCGGCGTGCCGGTTACCAGGAAATCAAGACGCCGGTAATTTTAAACCGTGTCCTGTGGGAGCGTTCCGGGCACTGGGATCATTACAAGGATAATATGTATTTCACCCGCATTGACGAGCAGGATTTTGCTGTTAAACCCATGAACTGTCCCGGGTCGATGTTGGTGTACAAAGACAAAATACATTCCTACCGTGATTTGCCGATGCGCCTGGCGGAGCTTGGGCTGGTCCACCGTCATGAGCTGTCCGGAGCGCTGCACGGCATGATGCGGGTGCGGGCGTTTACCCAGGATGATGCGCACATTTTCATGCTGCCTTCCCAGATTAAAGAGGAGACGGCGAAAATTATCGAACTGATTGACCGTATCTACCATGTTTTTGGCTTTGACTACCATGTGGAACTGTCCACACGGCCGGAGAAAGCTATGGGTTCTCCGGAAGTATGGGAAGTAGCGACTCAGGCGCTACGCGAGGTGCTCCTGGAGCGGGGCATGACTTTTGTTGTCAATGAAGGCGACGGCGCCTTTTACGGGCCGAAAATAGACTTTCATCTCAGAGATTCCATAGGGCGCACCTGGCAATGCGGAACAATCCAGCTCGATTTCCAGATGCCTGAAAAGTTTGCTCTTTTCTATGTGGGTGAGGATGGGCAAAAGCATCGTCCGGCTGTGATTCACCGGGTAGTTTTTGGCTCTATCGAGCGTTTCTTTGCTGTGCTGATTGAACACTACGCTGGCGCTTTCCCGCTTTGGCTCGCGCCGCTGCAGGTTATTGTCCTGCCCGTTGCTGAGCGTCATCACGCCTATGCCTCAAGGGTGCTGGTAGCGCTTCTTGAAGCTGGAGTACGGGCAGAGGCCGATTTGCGCAGCGAGAAAGTGGGCTATAAGATCAGGGAGGCAGAAGTGCAAAAAATACCATATATGCTGATCGTCGGCGATAAAGAAGCAGGAACTGGTCAGGTGGCTGTTCGTCGCCGCCGGGCCGGCGATGCCGGAGCTTTTCCTCTGGAAACTTTCATTGACCAGGTTAAAGGGGAGATCGCTACCCGGGGCTGAGAACAACCTTCTTATCCCAGTCTGTGAAGAAGCAGCCAAGGAGGTCACATGCTTAAAAGATTTCACCTAACGAACGGGGAGCTTCTGCCTGCCGAGTCGGAAGAAAGCCAGATTCATGTCTATATAAACCCGGATGCGGCGGAACGCAAGGTGCTGCAAGCCTCATTTAATCTGGATGACCATACCTTGTCATCTGCTCTTGACCCGGATGAAGTATCAAGAATTGAATTTGATTTAGACAGACTGTTTCTTATCTGGAAGCGGCCGGCAAATTGCCCGGACAAAGACGGATTTTCGTTTGATGTCGTTTCTATTGGCTTGCTGTTGACGCGGGAGCGGCTGTTGATCATTGCCTCGGAGGAATTTCAGGCAAGCGGATCCGAAGGTGCGGTAGTTCCCGCACTGAATTCTTTGTTCGACGTGATGCTTTGGATTTTGTTCAGAACAACCCATGATTATCTAATCCATCTAAAAACCATAAAAAAGGCGGCCAAGGAGCTCCAGGATAAAATCAATGCTTCTTTGCAGAATGAGTATCTGATAAGGATGTTTAATCTGAGTGAAGGATTGGTCTATTTCATTAATGCTATAAATGCCAATGGAGCTGTTTTAACACGGCTGCAGAATCATGCCCGAAAGGAAAACCTTTCTCAAAAAGTGGCAGACTTCATTGATGACCTGGTTATTGAGAACACCCAGTGCTACAGGCTGTCAACCACCTATTCGACTGTTTTCGCGGGCCTTATGGATGCCCGGGGCAATATTATCAACAACAATATGAACCTTCTCATCAGAAATCTCACTTTCATTAATATAGTTTTCCTGCCCCTCAACCTGATTGCTAGTATCGGTGGTATGTCTGAGTTTACCATGATGACAGAGGCTATCCCCTGGCCGCTAGCCTACACCGCTTTTGGAATTGCGATGCTCAGCCTTGGTTGGCTTACCGCCGCATTCCTTAAAAGGGCTGGTTTTATGGGCAGCACGGCAGCAACTCCTGCTAAAAGACTGTCAGACTGAAACTTTTGGTTTGGTGAAGCAGTCTCTGGCCGAACGGGGGGTGGCTGTCCGCCGATGAAGGAAATAAGCACACTGTAGTGCTATCGGCTTACTGCAAAACTAGGAATTCGCCTAAAGATTTTTGTATGGTGAAACCTTATTTTAAATTTAGTTGTTGCAAACTGTATTGCTTTGATTTATAATTAAAAACAACGGCATATGGTACAATGTTGTACTCGGCAATGACGCCTGATTCAGAGATTTTCTCTGCGTGGAGGCGTTTTTTGTTTACAGGGGGGGTGGCTTATGAGCGGCGTCAGAGTTTTCATCAGCTCCGATTCCGCCGGCGCCAGGAAAGAAATTGCCTCAATCCTGGCAACGGCAGGCTGTCTGGTTGTCGGAGAAGCCGGCAGCGGAACGGGAGTGCTCCGCCTGATTCAGGCGTTGCAGCCTGATGTGGCTGTGGTTGACATTGACAGCCGGCAGGGGATAGCTGCGGCTAAATTGCTGGAGGAGGACGGGCAAATCGCTCTGGTGCTGTTAAGCGCGTATCCCCGCAGGGGGCGAAGTTCAACTGTCTCGGGTCAGATTCAAAAACCTGTTAATGAGACGGCATTGTTGACAGCGGTCGAATTCGCGGCGGCGGGCATGTGCCGGCCTTTACGGCGATTACCAACCCCACGGTCAATTCTTATAAACGCCTGGTGCCTGGCTATGAAGCGCCGGTTTACCTGGCCTGGTCGCAGCGTAACCGCTCTCCGCTGATTCGTATTCCGGCGCGCCGGGGCGTCGGCACTAGGGTTGAGGTGCGTTCCCCCGACCCGTCCTGCAATCCTTACTTGGCCTTGGCAGTGATGTTAAAAGCGGGCCTGGACGGTATCAGGAATAAAATTCAACCGCCTGCTCCGGTGGAAAAAAATATTTATCTTCTGACGGCGGAAGACAGAGCAGCTATGGGCATCGCCAGTCTGCCAGGCAATTTAAATCAAGCGCTGAACAATCTGGCGGGCAGTGAGGTTATCCGGGATGCTTTGGGGGAGCATATTTGCCAGCGGTTTTTGGAGGCCAAGCACCAGGAATACCGGGAGTATGAAATGACGGTGCATCAATGGGAAACCGACCGCTATCTGGCTAAATTTTAATTTAACGAATCGTTCATTGCAGGCGAGGAGGCCTGGTCTGTCAAGACCGACCTCCTCGTTTTTATGTGCGGCGGATTTTCCGGTTCGGCAGGGGTTTCGTTACATCGGGAAAGCAGGAAATATGTCTTGTATTATATTAAAAACAGTGCTATTATATCCTATAATAAAAAATGATTTCATAATATGAAATACTGAGGCAAAAAGTTCTAATGCAAAGGAGCTGCGCGTATGTGCGGGATAGCAGGTTTAATCAGCCTTAACAGGATTAGAGAAAACGGCAGCCGGATAAAAAAAGCCATCGTCTTGCAGAATGAACGGGGCAACGGACTGGGAGCGGGATATGGGGTATACGGTATTTATCCTGGGTATGAGAACTTGTATGCCATTCACATTATGGCTTCGTCAGAAGAGGCGATTAACCAGGCTGCGGTGTTTATCAGGCGCTGGTTTAAGGTGCAAAAACAGGAGCCGATTCCTGTCTGGGAAAAAGCAATAAGGGACCACCCATACTTTCAGCGTTTTTTTGTGGAGACTCCGGAGGCGCCGGCCCTTTGTTCCGGCGGCCAGAACGAGGACGGGTATGTGTTGGAGAAGATGATGCTGATGAACAAAGAAGTGTCTGGCGCCTATGCTTTTTCCAGCGGGAAAGACATGGGAGTATTTAAAGGCGTTGGCACACCCCGGGATATCTATGATTTTTTTATGCTGGACCACTACGAAGGGTACTCTTGGCTTGCCCACAACCGCTTTCCCACCAATACGCCGGGCTGGTGGGGCGGCGCGCACCCGTTTAACGCTTTAGATTGGTCTATTGTGCATAACGGCGAGATCTCGTCGTACGGAATCAACCTTCGCTATCTTGAAGCGCAGGGCTACTTCTGCCACCTGCAGACCGACAGCGAAGTAATTGCTTACCTGTTCGACCTGCTTGTCCGTCGGCACGGCCTTGGCATCCTGGAGGCAGCTGCCGCTTTAGCCCCGCCCTACTGGGCAACGGTGGAGCGGTTGGAAGATTCTGAACGGCAGGAACAACTGCGACTGCTAAGAATTATTTATGAGCCGGCCATGCTAAACGGCCCATTCGCTGTGCTGGCAGCGTTTTCCGGCGGCATGTTCAGCCTGACGGACAATACCAAGCTGCGGCCGATGACGGTTGCCGCACAGGATGGTTATACTTATTTTGCCAGTGAACTGTCGGCGTTGTATGAAATGCAGGAAAATTTACAGCGGGTCGTTACTCCCCGTGCCGGCGAACCGGTTGTCGCGCTGTATAGCAAGTCAGCAGCGTTAAGGGGAGGTGAGGGGGCATGAGCCTCCGACCGGAGCAACCGGGCGGGCGCTCATTATACCGGCCGGTATTTGATAGGTCTTTGTGCACCGACTGCGGCGCCTGTGCCCGCCAGTGTACCTTTAACGAAATTCGTCTGGAGTCTCGCCAAGAAAAAAAAATACCGCACGCCTCCGGCAAGGCCTGCGGTGCCTGTCACCGCTGCGAGGTGCTCTGCCCGCGCGGCGCCATCTATATCGAGGAGCGGCCGCTCGCGCTGCGTCCCCATGCTATCTGGAACCAGGCTGCTGTCACGCGTGTGCACCTGCAGGCCGCTACCGGCGCTGTGCCGCTTACCGGGTTTGGCGCCGGCGCCAATATTCCTACTTATTGGGACAGACTGCTGTTTAACGCCTGCCAGGTAACGAACCCCGCTATCGACCCGCAAAGAGAGCCGATGGAAACCACGACGTATCTGGGGAGAAAGCCGGAGAGCCTAAAAGAGGCCAAAGGGCTTAAGATAAGCCAGCTGCTTAAGCTGAATCTTCCGCTCGTCTTTGCCCCTATGTCTTACGGCAGCATCAATTTACGGCTGCAAAAAGCCCTGGCAATCACGGCCAGGGAAAAGGGAATCCTCTGGTATTCAGGTGAAGGCGGTTTCCATGAAGAGCTAAGCGAGTATAGCGACTGGGCTGTCCTGCAGATAGCCTCCGGGCGCTTCGGAATCAATCCGGCTTATCTTACAAAAGCACGGGCCTATCAGATTAAAATCGGCCAAGGCGCCAAACCCGGAATCGGCGGCCACTTGCCGGGTGAAAAGGTGCTGGAGGGAATCTCCAGGACACGGATGATCCTGCTGGGGAGCGATGCCCTCTCGCCGGCGCCGCAGCATGACATTTACTCCATAGAAGATTTGCGGCTCCTGATTTATGCCGTTAAGGAGGCCAGCGGCTACAAGCCGGTCTGCGTAAAAATTGCCGCTGTGCACAATGTCGCGGCGATAGCCACCGGGATCGTCCATGCCGGCGCCGACATGGTGTACCTGGACGGTTACCGCGCCGGCACGGGAGCTGCTCCGGCCATAGTCCGTGATAACGTGGGGATCCCGCTGGAATTGGCACTGGCTACTGTGGACCAGCGGCTGCGTGAGGAAGGGATCCGGCATAAAGCCTCCCTGGTGGCGGGGGGCGGCATCTCCAACAGCGCTGATGTGATGAAAGCGGTTGCGCTGGGCGCCGATGCGGTGGCTGTCGGTACGGCTCTTCTCGTCAGCTGCGGCTGTCACGGCTGCCAGCGTTGCCATACCGGCAAATGTCCGTGGGGATTAACTACAAACGACCCGGATATCGCAGAGCGGCTTGATGTGGAATGGGCGGTGGAGCGCTTAAGCAACCTGGTGGAGGGGTGGCGCCATGAAATGAAAGAAATTATGGGGCTAAACGGAATTTATGATATCGGCTCTTTCCGGGGAAACCGCCTGCTCCTGCGCGGGGTGGGGTTATCGTCAAAGGAACTGGAAATACTGGGCGTCAGGCACGCCGGAGAGTAGGTGGAGCGCTTGAGTACAGTTCTAGACGCCAAAGGCGTAGATTCCCGCCAGTTAAATGATATGGTCCGCGCTTGTCTGGAGCAGGGTGAGCGGCATATTGTTCTGCGGCATGTGCGCGGCCAGCGCTATCTGGGGGCCGGACTGACAGCCGGTGACCTGTTGTTGGAGGTGGAAGGTGTTCCCGGTGAGGACCTGGCCTTTTGCATGGGCGGACCGACAATTATAGTGCGTGGGCACGGCCAAAATGCCATTGCCAATACCATGGACAGCGGCACTGTGGCTGTGCATGGCATGGGCGGGGACGCCCTGGCTTACGGGATGCGCGGCGGCAGGCTCTTTATCCGTGACAGCGTGGGGTATCGAGTCGGCATCCATATGAAAGAATACCGCGAGCTGAAGCCGGGCGTGGTGGTCGGCGGCACGGCGGGCGACTTTCTCGGGGAATACATGGCCGGCGGAACCATGGTTATCCTGAACAGGCACAACGAACAGGAGAGCGTTTGCGGTCAGGCCGATAAGACGCTGGCCACAGGGATACATGCCGGGGAGATATATATTTTCAATTATGATGTCCCAGGCTTTCTGCCCGGAATAGGAGCTAGGCTGCTTCCGCCGGATAAAGCAGATACAGCACGTGTCAGAAGCCTGGTGGAAGAATACTGCCATTATTTCGGCTTTGACTCAAACCCGCTCCTGACGCGGGAAATGGTTAAAATTATCCCGGCCGGCAGCCGGCCCTTTCATAAATTCTATTGCTCCGCGTACCCGGTACACGCCACAGAGCTGACTCATGACATAAGGTATAGCTGTCCGTCAAAGATTTAAGAGGTAACGAAGGTAAATTTTATCCTCGGGCACGGAAAACGTTGACGCGGCGGGGGAAATATGTTATATTAAATTTCGTCAAGAAGAAGCCACCGCTTCTCACCCCAAGGCTTTGCCCCAAGGGTCAGCAGGATTGATTTTACCGAAGCAGGTGGTTTGCACCTGCTTTAAATCATTTTAGGAGGTGGTTGAAGATTAACAAGGACTTTCCGATTAATGAGCAGATTCGCGCACGGGAAGTGCGGGTAGTTGATGCCGACGGTGCCCAGCTTGGTATTATGTCTCTGCGGGATGCTTTGCGTGTGGCTACGGAGAGGAATTTGGACTTGGTGGCCATTGCCATGAATGCCAAGCCGCCTGTTTGCCGTGTGATGGATTTTGGGAAATATAAGTACGAGCAGAGCAAGCGGGAGAAGGAAGCGCGCAAAAACCAGAAAGTCATTACGGTGAAGGAAGTAAAGGTCCGTCCCAACATTGAGGACCATGACTTCCAGGTGAAGCTGAGAAACGCGCGCCGCTTTTTAGAAGAAGGGGACAAGGTCAAGGCTTCCGTCATGTTCAGGGGACGGGAAATCACTCATCCTGAGCTTGGACGCAAGCTTTTGGTGCGGCTGGCTAAAGAAGTGGATGATTTGGCCAGCATGGAACGTGATCCGAAGGTGGAAGGACGCAATATGGTCATGATCCTGACGCCCAGACAGACAAACTAACTTACGAGCAGGAGGGATGCAAGATGCCTAAAATGAAAACACACCGCGGTGCCGCTAAGCGTTTTAAGAAGACAGGCACCGGTAAGTTTAAGCGCAGTTGTGCCAATCACCGCCACATTTTGGAGAAAAAAGGCCCAAAGCGGAAGCGGCGCCTGCGTCAGGGAACACTGGTCAGTCCGTCCGAAACGCGACGGGTAGCCATTATGCTTCCCAACTAGCTATAGTACTGAATTTTTACACAGCATGAAAAGCGAAGGAGGATTTTAATGTGGCCAGGGTAAAAAGAGGCGTAGCCGGCAGGGCGCGCCATAAGAAGATTATAAAAATGGCTAAGGGATATTTTGGGGCTAAAAGTAAGCTGTTTCGTACAGCTAATCAGGCTATCCTAAAGTCTTTGGCCAATGCTTACCGTGACCGTCGTAACCTTAAGCGTGATTACCGCAAGCTCTGGATCTCCCGCATCAACGCGGCAGCACGCCTAAACGGCATGTCTTACAGTCGACTGATGAACGGCTTGAAACGGGCTGGCGTAGACATAAACCGCAAGATGCTGGCTGATTTGGCCGTTAATGACTCAGAGGGGTTTAGCCAGCTGGTGGGCGTGGCCAAAGAAAACCTGTAACACTGCAAGTCGGGAGTATCATACTTCTGGCTTTGTCTTTTTACCTACCGGAGGTGGATGGCTATCATCCGTCTTAATCCTTTTAGTATGCCCAAGGTGTCGCCGGCGAAAATCCTGCCGGGGGGATTTGCGTTGCTCATTCTGCTGGGAGCGGTGTTGCTCACTTTGCCCGCCTCCACCCATACCGGCAGTCTTTCTTTCTTGGATGCTCTTTTTACCGCTACTTCGGCTGTTTGTGTCACCGGCTTAGTGGTAGTGGACACGGGCACCTATTTTACACGCTTTGGCCAAACGGTGATTATGCTGCTGATTCAGGTTGGCGGCTTAGGCATCATGACGGCTGCTACGCTTATTTTTATCCTGCTCGGCAAAAAAATCACCCTGCGGGAACGGCTGGTGATTCAGGAGTCACTAAATCAGATTACGATGCAAGGACTGGTTCGTCTTGCTTACACCTTGGTGCTACTGACATTAACTGTGCAGGGGATAGGGGCGGTGCTTCTTGCCACCCGTTTTGTCCCTCTTTACGGCTTTTCTACAGGACTGTTTTATGCCGTCTTCCATGCGGTGAGCGCTTTTTGCAACGCAGGGTTTGATCTGTTTGGCGGATTTAGGAGCTTGGAGTCTTTTGCCCAAGACCCCCTCATTCCGACCACTATTGCCATACTGCTGATACTGGGAGGACTTGGCTTTACAGTGTTGCTGGAGGTCTACCAGTGTAGGCGTTTTGCACGCCTTTCACTGCACGCCAAAATGGCCTTAGTGGTCACGGTGTTACTGCTACTATCTGGTACGCTGATGATCTTGTTATTAGAATACAGCAACCCGGAAACTCTGGGACGGTTTAATTTTGGGGGCAAGCTTTACCATGCCTTTTTTACCGCTGCTACCCCGCGGACAGCCGGGTTTCATACTGTACCGACCGGACTTTTGACCCAAGCAACGCTTTTCTTCACTATTGTACTGATGTTTATCGGAGCGTCACCTGCCGGAACAGGCGGTGGCATCAAGACGACAACATTTGGCACCATAGTAATTGCTGTCATTTCTATGGTGCGTGGCGATGAGGAGTCCACGATGTTCAAAAAAAGAATTCCCGGAGACCTTCTCGTTAAAGCTCTGTCGGTGGTTATGTTTTCCCTGTCCCTTATTTTGCTTGTGACCTTGATTTTGACTGTGACCGAGCAGAAGCCGCTACTGGATATACTGTTTGAAACCACGTCAGCCTTTGCCACAGTGGGTCTCTCTACAGGGGTGACTCCTGATCTCTCGCCAATTGGCCGCGTACTGATTATTATTACGATGTTCATTGGCAGAGTAGGTCCGCTAACCTTGGTATTTGCCTTGGCCCACCCGCGTAAGAAACCGTTTCGTTACATGTCGGAACGGATTATGATCGGCTAAGGAGATGAAAAGATGAGGCCCAAACAGTTTGCTGTGATTGGTATCGGGCGTTTTGGCGCTAGCGTGGCTACCACACTTTATGAGATGGGCAATGATGTGCTGGCCATCGATAACAGTGAAGCAAAGGTGGAAGGCATCGTTGATCAGGTTACTCATGCCGTGGTGGCTGATTCCACAAATGAGGCCGCGCTGAAGTCTCTGGGGATTACAAATTTTGAAGTGGTGATCGTCAGCATTGGGCAGGACATCCAGGCTAGTATTCTTACCACTTTGCTACTTAAAGAGCTTGGCGTTAACTACATTGTGGCCAAGGCGAGGACAGTGCTTCACGGCAAGGTGCTGCAAAAAATCGGGGCAGACAGAATTGTCTTTCCCGAACGTGATATGGGTATTCGTGTGGCCCACAATCTGGTGGCAGCCAATGTTCTTGATTTTATTGAGTTGTCGCCGGAGTACAGTATTGTAGAAATTATTGTCCCGCAAAAAATGGTAGGAAAATCACTTCGTGAACTCGATTTGCGGGCCAGGTTCGGGTTGAATGTTCTGGCCATTCGTTCGGCGGACAAAAAAATCAATATCTCACCTGATGCTACCGACCGGCTGCAACATGGTGATGTAATGATCGTTGTCGGACAAAACGAAGAAATTCAGGCGCTGGGCAGGGATTGACTTGAGCATGCTCATTAGTAGCGCACAGAACGCGTTTGTCAGGCTTTATCGTAGCCTTGAAAAACGTAAAGCCAGAGAAGAAACGGGGCTTCTGCCTCTGGAGGGCGCTCGCCTTGTCCAAGAGGCCATCTTGTGCGGCACCCCTTTTGAGGCAGTTCTGTTGTCAGAAAGTTGCCTGCAGAATGAGTTCTCTTTTTTGGATGAATTGCCGCCTGGCATACCGGTCTGCCGCATTGCCGAAAAGATTTTCCGGGACATAGCGCATACCGAAACTCCACAGGGCATTCTGGCTGCGGCGCGGCGGCCTGTATATGTGTTGCAAGACGTTTTTGCTGTTTCTCCCGCGCTAGTCCTGGTTGTTGACCGACTGCAGGACCCAGGAAACCTCGGTACGATGTTGCGCTCGGCGGCGGCGTCCGGAGCCGGTGGAGCAGTGCTTTTACCGGGCACGGTAGACGCCGCAAACCCCAAAGCGCTTAGGGCGGGGATGGGCGCTATTTTGCGTTTGCCGGTGGTGGAGGCTACTTTAGATGAACTGTTGCCTGAGCTTTTGCGGCATAATGTCCAGTTGGTAGCAACTCACGGCGCCGCCCAGGATTATTATCACCTAGATTCTACGTCAACAATTTTAAAATGGCCTTAAAATCAGAAAACATCAGGGTTTTAGCTAAATTTAATTTTCACCCAATGGGTGAAAATTAAAACGCATAAACATGTTGATTTATCAGCTTTTCACACTTAAAATATGGTAAAATAGTAGTAAGAAAAGTAGTGAAAAGGGGTCTTAATTATGGTCAATAAAATTGATTTTAAAGCTAAAAATTTAACATCGAATGCGGGTCTTTTTCTGCTTCTTGAGAACGCAAAAAGTAACGGGATTTTTGAACTCATTGAAAAAGACCTT
>JAGXSQ010000004.1 GCA_018333395.1 Dethiobacter sp.
CCGCGTCCAACAACCCATGCGGAGACCAGCCACTGTAATGTAACCTGTACAGTAAAAAGGCTCGGTAGCGCGAAATTTCCCTTCATCCAGCGCTGCCGCCAGCGTAACCAGCTTGAAAGTGGACCCGGGCTCAAAGGTATTGGTGACAGGAGACAGCCGCCATGTTTCTTGCGGAAACTCACTATATCTGTTAGGGTCAAAGTCAGGCCTAGCAGCAATGGCCAACACCTCTCCGCTACGCGGGTCAAGAGCGATAGCCACCATACTTTTAGGTTCAAGCTCCGCCATAACCCGATCCATTTCCCGCTCTACAATAAACTGGATGGTCTGGTCAATGGTTAGGATCAAGTCCCGGCCATCCTCCGGAGGAATAAACCGCTGTATGCCCTGCGGAATCTGGCGTCCGCGCCCATCCGCCTGGAACTCAATGCGGCCATCTCGACCACTTAATTCTTCATCGTAATAAAGCTCCAGGCCACTCCAACCTTGGTCAATGCCGGCAAAGCCCAAAAGCTGTGACGCTAAGCGGCCATGGGGATAAAACCGCCGCGGTTCTTTGGAAAAAGTAATGCCGCGCAGATCCAACTCGCGCACAGCCTGAGCGGTCTCTTCATCAACCAGTCTTTTTAGGTACACCGAAAAACTTTTTTTGTTGAGAAGCCCATAAAGCCTGTCTTCTTCTGTTCCCAGCACGGGGGCCAACAGGCGTGCCGTCGTCTCCTTGTCAGCGATTTCTCTCGGCAACGCCATCACCGATTCGGCGCTGGCGCTGCCAGCCATCAAGCGTCCTTCCCGGTCGAAAATCGTCCCGCGTGGCGCGCGCGCCGGAACGCCACGATTCCACTGCTCCCAAGCCTTAGCCTGAAGTTCCCCGGCCAACACCAACTGGATGAAGCCCAGCCGCAAAAATAAGCCCAAAACGACCAAAGAAAGCAACCCTAAAAGGAAAAGTAGCCTTTTTTTTACCGCCAGATGCGTAACCTGGGCTCTACTCAAAGACTAACCCTCCCGGAGATCGCACTCCTAATCTAATTTCCTGCCTCCAATGAAGCCCCGGCAGCAAGCATCATCACCTGGTTCTGGCCCGGGTACTGCAACCCTATTTCCTCCAGAGCGATTTTTTCCAAGCGCTCCGGTGAGCGGAGAGACGCTGCTTCTAATTGTAAATGCTGGCCAACATCTTGTAAAACACGTAATTCGCGGCTGCGAGCTTCCGTATGATAATTGAGCTGAACCAGCTGCGCATACTGAGCAACTAGGAGGGCGGCAAAAAGCGCCACGCCAGCTACCGCGCCGAGTAAACGCAGCTTTGCTGCCGCCAAGCTTGTTCTCTGTTGTTTTCTGGCAAAAAACTTCTTCCGGTTGCGTTGCAGCTCATAATAAGACTGCGTCGCCGCTCTTTTTGCGGTTACCGACAACTTATTCACCATCCCTTTGCTTTAGAACTTCACCACGACCCGCAGCTTGGCACTGCGGGCTCGCGGATTTCTTGCCACCTCTGCCTCCGTCGGCCGGAGAGCCTTTCCCGTCAGCATTTTTACGAGCGGCTTCCAGCCGCAGCCGCATTGGGGCAACCCGGGCGGACACTGGCAACTGTTGGAGGCTCGTTGGAAAATTTTCTTCACAATGCGGTCTTCCAGGGAATGAAAAGTAATTACCGCCAAGCGACCGCCGGGCTTCAGGCAATCCAAAGCATCGCTGACGGCCCGCTCCAGCGCCGACAACTCATCGTTGACGGCCACGCGTAAAGCCTGGAAAGTTCTCCTAGCCGGGTGCTTACCATGACGACGGGCTCTGGCAGGAATCGCCGCCTTGACCGCCTCTACCAGCTCCCCGGTCGTACGGAGTGGACCACTCCGCTGACGCCGGGCCACAATAAATTCCGCTATTCTTCTGGCCCACAGCTCTTCACCAAAATCACGAATAATCCGCGCCAACTCCCCGACTGCCAAAGTGTTAACCAGATCTGCCGCTGTGCTCCCCCCGCGGCGGTCCATGCGCATGTCGAGCAACGCATCCGTGTGATAAGAAAATCCCCGCTCCTCCTCATCAAGCTGGTGACTGGAAACACCCACATCTAAAAGGACTCCGTCCACAGTCTCCATGCCGAGCGCCAAAAGGATCTTTTTTAGGTGGCAAAAATTATCCTGGACAAAAATTGTTTCCTCACTAAAATGCTGTAGTCGGCGACGCGCCGCCACCAACGCCTCCCCGTCCCTATCGATCGCCACTAGTTTTCCTCCCGGGGCAATCCTTTTGGCAATCTCTAGACTGTGTCCACCACCACCCACTGTACCGTCCACAAACGTTTCACCGGGGTGTGGCTCCAGTACCGCTAACACTTCTGCCAGAAGGACCGGTTCATGAGCAAAGGGCATTCTTTCCACCTCGACCATCCTGCCAGCTTTCTGTAGCCTACAGTTCAATATCCATGATTTTTTCGGCAATAGCCGCCATATTTTGTCCCGTTTCTTCCCTATATTGCCGCCAAGCTTCCTCGGCCCAAATTTCCACCCGGGAAGAAACGCCAGCAACAACCACATCTTTTCCCAGTCGGGCATATTCCCGCAAACTGGCTGGAATCAGCACTCGTCCCTGCTTGTCCACCTCACATTCGGACGCCCCGGAAAAAAAGAAACGAACAAAGGCTCGCGTATCAGCTTTAGTTGAGGGCAGGGATTTCATCTTTTGCTGCAGAACATTCCATTCTTGCTGAGGGTAGACGAAAAGGCAATTGTCCAGCCCACGGGTGATAATAAAGCTTTCACCGAGCCCCTCCCGGAACTTGGCCGGCATAATCAGGCGACCCTTATCATCCAAGCTATGCTGATGTTCACCTATAAACATGGACGGAGCCTCCCTCTACCACCACAACTCACCACATCCCACCACTTCTGCGAAGGATTCTGCATCAATCTTAAAGATTCCTTCCTGATTGCTCGAAAAAATAAAAAAAGACAGGATTTTTCCTGTCTTTTTGGCTTGATGTCCGTTCAACTTAAACTGTCAGCAGCAACGAGTCTTTTTCTTTCTCAAAATGAGGGGTCAGAACCCGGCCTCCGCACCTTGGACAAAACACCTGGAACATCTCTTCCACAGGTGGAGGCCTCTCGCGTTGCAAAGACCCTGTAACCCACAACAAAGACACAGGAACTCAACACTGCCGCCCGCCTCAAAGCCACTTTTCCACCAAAACGCGTAGATCCTGTTCCTCCAGCGGGCCAATACGGATAAGGCGGATGAACCCCTCCCTGTCCACCAGCAAGGTTTTCGGTATATAGCGCACCTCATAAAGCCGCCCCACGTTTCCGTCATCCTTTAGCACAGGAAAAGTATAGCCGTTCTGGCGGATAAACTCTCTGGCCAGAGCAGGCAAGTCATAAACATTGACAGCAAGGATGACCAGCCCCCGCTCTCGCAGGTCTTCATAAAGCTGCTGCATGGCCGGCATCTTCTCCCGGCAGGGTGGACAAGCAGCCGACCAAAAGTTAAGCAATACGACCTGGCCACGCACGTCCCCAAGACTGACACTACCACCATCCAGCCTGGAAAGCGTAAATTCCGGTGCTTTCTGTCCCTCAGCCAGGCCGCCACGGCGCAGTTGCGCCAGCATAGGAATGGCCAGGGTCACAATCAACAACGCCAAAATGGCGGGCAAATACCTTTTCATCGCACCCTCCGGTTTTAAGCTTTAATAGGCCAAAGCAGCCAAGCGTGTCAACAGCCCGAAAAAAATGGCTACACCAACTACGACCATGAACAGGCCAAAAATGCGCTGCAAGTGCGGCAGCCAGACAGCAAAACGACTCACCCAGCGTCCAGTTCGCTCCACAAGCAGCGCTGCCAGCAGATAAGGCAGTCCAAGCCCCAAGGCAAACGCCGCGAGCAGGGACACTCCCCCGCCTGTTACTGCCGTCAACAGCAAAATCGAGCCGAGCACCGGCCCGATACAGGGCGTCCAGCCAGCAGCAAAGGCCACGCCCATCAGCAAAGAAGTACCCGGTCCGGCAACTTTGGGCACATAACGGACACGCCGCTCTTTACTAAATAGTGCCGGCCTAAATATGCCGGCTAGGTAGAGACCAAACAAAACGATCATCGTTCCCGCCAGGCGCTGCAACGTGAGGCCCCAAACCGCGAAAAAAGCAGCAAACCAACTTGCCAGCAAGCCAAGAACGACAAAGACAAGGCTGAAACCGGCCACAAAATTGACACTGTTGAACACGACTCTGTTTCTTTGCGGGAGACCATCCTCCCCGGCGACAGAACCACTAAGAACGCCAAGGTACAACAGCAGTAGCGGCAGCTGGCAAGGCGAAAAAAAAGCGGCGATCCCGGCGACGAAAGCGAATAATATGGTCAAGCTTTCCTGCTCCATGATACTCCCTCAGGGTATATGACTTACGCCTATTATCTCGCGGCGAAGTCCTCTTGTCAATACTAAACAAGATACCGCATAAAGATGGAAGCGATAGAAAAATAAATCGTCAGGCCGGTCGCATCCTTAATGGATGTCACAAGCGGTCCGGAACCATAAGCCGGATCAAGGCCAAACCGATGAAGCAACAACGGCACCAGCGTGCCGATAACAGCACCAACCGTAACCGTGGCAAACATAGCTATGCCGACAACAAGGCCCAGCGCCGGTTGCTGTCGCCACAGTCCGGCAGCCACAGCAACGAGCAACCCGCAGACTGTCCCCATCGTCAATCCGACACGTACCTCCCGGAAGAAGTAACGCCACTGGTCGCTCCTCTCAATTTCCCCGGTAGCCACGCCGCGCACAAAGACGGTGGAAGCCTGACTAGCGGCATTGCCACCCATATCCATGATCACCGGGATAAACATGGCCAGCACCACCACGGTTTGAATTGCCTCCGCAAAAGCACCAACGATGCTGCCAGAAACAAGCCCGGCAATAAGGGTAATAATCAGCCAAGGTAAACGTTTGGTGATAATCCGCAGTACAGAGGCCGCCATCAAGTCCACGTTATCAATCTCCGTGGCTCCAATCCGGCGGTAAATGTCTTCTGTAGCCTCCTGCTCGACAACATCCAAGATGTCGTCAACCGTAATGATGCCGAGCAAACGCTGTCTTTCGTCGACAACCGGTACGGCCAGCAAATCGTACTTGGAAACTATTCTGGCCACTTCTTCCTGGTCCATGTCCGCCGGAACGCTAATGATGCTTTTGCGCATAATCTCGGCCAGGCGCGTACCGTCGGCGGCGGAAATCAATTCGCGCAAAGACAACACGCCGATTAATCTGTTCTCTTCATCTACCACATAAACATAGTAAACTGTTTCCGCCTCGGTAGCTATTTCACGCAGCCGGCGGATGGCCTCCTCCGCCACCATCGCCTCGGGGAAAGAGATCAGCTCGGTGGTCATAATGCCGCCAGCTGACTCTTCCGGATAATTGAGCAGGCCGCGAATTTCTGCAGCGTCCTCTTCAATCATCTTCAGCAGTTCCTTGGCATCGTCCGCCGGCAGCTCACCAATCAGGTCAGCCGCATCGTCCGTGGACATTTCCTTTAAAATGCCGGAAGCCCTCTTTTTGCTGAGCAACTGGAACAAGACTACCTGGTCTATCTCCTCCATCTCCTGAATGACCAGGGCCGCCTCTTCATCACTGAGCAACTCAAAGAGATCTCTTTTTTCTTCGTCTGTCAAATCGGCGACGATTTCCGCGAAATCACTGGGGTGAAGATTGGCAAAAAACTCCTTGAGATTGGTATCCCGCTCTTTAATCATCTGCAAAATGCGCTGCAAAGTTTTTTGCAGGGACACTATTTTCACCTCCCGGCCGCTCTAGCTGATATATTTACCGAGCAACTCCATCACTTCTTCAATAAACTCTTCTTTTTCGCCCTCTTGGGCCGACTGTTCCAGACAATGGCGAAAGTGTGTTTGAAAAATAAGGACACCTACTTTGCTGACGGCCGCTTTGACGGCCGCAATCTGCATCATAATCTCTGCGCAGGATTGCTCCTCCTCCACCATCTTACGGACACCTCTGACCTGTCCCTCAATCCTGCACAAGCGGTTCACAATCTGCTGACGTTCCCGCATGATAACACCCCTTGAGTCATCTTCTTATCAGATTATATCGTCATCTTGGGCACTTTACAACCTGCGTACAAAACAAAAAAGCCCCACTATGCCGTGGAACCGTCAGTTTTGAACTGCTCTCCCCACAAGTGGGTGCCCTCCTAGTTGCTTTACATGTCCACCCCAAGGAGGCTTATGCGCCACAACTAGAGCCGGGCTCCCCTCTACAAAGTGTTAGCTCAAAACTTTACGGGTAGTTCACAAACATAGCAGGTGCTTCTGTGTTGTCATTATAGCATATTTTTTCGACACAAACAAGTAGCATTTCCCTGCAAGCCCTCCTCGGACTCTGCCTGTTAAAGTTGACAAGCCCCGCTCTATTGTCTAGAATGGAGTTGCAGACTCGGCTGGCAGACTATGACCATCTGCCAGAGGTGCGGAGATACAGGACTTTGTGTCTATACATGGGACAGAAAACGAAACGATAATTTATTAAGGAAACGGTGGTTGCAGTCCTTCTGTATTATTGTCTTATGCCTATATTTTAGCAGTTTTCTGCTTAAAGACAACAAAAATATGAGAGGGAAAAGCGATACGAAGGCCGCCCTCATACCACGCTTGAAACCGTGGGCTATCGGCTAATTTTCGGTAATTTCAGCCTCCCGGCGGAGGCTTTTTCACTGGATATGTGTCTGGTAAGGAGTGATTGAAGTGTTGACGAAGGCTCCAAGGGGGACGCGGGATATTTTGCCGGCAGAGGCGGAGCGCTGGCGTTTTGTGGAAAGACAGTCAGCGGAGGTCTGCCGCACTTTTGGCTACACAGAGATTCGCACACCCATTTTCGAGCATACGGAGCTGTTCTTGCGAGGCGTGGGGGAAGTAACAGATATTGTGGCCAAGGAGATGTATACTTTCCAGGATCGGGGCGAGAGGTCGGTGACGCTGCGTCCGGAGGGAACGGCACCGGTCGTCAGGGCTTTCCTAGAGCACGGCCTAGCGGCAGAGGCGCAACCTGTGAAGGTGTATTATACGGGTCCCATGTTTCGCTACGACCGGCCGCAGGCTGGTCGCTACCGGCAGTTTCATCAGTTCGGAGTGGAAGTTTTTGGCGCAAGCGACCCAACAGTCGATGCCGAGGTAATGGCGCTGGCGCTCGTCTTTTTCCGGGCGTTGGGGTTGTCTGATTTTTCCCTGCGTATTAACAGCGTAGGTTGCCCGTCGTGCCGCGAGGCTTACCGGGACAAGCTGCGGGAGAGGCTGGCCGATAAGCTAGCCGATTTCTGCGCTGACTGTGTGGAGCGCTACGCTAAAAACCCTTTACGCATTATGGACTGCAAAGGGGAAAAGTGCCGGACTCTGACAGAAGGTGCGCCGTCCATGCTGGAAAATTTGTGCGGAGGGTGCGCGGAGCATTTCCAGGAGGTACGAGAGACGCTTTCAGCACTCGGCGAAGACTATGTAGTCGACGCTAGGTTGGTCAGAGGTCTGGACTATTACACTAGAACGGCTTTCGAGATTGTTTCGCCCGTTCTGGGGGCGCAAAGCTCACTGTGCGGAGGCGGGCGTTATGACCATCTGCTGGCAGCCATTGGCGGCCCAGATCTTCCTGGCATCGGCTTTGCTGTGGGAATCGAGCGGGCGCTACTGGCAATGGAGGCGGCAGGTGTGATGCCGCCTGCCGCCGACAAACTGGCCGTTTTCGTGGCCACGGCCGGGGATGTTCCAGGCAGGGAGGCGCTGAAGGTAGTTATGGCATTACGCCAGGCAGGTCTCGTGGCCGATAAGGATTATCTGGGCCGGAGCGTGCGGGCGCAACTGAAGTTTGCCGACCGGAAAGGCGCTAGGCTCCTTGTCATCCTGGGGGAAGAGGAACTGGCCCGCAAGCAGGCTGTGATACGGGATATGCGGCGCGGAACGCAGGAAGCGGTGGCGCTTTCGGAACTGGCACCGCGACTGACCTTGTTGCTGAAGGAGGATTAGAGATGACGCAGTTCAGAGACATTTATGCCGGAGAACTCGGGAGCGGGCAGCTTGGCCGAAGCGTGACGCTAAACGGCTGGGTGCAGCGGCGCCGCGATCACGGCGGGCTGATCTTTATTGACTTGCGCGACCGTAGCGGTCTTGTGCAGGTGGTAGTTAATTCAAAACAGGCAGCTGCTTTTTCTGTCGCTGAAGAAGTCCGCAGCGAATTTGTGCTGACGGTGCGAGGACGGGTGTTGGCGCGGTCGCCAGAGACAGTTAACCTGAGACTGGCTACCGGCGAAGTGGAAGTGTTAGCGGAGGAATTGGTGATATTAAACAAAGCCAAGACACCGCCCTTTTATCTGGAGGATGGCGTGGACGTCGATGAAAACGTACGTTTAAGGTACCGCTATCTTGATTTGCGGCGGCCAGTAATGCTAGCTGGCCTCACCCTCCGTCACCGCATTTGCAAGTTGACGCGTGATTTTCTAGATGCGAAAGGGTTTCTGGAAGTAGAGACGCCCATGCTGACACGTAGCACGCCGGAAGGCGCCAGGGACTACCTGGTGCCAAGCCGCGTAAATGCCGGGAGTTTTTTTGCGCTGCCGCAATCGCCGCAGTTGTTTAAGCAGCTTTTGATGGTAGCGGGCCTAGAGCGCTATTTCCAGATTGCCCGTTGCTTCCGTGACGAGGACTTGCGCGCTGACCGTCAGCCAGAATTTACCCAGATTGATATTGAACTATCATTTTGTGACCAGGAAATGGTGCTGACGCTGATGGAACAAATGGTGGCCACGCTATTTGCCGGTACTCTCGGCGTAGAGCTTACTGTCCCGTTTCCGCGGCTTACCTATCAAGAGGCTATGGAGCGGTTTGGCAGCGACAAGCCTGACACGCGTTTCGGAATGGAACTGAAAGACGTTTCGAAGGTAGTGGCAGAGAGTGAGTTTAAAGTCTTCCGTCAGGTGCTGGCGGAAGGAGGGGTGGTTAAAGGTATTAACGCCACCGGTTGCGGGCACTTCAGCAGAAAGGAAATCGAGGAACTGACGGCGCACGCAGCACAGTTTGGCGCGAGGGGGCTGGCTTACTTTTTTGTGGAGACAGGCGGTGTCCGCTCACCCATTGCCAAATTCTTTACCGAGGAACAACTGAACGGAGTCGTCACGCTGCTTGGCGGGCAGCCGGGGGACCTACTGCTTTTTGTAGCGGATCAAGTCAAAACGGCCTGGGCGGCACTGGGCGCGTTGCGCTTACACCTCGGCGAGCGGCTTGGTTTATTGGTGGAGAAAAAATGGAGCTTTGTCTGGGTGGTCGATTTCCCTTTACTGGGATATGATGCGGACGAAAAGCGGTACGTAGCCAACCACCACCCCTTTACTGCGCCGCGCGATGAGGACCTGGCAAAGCTTGCGCATGACCCGGGGGCGGCTCTGGCCAAAGCTTACGACCTAGTGCTAAACGGGGTGGAGATTGGCGGCGGCAGCATCCGTATCCACCGACGCGAAGTGCAGGAACAGATGTTTACGCTACTCGGATTTACGCAGGAGGAGGCGCGGGAACAGTTCGGCTTTCTTCTGGAAGCTTTTGAGTATGGCACACCGCCGCACGGGGGCATTGCGCTAGGACTCGACCGGCTGGTGATGTTGCTGGCAGGCAGACAAAGCATCCGCGACTGCATTGCTTTTCCCAAGACGGCCAGCGCTAGTTGTCTGCTGACCGGCGCTCCGGCTTCCGTTAGTGGACGTCAACTGAAAGAGTTGCACATCAAACTTGTTCTACCAACAGTCGATTAGCCTGTGCAGGTTTGCTCCTGGAAGATTAACTTTGAATAGACACCCGTGCCGTCTGCGGCACCACCAGGAAGGGAAAATCACGCAGATGCCGGCTTTCGCAGGAATGACAGAGAGTGTTTTCAGAGTAGAACCTGCCTTAAATAAGCGGAAGCCCCCGTGACGGGGGCTTCCGCTTATTTAAGTTCCTGGATGATCTTGTTCATCTCCGAAACGGCCATGTTTCCATGGTATTTTTGGTCCACGATCACTAGGGGGCCAAGCGCGCAGGCCCCTAGGCAGTTAACGGTATCCAGGGAAACCTCGCCATCTGGCGTCGTCTCGCCGCGTTCGAGGCAAAGGCAACGGGAAACTTCATCCACCAGCTTTTCACTGCCGCGGACATGGCAAGCCGTTCCCGTACAGATCACGATCTGGTGGCGGCCGCGCGGGGTGAGCGAAAACAGCTTGTAAAATGTGGCCAAGCTGTAAATCTCAATTAACGGCATACCCAGTTTGTCAGCCAGTTCAGCAAGGACGGACTCCGGCAGATAACGGTACCGCTCCTGGATAGCCACGAGGATGTTGATGATCGCACGCCGGTTCTGGGCAATCAGTTGGTCCAGATCCAGGACTTCCTGTGCCTGTTGCTTACACATTTTTCCTGCTCCCATCTTTTAGAGTCGCCCGTCTAAAACTGCTTCCGCTTCTTCCCGATCCAGGTCCATCACATATGGTATACCACTGATTTCGCTTGCTTCTTTGGTCAGGGCAGCCAAGTCATTGCGGCTGACATGCTCCAAGCTAAATTTCCGGCTGCCGCACAGCAGTTGCCTTGTACCTTGGGCCAGCCGCTCATAGTAAGTGTACAGCCCCAGAGCCGCCGGGGGAACTTTGGCAAAAGCTTCTGCCCCTAGTTGGTGCTTCATTTCCGCGGCAGTGACAAAAACTTCTTCCACCGTAGTGCCAAACCGTTCCACATAGACGGGCAGCTTCCGTTCATCAAGCTTCTTGCCGATCGTTTTGCCCACCATCGCCGCAGCAATCGGCGAACGGGCCATACCGATAGCCTTCACAAAAGGTGCGCCAAGAGCCAGTCCCTTAACAATCTGGTCTTCCATGGTGAAGCCGCCGGCAAAGATAACATCCGGCACGTATTCGCCACGAGCCGCCAGGCGCTTACAGTAATTATAAGTCAGCGAATGGAGCTCTACAATAGGTACGCCCCACTCATTCATCATCCGCCAGGGGCTCATACCGGTACCGCCACCGGCACCGTCTACCGTCAGGTAGTCAATTTTGGCCACCGAAGCAAATTTCACCGCGCGGGCCAGGTCTACCGGCCGGTAAGCACCTGTCTTCAGGGAAATATACTTGGCGCCCGCCGCCCTTAATTCTTCCACCCGCGCCAGGAAAGAAGTCCACTCCACCATGCCAACCCTGGAATGACGCTCAAATTCCTTGAAAGCACCGCGAGTAAAAGACTCTATAACCACAGGGTCTTCCGGATCCGGCAAAACGACATAGCCCCGTCTTTTCAACAGCTGCGCCTTAGACAGGTCGCTAATCTTCACTTCCCCACCAATGTCTTTGGCTCCTTGTCCCCATTTCAGTTCGACAATTTCCACACCCAGTTCCCGAACCGCATATTCCTGGGCGCCAAGTCGGGTGTCTTCCACGTTGGCCTGCACCACGATAGCACCGTACCCGTCTTGCTGCCATTCCTGGAACTGCCTGACCCGCTTCTTTAAGTCTACAGTATCTACCACGCGGCCATTTTCAAACCGCGCCTCCGGGTCCATACCGACTACGTTTTCGCCGATGGTCAGTATGGTGCCGGCTAAGGCCGAGCCGACAGCCAAGCCCTCCCAGTTGTTCTTGGCGATGTTGGTAGAGCCAATTCCGGGAATAACGAAAGGTAGCTTTAATTTAATGCCCCGGTCACGCCCCAGCCTCGTTTCCAGATTAACGGCCGGAAAAATTGCTTTATCGCTGTCCGCCTCGATGCCAACAGCGCCCACAGCCGTACCCATAATGGAAAAATGGGAGTAATCGACCGGATAGTCTTTCTCGGAAGCGGTAGTTATGATGCCGAAAGGTTGCGGATAAATGGTTTCATGGCCGCGGTAGGCAGATTTGCCGATTTCACACATCCCGACGCAGCCTTCCACACAGGTGGCACACATGCCACTAAACGGGCTAACCGCACCTTCTGTCCGGTTTTTGGTCAAAGTGGCAGCCGACACGTTAGGCTTGGAAAATGTCATTGCTTTTACCTCCTGAAATCTGTTAATAATTTATTTTTTGGCCGCACTGTCGGCTTCACAGGCCACGCACGGATCCAGATAACACATCATATCGTCGAACTTTTCCAGGCACGGTGGCGCAAGATTCAGGCACGCATTACAGACAGCGCTCTTTTCCTCCGGCCCTTGGCAGCGCGCCTGGCACACCGGACAGATATACATACAGGCGCCGCACAGGCGGCAGTCCCGGCTTTTTTTACGGAAAAAGGTGGTTACTTCCCGTTTTTCTCCCCGTCCTGTAAAGCCGAGGGCCTTCGCCTGCATCTGCTCTTCACACATCCGCACGCACAGACCGCATAAGATACAGTCCTCGTGGCGCGTCCGGAACCTAACCTGCGTCACATGGTGCTTGGAGGCCAGATCCTGCAGCACTTTAGAGGACGGGCAGGTCGCCAAGTACATTTCCAGCAGCAACCGACGCGTCTTCACAACACGGTTGGAAGCGGTCCGGACCTGCAAACCCTCCGTAGCCTGGTAAGTACAGGAAGTAACTAGGCGTGAGCGGCTACCCGTACCAATCTCCACCAGACAAAGGCGACACGCCCCGTATGGTGTCAGGCCCTCGTGATGGCACAAGGTAGGAATTTCCAGGCCGTAAAACCTGGCTGCCTCCAGCAGCGTTGTTCCCTCCAACACGGACACTTCCAGTCCGTTTAGGATAAAATTAACCATTGGTTTTCCCCCTAGCTTCTCTGGATAGCGCTGAATTTGCAGGAATCAAGGCAAACGCCACATTTGCTGCACAACTTTGCAGCTATGGAATGAGCTTGTCCTTTCAGGCCGGAAACGGCGCCTGTCGGGCATTTCCTGGCGCAGACACCACAGCCGGTACATGCTTCCGCCAATACGCTAAAGCTGACAAGAGCTTTGCACACACCTGCCGGGCATTTTTTCTCCACGATATGCGCCCGGTACTCCTCCGGAAAGTACCTGATCGTGGAAAGCACCGGGTTTGGCGCGCTCTGTCCCAGTCCGCACATGGACGCGTCTTTTACCGCCTCCGCCACCTCCACCAGCAGCTCCAGGCTCTCCCCCGTCCCGCGCCCGGCTGTAATTTCCTCAATGACCTCCAGCATACGAGTGATGCCTTCCCGGCAGGAAAAACACTTGCCACACGATTCATCTTTGAGAAAGGTAAGGAAGTAACGGGCAATGTCCACCATACACGTATCTTCATCCATAACGATCATCCCGCCGGACCCCATCATGGAGCCGGCCGCGGACAACTCGTCAAAGTCTGTAGGCATTTCCAGAATAGAGGCAGGCAGGCAACCACCGGAAGGCCCACCGGTCTGGACGGCCTTAAACTGCTTGTCGTCCTTAATGCCCCCGCCAATCCGGTAAATAATTTCGCTCAAACTCAAGCCAATCGGCACTTCCACTAAGCCCGTGTTGTTGACCTTGCCTGCCAGGCAAAAAATCTTTGTGCCACCCGACTTTTCCGTCCCGCACTTGGCATACTCTGCGGCCCCCACCTTAATAATCAGCGGAACATTAGCCAACGTCTCCACGTTGTTAATCACCGTCGGCCGCCCCAGATACCCGTGCTCTACCAGGTGCGGCGGTTTCTGTCGCGGCTCTCCCACCCGACCCTCCAGTGAAGCAATCAGGGCGGTAGACTCACCGCAGATAAAAACCCCGCCACCGAGAAAAACATCCACCTCAAAGTTAAAACCGGAGCCCAGGATATTGCTCCCCAGCAACCCCATTTCCCGCGCCTGCAGAATGGCCCGCCGCACACGCTGCAAAGCCAGAGGATACTCAGCCCGCACATAAACCATCCCATTATTGGCGCCAATAGCGTAGCCGCCAATAATCATCCCTTCCAGCACCGCATGCGGGTCGCTCTCCAGCAGGTAGCCGTCCATAAAGGCACCGGGATCCCCTTCGTCAGCATTGCAGACCAGGTATTTCTCCGCACCCGGCTGACGTAGCGCTTCCGCCCATTTTTTGCCGGTAGGGAAGCCGGCGCCGCCACGCCCCCGCAATTTTGACCGCGACACCTCGTCAATCACCGCTTCCGGCGTCATGGTCAGCGCCTTGGCCAGCGACAGATAGCCGCCGGCAGCAATGTATTCACGGATTTCCTCCGGGTCAAGCTTACCGGCTCTAGCCAACACCTGCCTGTCCTGACGAAAATAGAACGGCACCTCATCCTGCGTCAGGCAACTGCTGCCATCCGCTTTTTTATACAGTAGGCGCTCCACCGGCTCCCCTAGGATAGCGTTGTCCACTATCTCTTGAACATCAGCCGGCTTAACACCGGTATAGAAAATACCCGCCGGCAGAACGCACATCAATGGTCCCTGCTGGCATAACCCCTGGCAACCGCTGCACGCCGCTATCGCCTCTACCGCCATTCCCGTCTCCAAAACACGCTGAAATTCCCGGAAAACATCCAGAGAACCGTTAACGATACAGCCCGTCCCAGCGCAAACTAAGAAGCGATGTTTCAGCTCGCTTTGGCGTTCGGCAAAAAGAGCTGCTACTCTTTGCAAATCGTCTACGGCCCTGACCGTTTCCATCTCCGTACTCATCGTCTCACCCTTTCACCCTGCTGACAGACAGAATATCCTATCCAAACATTAATCAATAAAAGAACTGTTATTCCATTCTACGGGGAGAACAAAAGACCTTTTCCACGATGCAAAATTATCATGAGCCTCTCCCGCAATGAATGTCTTGACTTCCGGGAAAATATGCGTTATGATTGCCATAAATACCGGGTGAGGGTATATAAATTGCCTAAGTTTAGTCAAGTTTATCCTCTACTAAATTAAGGGGTGAAAAAAATGTCCCGAAAAGTATTAATCGTGGGCGGTGTAGCCGGAGGCGCGAGCGCTGCCGCTAGGCTCAGGAGGCTAGACGAAGAAGCGGAAATAATCATCTTTGAAAGAGGGGGACATATCTCCTTTGCCAACTGCGGCCTTCCCTACTATATCGGCGAGACTATCGCAGAACGGTCCGCGCTGATTATCCAGACACCCGAAAAAATGAAAGCCCTGCTCAACATCAACGCCAGGCTGCATCATGAAGTTACTGGCGTGAATCCGGCGCAAAAAACAATTACAGTCAAAAACTTGTCAGAAGGAACGAGCTACGAAGAAACTTACGACTACCTAGTGCTGTCCCCGGGAGCAAAACCCATTCGTCCGCCAATCCCCGGCATTGACAGTCCCGGCATTTTTGCTCTGCGCACTATGCCCGATACCGACGCCATCAAGGAATACCTGACAAGCAAAGCGCCAAAAAGTATCGTGATCGTGGGCGGCGGCTACATCGGCCTAGAAATGGCAGAGAATCTTCATGCGGCAGGGCTTAACGTCTCCGTGGTAGAGAAAATGGAGCAGCTCATCGGCACCATGGACTACGATATGGCTGCTCTGGTCCAGGGTCATCTGCTGGCCAAAGGCGTTCACCTTTATTTAAACGATGGGGTTACGCAGTTTAGGCAAAACGAAGGTGATATTGAAGTACTACTGGAGAGCGGGAAAAAAGTAAGCTGCCAGATGGTGTTGTTATCCATCGGCGTCAGGCCTGACGTTGCTTTCCTGGAAGGAAGTGGCCTCGCCCTGGGAGAAAGAGGAGGCATCAGGGTAAATTCACGGTTGCAGACATCCGACCCCAGTATTTACGCTATCGGCGACGCTACCGAAGTAACCGACTTTGTCAGCGGCGAACACGCGCTCATTCCCTTGGCCGGTCCGGCCAACAAGCAGGGGCGTATCGTCGCCAATAATATCGCTGGCCGCACCGCTTTGTATCAGGGCACCCAGGGTACGGCCATCGCCAAGATTTTTGACTTGGCCATCGCCACGACAGGCCAAAACGAAAAAGCTTTGAAGCGCAGGGGGGTTAGTTTCCTCTCTACGGTAACCCATGCCAAATCCAATGCCGATTACTATCCAGGAGCCCTGCCCATGACCATCAAGCTGCACTACACGCCGGACGGCCTGCTGCTGGGAGCGCAAATTGTCGGTTACAGCGGCGTAGATAAAGCTATGGACACCTTGGCAACAGCGCTTCGCTTCCAGAGAACAGTCTATGACTTACAGGAACTGGAACTGGCCTACGCACCGCCCTTTTCCTCCGCCAAAACACCGGTCAATGTTGCCGGTCTCGTAGCCGGAAACAGACTAGATGGCACCATGGAGGTGGCCTTCTGGCATGAAATTGACAGCCTAGGCACAGAAACCACCATTCTAGACGTTGGCGAAAAGGAAGAAAGAGAACTGGGACATATTGCTGGCTCTGTTCATATCCCCCTCGGTGAATTGCGCGCCAGAATAAATGAGCTGGATAAGGATAAAGAAGTGGTCGTCTGTTGTCAGGTGGGGCGGAGAGCGTATCTGGCAGCGCGAGTGCTAAGTCAAAAAGGGTTTAAAGCCAAGGTTCTCACTGGCGGCTACACACATTACAACACCATAAAGCAAGCCCTAGAAAACCTGAAAAAACAAGACTACCTGTTTGGAGAGGATAAAATGAGTTTTCAAGACTTGACAAAACAAGCTATCTACAGCTCCGAAAACAGCGGTCAGCCAGCGCTCAAGTTTGCCGGTGAAACCATCCGGCTCAATGCCTGCGGTCTTTCCTGCCCCGGCCCCATTGTGGAAGTATACAAAAAAATGGCGCAGCTTAAGAGCGGAGACGTCCTGGAAGTACTCGCCTCAGATCCAGGCTTTGTCAATGACATCCGGGCCTGGTGTGGCAAAACGGGCCACACGCTGCTAAGCGCCGGAAAAGAAGGCTCCTCTTTCAAGGCCATGATAGCAAAAGGTAGCGACATCCCGAACACGCCAGGGGCACAAGCGCAGCTTCCGCAAAACAAGACCATCATAGTTTTCAGCGGCGATCTCGACAAAGCTATCGCCTCTTTCATCATCGCTACCGGCGCTGCCGCCATGGGCAGGAAGGTAACTATGTTCTTCACCTTCTGGGGACTAAACGTCCTGCGCAAGCCGAAAGGCAAGTCGCCGCAAAAAGACCTCCTCGCCAGAATGTTTGGCATGATGATGCCAAGAGGCAGCCAAAAACTCGGGTTGTCGCGCATGAACATGCTGGGGATTGGCCCAAGGATGATCCGCATGGTCATGAACATGAAAAACGTGGATTCTCTGGAAGGGCTCATTGAGCAGGCCAAAAACAACGGCGTGGTGCTCATGGCCTGTCAGATGTCCATGGATGTAATGGGCATCAAACACGAGGAACTGCTGGACGGCGTGGAAATAGGCGGTGTGGCCACCTACCTCGGGGAAGCTGAAGACGCAAACGTGAACCTGTTTATCTAGTTTTGCCCTTATTTCCTCACAACAACAGCGCCACCAGCGGGATGCTCAGCACAGACAGGAGTGTGGAAAGAAAAACCATCTGGGACGCCAGAGCGGCATTGCCCTCGTATTGTTCAGCCAGAATAGCCGTATTGGCAGCCGCCGGCATAGCAGCAATGACAGTTGGAATCCCTACCAGCATCTCCGGCAGCGAGAGACTCCGCAAAGCAACCCACACCATAAGCGGCAGCAACAGCAGCCGCAGCAAGCTGACCACATACACCCGCCAGTTGACAAAGATACGTTTGACCGGCATAGTCGCCAAGAGCGCCCCGACCAGCATCATCGACAACGGCGTGGTTAGCGCACCCAGCTGCTCCACCGCCAAAGCGACCGGCCCCGGCAGAATAACAGAAAAAAGAAATAAAAAAAAGCCTGCGAATACGGCAGCCACGGCTGGGTTAACGAACACCCTCCAGTTGAAGGCCGGGGTACCTTCTTTTTTGGTGCTGATCATGATCACGCCCAGAGTAAAAGCAAGCAGGTTAAAAGGTAAATTGTAAATGGCCGCGTAAAAGACGCCCGCCTCCCCAAAAATGGCATAAACTACCGGGTACCCCATAAAGCCCACGTTGGAAAAGACGAGTACAAAGCGGAACACACCACGCTCCTCGGGAGGAGAAGCCAGCAGCCAAGAAAACAGAAAAGCAAGCAAAATGGAACAGGCGTAAATAGCCAGGGAAATCAGTAAAATTACACCGCTCTCTTTCAATAAGGAGAAAGAAAAAGGCCTCTGCATGGAATAAATAATCAGGGCGGGCAACGCGATTTTAAGCAGCAGGCCAGACAAGCCTTTCGTCAGCCTACTGTCCAGAAAACCCGCTTTACGGGCCCCATAACCAACAAGCAAGATCAGAAACAAAGCCAAGATTTGTTCAAAAACAGCGTAGAACTGCATTAACTGCCCCCTTACTGCCAAAAACAATCTCAGACAATACCCTGGCTGACTAACAGAGCGATTTCCTGCTCTGTGTAATATGCTGCCCGCAGTACCTCCTGCGTATGCTGGCCGAGACAAGGAGATGGTCCGTCCGGTCGCCTGTCCTGTCCGCTTATCTTTACCGGAAAAGCCAGCACCTGGCTGCCAAGCAATCCGCGCGCTTGGGACTGTGGATGGGCAAACGCCTCCGCTAAGCCCAGCACCGGTTCACAGCAGGCATCCACAGGTTCGAAAATTTCCTCCCACTCCCGGCGCGAACGAGAGCTAAAGATAGCCGCCACTTCTTGCTGCAACGACTTCTGGTCAGGCTGGTACTGTTGCGCGGCCAGGTCTTCCCTGCCGACGGCGCGGCAAAACTCGGCCCAGAACTTAGGTTCCAGCGCGCCCAGTGACATATAGCCATCATCGGCGGTACGGTACACGCCATAGCAAGCCACTCCTCCGTTTAGCATCATACCTCCCCGCTCTGCTGGGCGTCCGGCGAACAACTCCGCTGCCGCCAAGGGTAGCCAGGCCACCAACCCATCCAGCATGGCCACGTCCAGATACCGACCGCCACCACCGCGAAAACGGGCTAGTAGGGCGGCCAAAATCGCCATTACGGCCATCTGTGAGCCGCCGCCGACATCGCCAATTTGCACACTGGGGACAACGGGCGGCCCCTCTTTGCTGCCAGTCAACCCTAGTATACCGGCCAGCGCAATGTAGTTAATATCATGCCCGGCCCGTTCGCGGTAAGGACCGTCCTGCCCATAGCCACTGATGGAGCAGTAGATGATCTCCGGGTTAGCTGACTGCACCGCCTGATAACCGATGCCGAGCGCCTCCACCACCCCGGGCCGGAAGCCTTCCACCACCACGTCGGCCTCTCTGGCTAAGCGCAAGAAAAGCTCGACCCCCTCCCGCTTCTTCAGGTTGAGCGTCATGCTTTTCTTATTCCTGTTTAACAGTCGGAAATAAAGACTCAACTCTCCGTCCATAGGCCCCATGAGCCGCATGTAGTCGCCTTCGCTAGGGCTTTCCACTTTAATGACTTCCGCACCCATGTCCGCCAAGAGCATGGTGCAAAACGGTCCAGGGTAGAGCCTTGTCAAGTCCAGCACGCGGATTCCTTTTAGCAAGTCCATTTTTTATCTCTCCCGTCTCTGCTTTCGTCCTTCTTTTTTGTCGCCCAGGTTGCCGGTCGGCTAGAGGAGGCTTTGGATGTCAGCCATGGCCTACGAAACAAAAAGCCCTAAACAAATTATGCGCCCACTAGGCAAATTCCTCTACCGGGTGGCAAATAATCACAAATACTGCCACCTAGATTCTACGTCAACAATTTTAAAATGGCCTTAAAATCAGAAAACATCAGGGTTTTAGCTAAATTTAATTTTCACCCAATGGGTGAAAATTAAAACGCATAAACATGTTGATTTATCAGCTTTTC
>JAGXSQ010000005.1 GCA_018333395.1 Dethiobacter sp.
ACAGAAAGAACTTTAAATCGATTGTCCAACACTGCGCCATTCGCCGGAATGGAGTTTGTATAAACAATCTCCTTAAGCGGCGATTCCTTTAATCTGTCCAAAGCCGGGCCGGAAAAAACAGGATGCGTACAGCAGGCATAAACTTCATGGGCGCCTTGTTCATACAACGCTTCTACGCCTAAAACGATGGTTCCGGCGGTATCAATAATATCATCGACCAGGATCGCCACCTTACCCTTCACATCACCGATTATATTCATCACTTCGACCTGATTGGGAGCAGGCCGGTTTTTGTCGATAACCGCAATGGGCAATCTCAGACGATCAGCCAGCTCCCTGGCTCTGGTCACTCCTCCCAGATCAGGCGAAACTACTACTCCTTCAATTATTTTCTTCTTCATAAAATATTCGGCCAGAATGGGAACTGCGGTGAGATGGTCAAAGGGGATGTTAAAAAAACCCTGAATCTGGCCGGCGTGAAGGTCCATGGCTACCACCCGGCTGGCCCCTGCCGCTGTAACCAGATCGGCGACCAGTTTTGCGGTAATCGGATCCCGGGCGCGTGTTTTCCGGTCTTGCCGGGCATAACCGTAATATGGGATTACGGCGTTCACAGAGTTGGCGGAAGCCCGCTTGATTGCGTCAATTAATATAAGCAGCTCCATCAGGTTTTCATTGACCGGAGCACACATCGGTTGAATCAGAAAAACATTAGCCCCCCGCACACTTTCTTTGATGCCAATGGATATTTCTCCGTCACTGAAACGCCCCAACTCAGCCTTGCCCAAGGGAATTCCGGTGTACTCGGAGATCTCATCTCCCAACCGGCGATTGGCGCTGCCGCAAAATAATTTCAGCCTGTCCACCACGCATCCTCCTGCACTAGATAATAATTTCCTGTACTGCCTGATCTCTTCTACTTACCCGCATTCTTTTCCTGCTCTGACAAATGAAAAGGGACTTACTGTCGCTTCCGCCGACAAAACAGTATCTTCTACCACAGAATGACGAACCGTGACGGCATCTCCGATTCGGACATTTCTTAAGTGGACTCCGGGCCCGATCAAACAAGATCTGCCGATTTCCGTACATCCTTCAATTACAGATTGAGGCCAGATTACCGTATCTGAACCGATAGAAATCCCATAATCGATATATACACTGCACGGATCGAGCATAGTCACGCCCTGCCTCATCAAACTATAATTAATCCGCTCCCGCAAAATCTTCGAAGCTTCGGCCAATTGCGCGCGGTCATTTATACCTATTCCAACCCGGTAATCCTGAATTCTATATGTTTTAACGCGGTGACGCTGTTTTGTGAACAAAGAGATAATATCGGTCAGATAATACTCGCCTTGCTTGTTATCGGCGGAGAGTTGAGGCAAATATTGCTTTAGCAGAGCTATGTTAAAGCAATAGGCGCCGGTGTTGATTTCCTGAACCCGTCTTTCGTCAGCGGACGCATCTTTATCCTCTACAATGCGGATCACTTGCCCGCCTTCACCCTGGATTACTCGCCCGTAACCGGCCGGATCAGAAAGCGTGGCAGTCATAATCGTCGCGGCACTTGAATCGTGGGTTTCCAACAAGTCCTTTAACAGCGCTTCATCCAGCAGGGGAGTATCCCCGCATAGCACCAGCAACAGTCCGTCCTCCGGCAAAAAAGGCAAAGCCTGCATCAGGGCATCGCCGGTGCCCAGTTGTTTCTGCTGTAAAACATAGCGCCAGCGAGGGCCCATCATTTCCTCGATCTGTGTCGCGCCGTGCCCAACAACGACAATAACATTCTGTGTAATTGACCCTACGGCGTCTAGAATATAACTGAGCATCGGCCGGCCGCAAAGAGGATGCAACACTTTAGGCAATCGGGAATGCATTCTTTTCCCTTCTCCCGCTGCCAGCACCACTGCCCACCGCTGTCCCATAGTATTTACCTCCTTACAAGGAATAATCAGCCAGTACATTTTTCTGCCGTATGCGGGGGAAATCCAAAACAACGACACGGCATATGAGGCAGTCGGGAGTGATCATCAAACAAATGGCGGCGAAACTTATCTCTAGACCCGGGTGCCGGCTTCTTGCAGCGCCTTTCGCACGACCGCCAAATCGCTCAGTTTATCCACATCAGTGCCGATGGCCAACAGATCGCAGGGTATCGCCCTGGCTTTAAGCTGCAACAATTGAGACAGCTTGTTTTCCAGATCGGCCACGGTAAGGCAACGGAACAGATACTTAAGAATGAAAACAGGGGGGAACATACGCAACAGTTTCAACGGCTTTTTCCGGTAGGCAATAAACTTCTCCAACCGGTGACGGTATTTTAAAAACCAAACCGGACTCAGCAGCACCACATTGCCTCCGGTAAATACGCCGTCCTTTAATTGGACATAGGTCCGCTTTGTATCAGGAAAGCGGCTTTCGCAACTTTCGCGAGTCAGTATCGGATAATAAAAATCCGCATCCAGGGGTTCACAAAGCTTTAAGAATTCCTCAACCGCGGTGTTATCCAACAGGGGAATATCCGCTGTAACAACCAGGCAGAGCTGCCCCGGTTCTACCTCTTCCAGGCCGGCCGCGGCATTTTCCAGCATCGTCCCTACTTCCGGAACAACAACAAAAGAATAACCGGCCTGTTGCATCTTAAACAAATCATGGGTAGGGCCTACCACCACAACTCTGTTAACAGACGGAGCAGCGGAAAGTCCCTCCAGGATATAGGCCAGCATCGGTTTGCCGTTAAGCGGAATAAATGCTTTATTGGTAATGCCTTCCTGATCCGCAAGCGGTCCGGCTTTGCTTCCTCCCGCCATAACCAAGACATCGACCATCGTTCAGTCTTCCTTTCTGCTGTTAAACGGTATGGTCCAGCATATAAAAGCACGCAGCTCTTCTTCCTTTAAAATCCGAAGGGCGGAAAGCGCCGCTTGATAACTGTCGGTAAGGGCAAATACGGCAGGACCGCTGCCTGACATGGCCGGGTTCAAATCCAGTTCCAAAAACCTGTCTTTCAACCTTGAGATTGGGGCACAGTCAGGAAGAACGGCTTCTTCCAATGTATTTACCAATCCTCTTTTAAACCATTCTTCGATTTTTGCGCTGTTCCCTTCTTTGATCGCCTCAACCAGATATGATATCGGCGGTTTACTGGCCCGGGCCGGATTCAGAGAGCCGTAAACCGCCGCTGTTGACAGCTGCAACCCTTTGGGCATAGCCAAAACCACCCAATAAAAAGGAAGACTGGTAAGCGGCGCCAGCGCTTCCCCTCTGCCGGTGACCAAAACGGTGCCCCCTTGAAGGCAATAGGGGATATCTGAGCCAAGAGACGCCCCAATTTCTTTTAATCTGCAATCCGTTAAGCCTAAATTCCAAAAACAGTTCAATGCCTTCAGCGTTGCTGCCGCATCACTGCTCCCGCCCCCCAAACCGGCGGCCACAGGTATTTGCTTATAAAGAGTTATTTTAACACCCGGCAACCTCCGGCCGCTCTCCCCGGATAACAGTTCGGCCGCTTGGCAAACAAGGTTGTTTGGGCCGCTCAAAGCAGCGTCAGTACAAAAAAACTCCCACCCTTCCTCAAATCTCGGAGTAAATACCAAGGTGTCCGACAAGGAAATCTGCTGCATTACCGAGGCCAAGTCATGATATCCATCAGCCCGGCGCCCCAGCACTGCTAAACCTAAATTGATTTTAGCAGGCGCTTGAACAATTAAACTTGTTTTCATCCATGTGCAATTCTTGATTTGCCGCAGAATATCCTTCCGGAGCTATGCATATTGCCTGCAGCTAATCCACTGTTATTGTATTGGCTCTCGGTTCGCCAGTACATTGATTCACTCCATGGACAGCGGAGAGCTCCGGGCAATCATGTGCAGCGCTCCCGGCCAGGATACTCTGCAACCGCGCTTCGATCGGTTCCCTTTTTTCATAAAAAACTACAAGCAGATCGTCTTCATGCAGCAACTCTAATCCATGGGATACTGCATCTGATTCATTTAGGATAACACGGATTTCCTTCGATGCGGGAGAGTTTTCTCTGCACCCTTCCCACAGCAAACGGGCGGTTTCCCCAGGTCTGCGGCCTCGCAAATCGTGATCTTCTTTAATAATTACCAGATCAAGGCAGTGAGCACAAACCTGGCCACACCGTTTGATCAAATCATTATTACGGTCGCCCGGCACCCCGATTACACCTAACAGACGGCGGCAGCCCAAACGGCGGGCATATTGCAGCGTAACCTCCATGGCCGCCGGATTATGTCCGTAGTCCAAAAGCAACCGCCCTTTTTGCAGCGTATAAAGATTCATGCGTCCGGGGTTTTGCTCTGCGGAAGAAGTGAATGTAGCGATCCCTTTGACAATCGCCGATCGCGGCGTTTTTAAGGCCAGGGCCGCTGCAGAAGCAGCCATAATATTTTGTAATTGATGCGGCGCCCGGCCGTGATCAGTTAGCGGGATGTTTTTTACCCGAACCAGTTTTTGCCAACGGCTGCCGCAAAACCAACTTAAAAACCCTTCTCTCACGGTTAAACCACGGCCGCCTTTATTCAGGTGGCGAAGAAGAGCCGGGTTGTCTTCTCTTAACGCAAACAGGATAACCGCAGCATTAGCCCGAGGCAGCATTTTTAAGACATTGGGGTCATCAGCATTCAATATAACCGCACCCTTGGAATGAACCGTCTCCACCAAAAGGGATTTGACAAAGACCAGGTCATTTGCCGTCTCCAATCCATCTTGCCCCAGATGATCTTCACTAATATTGGTAATAACAGCCACATCACTGTATTCAAAACCTAATCCTCCGCGGATAATTCCTCCGCGGGCTGTTTCCAACACCGCCGCGTCTACGTGTGCATCCAGCAAAACCATACGGGCACTAAAAGGGCCGGTGGTATCCCCTTTGCAGATGCAATGATCCCCTATATAAACACCTTCTGTTGTAGTCAAACCTACGGTTTTACCGGTTAACTTTAAAATATGCGCCAAAATGCGGGCAGTAGTCGTTTTACCGTTTGTTCCGGATATGGCTGCTATGGGAATACGCCCACAGGAGTCGTCGGTAAATAGCATATCCAGTATCGGTCCGGCTACGTTTTGCCCCTTTCCCCGAGCAGGATAAAGGTGCATACGTATGCCCGGCGCAGCATTTACTTCAATAACCGCTCCCGCTGCAAGGGTTATTGGAGCGCCAATGTCAGGAGTAACCAGGTCAATGCCCGCAATATCCAGACCGATTGCTGTTGCCGCTCTTTCAGCCAGCAAAGTATTTGCCGGGTTAACCTTGAAGGTAACATCCCAGGCTATTCCCCCGGTACTCAAATTGGCGTTCTCGCGCAGCAATACCACCTCGCCGCGGTCGGGACAATAATACTCGTTTATCCCCTGGCGCTCCAGAACCGCTCGGGTCTCTTGATTTAGCTCGATCCGGGTCAGCGGGCGGGCATGGCCTATACCCCGGCTCGGATCAGCGTTTACTCGCTTAATTAATTCGGCAACGGTACTGCTCCCATCACCGAGGACCTGTGCCGGAAAGAGACGGGCTGCCGCAACCATCCGCCCGCCAACAACAAGCAGCCGGTAATGGCGGCCGTTGATATACTCTTCTACCATTATCCGGGGGCTATAACGCCGGGCCAAATGGTAAGCTTTGCTAACTGCTTCCGGATCAGCAAGATTCAGCGAAACACCTTTCCCCTGGTTTCCATCACAAGGTTTTACAACCACCGGCCCCTTGATCCTACTTGCTGCAGCCACAGCCTGAGACTCGCTCATCACCACCTCACCCCTGGGTGTGGGGATTCCCGCCCGCTTCAGACATTCTTTTGTTCGGCACTTATCTCCAGCCAGATCGGCGGCAAGACAACTAGTTCCGCTGGTCAGCGTAGCCTGCATTTTTCTTTGCGCAGATCCATACCCTAAAACAAGTAAGCTTTTGCCCTCCTCCAGAAATGTGACCGGAATTTTTCTGCGCTTTGCCTCTTTTACAATAGCCGCAGTGCTGGGACCCGGTTCAAAACGTTGCCGGATTTGATCTACATTATCCCGCATTTTATGCAAAGAATAACTTTTCCCATTTAAAAGCGCGTTGACCAGATTAACGGCAATCTGAGACAGATACAGCGCCGGGCGATACTCAGTGTATTCAAAAATTATTTCCGCCTGCCCCGGCTGGGGGCCAGAGAAAGTTTTGCCATATCCGGTGGCTATCCCACACCGATGCATTAACTCCAGGATAATATGCTCCAGCACATGCCCCAAATACGTGCCTTCTTCCAATCTTTCCAGAAAACCCCCACTATAGCCGCGGCTGCAATAATGTGAACGCAGCGAGGGAAGCGCTTTCAACAAGTTGTGATTGAAGCCTTTCAGTTCTTTTGAGTTTTTTTCAGCTGCTTCTTTTAAGTCAACGATCAGCTTAATAGTTGGGCGATAGCTGTATATGCTTGCTCCTTCAATTGCCCGTGCTTCTATTATTTTCATAGCAAACAGCCCACCTGCCGGTTTGAAGTTTTTAAACTTCGGGCGGCGCCTGCTTCCCGGTAAACCATGATCCCTGTTCTCCTTTACCAGATTTTATCAAACGTCTGCGCAGCAGATCAAAGCCTGCGCCGTGAGCTAAGATATGAACCTGAAGCGGAGATAAAGTCAGTGTTTCATAAGGGGCAGTTTCTGAAATGTTTGTTTCAAACAGCCCGCTTCCGTCAATTATAGAAATTCCGTATGAGCCTACTGTCTCCAGCCATCGGTTTTCACTGACAATAATTGCTGTATCTTCATCAATGCCGATCCCTAAAAAACCGGGATTTAAGGCTACTGCCGCAATTAAACGCCCAAAACGGCCACGTTGGGCAAAATGCTGATCGACCAGCACACCAGGCAAAAATCCCAAACCTGGAGACATATGGATAAGCTCTCTTTGCGGAGGCTGCCCGGCTTCACCGCCAATAATCATTGTGGCGCTCATGGCGGAAGCCCCGGCGCTAGTTCCGGCCAGGATTGCTCCGCCCGTAAATCGTTCCCATAATGTTTCCATTAAGGCAGTGCCGCCCAAAATGCTGGTCAGACGCAGTTGATCGCCGCCAGTGATAAAAATTATTGAGGCTTCCCGCAGCGCGGTGGCAGATGAAGGATCCTGCGCGCTTTTTCTGGATAAAACCTGCAGTATGCGTACAGACTCTGCGCCTAATTCATAAAATATCTGCTCATAGTCCTGTCCTGTTTGAGCTGGTTTTGCAGAAGCGGTCGCGATAACAGCAACGCGCGCCTTGCTTTCCTCCGACAGCTCAAGCACCTTCTTTAGGATTGTACAGTGTTGATTTTGATCTTCCGCCCCGCCTATGATTACCAGTTTCCCGGCCATAACTGCCTGCCCTTCGAAGATGCTTTGCTCCTATATGCTATCCGTAACAGTCTCACTTATACATACGTATATTTCAAACGAGCAGACGCGAATTAGGCCGTTCTTTCTTAATTGTAAACGTAATGCCTTTGACCTTAGCGCGCTTAAAAATCAGGGGCTGTCCCCGGCGGGGACAGCCCCTCCACCTGTTCAAATTTTGGGGAGAGTCTGTTCAGCGCGTTCAATCGCCTTTTTCACGAGATTACCGCATTGCCTCGAGGAGACACTTCCCCACCCCTCTTGGTTGACCAGTTCCAGGACACCCATTTCAGCTGCGATCTCATACTTAAGCGCCTCTGACATAACAGAGCGCCGACGCGGCATCCTCATCACTCCTTTTGCTTGATCAGGTGGTGGAATTAGTTTTCTTAAACAGCATCAAAAATAAACATTCTTATTGTTGGAGGACTTGCCATGGTCTGATCTATCTTGTTTTTATTAACATAAGAACGGAGGCGGATTTTATTCCGCCTCCGTCGAATTGACTTTGTTACTGATGCTGTCTTTTGTTAAAACAAAATTACTTAGAACTTGAGAATACCCAAGATATTACAATCCCACTGAGCAGCGCCGGATTTCCTCACTAAAGCTTAGTTCAACTGTTTCCGTTAACACATCAGCATAGCTGAAGGAAAGGCGTTGGAAATAGTTCTGTTCATCGATTCTTACAACAAAAATAGAAGGATATATACTTTCCAGTATACCCTCTTTTTCATATGTTTTTCTCCGTCCGCGATTGGCCTTTAGTTTGATCCGTTCCCCTAAGTGTGGCTCAAGCTGCTTTCGGATTTCACAAAGGACATCAGTAGCCAACTATAAAACCACCTTGTTGTTAATCTAAACTTCATTTTAACATAATATCGGTGTTTTTGTCAAGATCGGCCTGACTGCCAGCAAATGGATATCCGCGGCAACCTCTCTTATTTAGTAAACCTGTCCGCCACGGTGGTGGCGCCATAAGAATCAGGTTTAATACGAGCATCATACCCGCTTCCGATTACCATACCCACAACTTCTTTAATGATCTCCCTGGTCTCGCCTTTCTCCCCGACATCCAAGTGAATCTCTATATTCATATCACTATAACCATTTTCCGCCAATTTTTCCGTCAGCCGCGAAGCCACTTCCAAACTTAAAAAGGTTTCATAATAAATCCGCTGTCTTAAGCTCTCCATGTAACGGTTTTTTTGTTTATGAAAATAAAAACGACCGCCTTTTCCGACCCGGTGTACGATAATAGCAGTAACAAAAATAACCTCGTTATTATGAAAAGAATGGGAATCCGTGCCGATAATGAGCTTATATTTGTCTTCCGGAAACCTGCCGGTGTAGGCTGCAAGATCTTGAAATACTGCTGGAAAATCCAATTCGCCACGGCTGGGGCTAAAAAAAATCATTGCCTGCCGACCTTTCCCTAAAAAATTCCCAGGACACAGTCCAAGATCAGGCTAAACTCCGTTTTCGCTTCGCCTATAATTATAAATGATCCGCGCAAGCTTTGCAAACTGGCCCACAGATAGGGTCTCCGGGCGGCACTCGGGATCGACAGAAGCTTCCATGATCAGAGGAGCCATAATCATCTTGGGCCAGGAGAATCCTAGGGAGAGGGAATTTATAAGTGTCTTACGGCGATGTTGAAAGGCAGTTCTAACAATTTGCCGGAGAAGAGCCTCCTCATCAGGTTCCAGAATAGGGGAGCGCGGTTTAAGGGTAATTACAGCCGATTCGACATCGGGCCGGGGCCAAAACACATTCCTGGAAACATTAAACAAGTGCTTTCCGAAGGTGTAGTATTGACATAGTACGGATAAGCTGCCGTATACGGAATCTCCCGGCTTTGCCAGAACCCTCTGGGTCATTTCCTTCTGAAGCATCAATACTGCACAGGAAAAAGGAAATCTCTGCTCGATTATACGGTAAATCAGGGGCGAAGAGATATAATAGGGAAGATTGGACACAAGTTTAACGGTGTCGCCGGAATTAAAATAGAGAGCAGACAATTTTCCATAATCCGCCTTCAGAGCATCACCATGAATTACGGAAACTTGAGCAAAGGGGCGCAGTTGATCCTTCAACAAATTAACAAAACCCTGATCCAGCTCCAAGGCCAATACCCGTGCCTGCCGCAAGGCTAACGCTAATGTCAGCGAACCTGCGCCAGGTCCAATTTCCATCACCGCATCCCCGGGATTCAAATCAGCGGCCGCAATGATTTTTTGTATAATATTCCCGTCGATCAGGAAATTTTGGCCCAAGCCCTTATGCGGCTTTAATTTATAACGGGATAATAAGGAGATCAGTTCCCGGGGGGAGGCTGTATTGATTAAATCACCCATAATAATACTTCTCCAATCAGCCTTGCTTGCTCACGCTGCATACTAGCTTTACCGGCGTTTCCTATCACTCTTTAGACACAAGTATTTTACTCCTCCACAGTGACACTGTCAAAAATCCTGACCTTCACACCAAGCTCGCCTCTGTATAGATTAATAAAGAAAATAAAAAAAATTAATGACAAACAGCCTGATATAAATTATAATATAGTTGACAACAGTAATAGTTAACATGGTTAAGTAATTCACTTTCATAGGGAGGGATGAGTAACTTTTGCCGGAAAGGGCTTAACTAAACATACAAGCTTTAACACAAACATAAGGTATCCTCAAACAATAATCAAGGAGGCTTTACTAAAATGGCAGCTTTTAGCGAGCTAGTGGAAAAGATTCGCACCAAGATGGAAGGTGTGGATCCTGCAAAGGTAAAGGGCTTAAATGCTGTATACCAATTTGATCTCTCCGGAGA
>JAGXSQ010000006.1 GCA_018333395.1 Dethiobacter sp.
CCCGCGCCCCTCGCGGCGAACCGGCGGCTTCGGCCAGCTCACGGTAGGTCAGGCGCCCGCCGTACGGGATAGCGGCCGTTACCGCCAGCGCCCGGGCAAAAAAAGGAGGGTAACCGGCGACATCTACCGGACAGGAAAAAGCAACAGGCGAACCGTTGAAATAAGCCTGCAGATCGTCCTGAAGCCGCCACAGCCAGGCCAAATCGCTTTCCGTCACGTCGGAAAAGCGCTGACTGTTTGCCGCCGGCAGCTGCAGAACAGACAACCCGTTTGGCGTAAATGCCACCCCCACTGTACCGGCCACCGTCATTACAGAGCGCCATTCCATCTTCATTCCCCCAAATCAACTCAGATATGATACATGTAGCCTTCGCCGCCTAATCGCCGTTGCTCTTCGCAAACATCAGCTAGGGTAATGCCGTCCAGTATGGCATTAATCTGTTCTTTCACTCTGCACCAGACTAGGCGCATCACACATTCGGAGGCTCTTTCGCAATCTTCGTGTCCGTCCCCATCAATAACACATTCCGTTGGCGAGATGGGACCTTCTAGGACACGGATGATATCTCCCAGCGTAATTTCCTCCGGCAGTCGGCCCAAACGGTAACCGCCCTGCGCACCGCGCACACTGTGAATCAGGCCGGTTTTCTTTAGGCTGGCAAAGAGATGCTCTAGGTATTTTTCCGAGATATGCTCCCGTTGGGCTACGCTTTTTAAAGTGACAGCCCCCTCTTGGCTGTGCATGGCTAGGTCGAACATGGCACGCACGCCGTACCGGCCTTTAGTCGAAAGTCTCATCCCCGCACCTCATCTTCATCTCTATTTATTATAGCAGCGCCTTCTGCATCATCCATTTTATTCCGCAGGCAGAACGCCTAGTTGCCGCAGAGTCTCTACCTTCAGGGCATAGGCCAGTCCGACGGTAATGGGCTGGCCTGGCGGCACCCACCGGGACTGCACATTCTGGCTAAGCCAGCCTTGGGTCACAAAATGCTCGTAGAGATCTTCAGGCCTTATCTTGTGGGGGTCTTCACCCCGCATGACCATCAACATCATTAAAGCCTTCTCCGCCGTCAGCAGGCCTCTCTCCCGGCCCAAGTCCACCAAAGCCTCTTGGTTTAGTTGTGCGGGAGCCCGCCGCCCGAATATCTGCAGACTCATCTCGACCATCCATTGCTCGGGCATGGGTTCATCCAAGCGCCAGTTATTCTCGTAACCTCCGCTGACCACCCCCAGGGAAAGGAGAGCCTGCAGGTAAGGGTAGGCCCAATGGCCGGCCCAGGGATTGGGCAGACTGAAAGCTTTCAGGTAGACGCCCTGACCGGTCAATAACCGCTGTAGCTCAGCCACACGCTCTGCATCCCGGGATAAATCCCGGGGGGTGATGTTCTCCCGCAAGCTATAAACGCTGGCTACCCCGGCCGCCTGACCGGTGGCCATGCCGATGGGGATGACCCGGGCGCTCCCCATAGCCAGAGAACTAAAGGAGGCAGAACGGCCCACCACTAAGAGGTTATCTACTTTGAGCGGGACAAGACAACGGAAAGGAATGCTATATTTTTGGGGTTCCCCGATAATAAAGCCGTGGTTTTTGGGACTGGTGGACTGAATGTCTACCGGATAAGACCCGTGGGCAATCCGGTCGGGGAAATCGCGGTTCTCCAGCACATCCAGGATGGACAGCGTATATTCTCCAGTAATTTGGCGCGTCTGGCGGATATATAGTTCAGGAGCCACCACGGCCAGATAAGCATTAGCAAACCCAGCGATATTGCTGCGCAAAAATTTTACTATCCGGGGCAGTTCTCTTGTTGCCAGGGCGATGGCCTCTTTTTTAGCTTCCTTGTCCAGACCGTCCACCCCAAAAATGTGCAGAGCGTTGATTAGCACGGTGCCGTCCTGCTGTCTTCCTAGATTAAGACCCCGCATCCTGATTCTGGGATTATACGGCTGATAGCCCTTCATTTCCCGCCCAAACCCCCAGCCGCTAACCTCGTTGGCTCCGGTATGGCGATCATTGTCCCGGTTTAAAAATCGGGACACCTCTTGCCAGTCCACACCCCCGACACCAAAAACCAAGGTTTGGGCCATGGCCTTGCTGATCCCGATATCCTCTGAGCCTAAGGTGTACGGAACACCTGCGCTGGCCGCCACATCAGCGTCTTGGGTGGCATCAACCACCCGGGGGGCAAAGAACCGCTGAGCTTGCCCTTCTCTGGTCACCTCTACGCCGATGATGGCTGTTCCAGGCTCATTCAGTAATGCTTTCTCAAATCTAGTGTTAAGCAACAGGGTAATGTCCTGATTCTCTTGCACCATGCGCCGGAAGACTTCTTTAGCCTTTTTCACATCAAAGGAGTCTCCGCCCACCGCTTCAAAAAATTCTGCAAAAATCCCCCGGTTTAAGAGCTCTCCCTGCGGGTCTTTGTTCATATCAATGGAGTTTAGCATACCGAAGGTCATCAGGCCACCTAAGCCGTCCCGATGCTCCAGAAGTAGCACCCGCCCCCCCTGACGGACAGCAGCTATGGCTGCAGCCACTCCTTCCGGCTCTCCGCCCACCACAATCACATCGTAGCCGGACCTGTCTGACTCTGCTGGCTCAGGGGGAACAACCTGATCCTCCAGCCGATGACTGCCAGCCAGCAGTATGGCAAGAATTATTAGCAATGCTAATGATAGTTTAGCGTTTTTAGCCCTCACAGCCCTATAATGCTCCTCATAAAGTTAATCGTCGGTCGGCAATCACCAGTCATCAATATTGTGCTCGCTTAACTGACAAGCAAACTGCGTCAAATTCGCCTTTGCCTTATTCGGGTTGTTAGTCACCAAGCGCCAACGAGGTACGCCTCCGGCTGGCAAAAGCAGTTACACTTGTAAACCCGAGCGACTTGAGGAGGGAAACGGCCTTTTCAAGTCCTGCCCCCACATCTTTGGGGCAGTGGGCGTCAGACCCCAGAGTTACCGGTACCCCAAGCCTAAAACATTCACGCAGGAAAGCTTCGCTCGGATATGCTTCCTTTACCGGCGCCCGCCATCCCGCCGTGTTCAGTTCCACGCAGATACCGCTTTTGGCTAGCACGCCGCAAGTTTCCCGTAGCAAGTCATCCCAGTCTTGTTGCGGGAAAAAAGCGTATTTCTTGACTACATCCAAGTGGCCGACGATATCAAACAAGCCACTTTCTGCCATGTCCTGCAAAGTCTGAAAATATCTGCGGTACAGTTTGTCCACATCGAAAGTGCGGTAATACTCCACAAAGCGCGGGTGAGTAAAATCCCAGCCCTCCAAAAAGTGGATCGAACCGATACAGTAATCCAAAGGATAGCGGGCCAGCAGTTTTTCCGTCAGTGCTTCACGGCCCGGCAGGTAATCTACTTCCACGCCAAGGCGCACCGGCACGGCGGAGCGTTCCCGAAGCTTCAGCACGTCGCTCAGATACACTGTCAACTCCCCGGCGCTCATGGTCACCGGGGTTTCCGGCGTAAAGTCCAGCAACTCCAGCGGAAAATGGTCGGCGAAGCCGATTTCCTGCAAGCCTTTTTGCGCGGCCTCGGCCATATACTCTTCCATACTCCCGGTAGCATGACAACAACGAACAGTGTGGACATGATAATCAATCATCGGTGCCTCCGCGCCAGCTCTGCCAGTACTTCCGAGAGGGCCACATCTTGCCGGGCCAACAGCACCAGCAGGTGGAAAAGCAAATCGCCAGTTTCGTACACCAGCTCGGCACGGTCTTCATTTTTGGCAGCGATAATGACTTCCCCCGCTTCCTCGGCCACTTTCTTCAGGATGCGGTCTACTCCCGCCTCCAGCAATTTGACTACGTACGAACCTTCCGGCCGCTCTACTTTACGCTGGCTGATAATCCGTTCCAGTTCCGCGAGAAAATGCTCTGCCGGCGGCGTGCCGACGGCCTGCAACGTCCTGAAAAAGCAGCCGGCAGCTCCCGTATGGCACGCCGCACCAGTTTGTTCCACCTGAACGAGCAACGCATCTCCGTCACAGTCATAGCTTATCCGCCGTACTTGTTGGAAATGGCCGGACGTTTCCCCCTTGTGCCAGAGTTCGTTGCGGCTGCGGCTATAAAACCAAGTCTCTCCGCTCTCCAGCGTCTTTTGCAGTGCTTCCCTATTCATATAAGCCAGCATCAGCACTTGCCCCGAATGCCAGTCCTGAACAATAGCCGGCACTAACCCGGCCTGGTCAAACTTTATTTCGTTCATCGCCGCACAGCCACCCCTCGTTCGGCCAGATATTTCTTCACCTCAGCCACAGCAAATTCCCGGTAGTGAAAAACAGAAGCTGCAAGAGCCGCATCGGCTTTACCATGCGTGAGCACCTCGCAAAAGTGTTCCGGTTTTCCCGCCCCACCGGAGGCAATAACCGGGATGTTGACCAGTTCCGCTACCGCCGCCGTCAGGCGCAGGTCGTAGCCATCTTTTGCGCCGTCAGCGTCCATGCTGGTTAGCAGAACTTCCCCGGCGCCGCGCCTGGCCCCTTCTGCCACCCAAGCCAGTGCCGACCTGCCGGTGGGCCGGCGGCCGCCGTGAGTGTAAACCTCCCAGTCGTCTAGGGCTGAATTCCACTTGGCATCAACGGCCAGAACAACGCACTGCGACCCGAAACACCCAGCACAAGCGGTAAGCAATTCCGGGCTCTCCACCGCCGCCGTGTTTAAAGAAACCTTGTCGGCTCCGGCGGCCAGGATTTGGCGCACGTCTTCCAGGCTGCTGATACCGCCGCCGACAGCAAAAGGAATAAAAACCTGGGCGGCTGTGCGGCGAACCACCTCCAGCATAGTGCCACGCCCTTCATGGGAAGCGGTAATATCCAGGAAGACCAGTTCGTCCGCCCCGGCTCCGTCATAATATTTGGCCTGTTCCACCGGGTCTCCCGCATCCCGCAGATTAATAAAGCGAGTACCTTTAACCACCCGCCCGTCCAGTACATCAAGGCAGGGGATAATCCGCTTAGCAAGCACTGTTCCGGCCTCCTGCGGCCAGGGACAACGCAGCGCCAAGCTCTAGGCGGTCGGTATAGAGTGCCTGACCGACTATTACGCCGGTTACGCCAAACTCTTCCAGCATCAGCAAATCGGCAATATCTTGCAACCGCGAAACGCCGCCGGAAGCGATTACTTTCACCGGCGCTGACTCGGCCAGCCGGCGGATAGCCACTAGGTTCGGGCCGGAAAGCGTCCCATCGCGGCGGATGTCGGTATAGATTACCTCACGCACCCCCATTTCCGCGACGCGGCAAGCAAGGCTTCCTGCCTCAACATCCGCTTCTTCCACCCAGCCACGGACAGCTACCTTCCCGTCTCGCGCATCAATACCGACCATAACCTGGCCCGGGAAACGATTACAGAGTTCTGCTACCACTTGCGGCTCCGTCACTGCCACGGTGCCAAGAATCACCCGCTCCACACCGCGAGCCAGAAGGTCAGCCGCAGTGGCCGAGTCACGGATGCCGCCCCCTACTTGGACGGGAATATGCAAGGCCCGGACAATTTTTTCGATAACCGCGGCATTTTGCAATTTTCCGGCAAAAGCACCGTCCAAGTCCACCAAGTGCAAACGCTCGGCACCTTCAGTCTGCCAGCGCAGCGCCGCAGACAGGGGATCGTCATAATAAACAGTTTCTTTAGACAACTCTCCATGAATCAAGCGCACACAGCGGCCGGCACGCAGGTCGACAGCAGGAATAATCAGCATGACGCAAGCCCCCCAAAATTAGACAGGATTCTAATGCCCAGTCGGCTGCTTTTCTCCGGGTGGAACTGCAGGCCAAAAACGTGGCCCCGCCCGACGACTGCCGGGAACTCCACGCCGTAATTGGCCGTGGCCAAGACCGCTTCCCCGTCGCAGGAACCGACGTAATAAGAGTGGACAAAATAAACATAGTCACCACTCTTGATGCCCTCCAACAGTGGATGCGGACGACGGATAAGCAAATCGTTCCAGCCAACCTGCGGGACTTTCCGCCCGTTGCGAAAAAGCACTACTTTGCCTGGCAGCAGACCTAGTCCGGCGTGGTCGCCCATTTCTTCGCTGCCTTCAAAGAGCAGTTGCAGTCCTAGGCAAATACCGAGCAACGGCACGCCCTGGCGAACACGCTCCACCAACATCGACGCCAATCCAGTTCGGCGCAGGTTTTCCATGGCCTGGCCAAAAGCACCGACCCCGGGCAACACCAAACCGGAAGCCCTCGCCAAATCACCCGGGTCGCTGCTGATAGGCGTGTCAAAGCCGGCGGCAACAAAGCCGTTCCGGACGCTCTGCAGGTTGCCCAGGCCATAGTCGACAATCACAATCACCCTACGTCCCCCTGTTCTATTTCACAAAAAAAGAAAAAAATCCTGCTGCTTTACTAGGTTTTATTCTTCTACAAAACGCCTTTGGTGGAAGGCACCCCTGTCAGCCGCGGCTCACGGGAGGTAGCCTCGTCGAGAGCCCGTCCCAAACCTTTAAAGACAGCTTCGATGATATGGTGAGTATTCTTGCCGGCCAACAGCCTGACATGCAGTGTCAGGCGTGCCTTGTTCACAAAAGCGCGCAGGAATTCCTCCACCAGTTCCGACTCAAAGTTGCCAAGACGCGCGGCTGGCAGCGGTAGATCCAGGCCCAGATACGGACGCCCCGACAAGTCAACCGCTACCAACACCAGCGTTTCATCCATGGGTAAAAGGGAGGCACCGTAGCGCCTGATACCGGATCTATCACCCAGCGCCTCCCCGAAGGCCTCCCCTAAGACAAGCCCTAGGTCCTCCACCGTGTGATGAGCATCGACGGCCAAATCGCCGCGAGCAGTGCTCTCCAGGTCAAAAAAGCCGTGCCTGGCAAACAGTTCCAGCATATGCTCCAGAAATGGGACGTCTAAGCCGAGCTCGGCCTGGCCGCTGCCGTCTAGGTTGAGCGTCACGCTGACCGTTGTTTCCGCCGTCTTACGCGTTATTGTCGCACTTCTGTTGTTCAAGATATTCCCTCCTTATCTTGACCGCCTGCCCGTGTGCCGTGAGCCCTTCTACGGCCGCCAGGGTCTCCACAGCGCGGGCCGCTCCAAGCAGCGCTGCCGCAGGATAATGAATAATGCTGCTTCTTTTCTGGAAGTCTGCTGCCGAAAGAGGCGAGCAAAAGCGCGCTGAGCCCGCTGTAGGCAGAACATGGTTCGGACCGGCCCAATAGTCGCCGAGTGGTTCCGGCGTATAAGCGCCGACAAAAATAGCACCGGCATTTTCTATCTGCTCAAGAGCTTGCCAGGGGTCGGCCAAATGCAGCTCCAGGTGTTCGGGAGCCAGTGTATTAACAATATCCAGTGCTTCGCTCATGTCTTTTGCCAGTACCAGCGCCCCCTGCTCCGCCAGCGCCTTGGCCGCCACGCTGCAGCGCGCGAGCTTCACGCATTGCTTCTCCAGCTCACGCGGCAGTTCTGCCGCCAGCCGCCGCGAGGTAGTGACACAGTAAGCCGCCGCCAGTACATCGTGCTCCGCCTGGGAAAGCAAATCGGCCGCCACAAAGTCGCTGCGAGCCGTATCGTCGGCCAACACCAGCACCTCGCTTGGCCCGGCCAGCATGTCGATACCTACCATCCCGGCTACTTCCCGCTTGGCCAGGGTAACGAACAAATTGCCAGGTCCGACAATCTTGTCTACAGACTGAATGCTTTCCGTTCCGTAAGCGAGGGCGGCAATAGCCTGAGCACCGCCGCATTTATAAACCTCATCAGCTCCGGCCAAACGCGCCGCCACCAGCGTATTCGCGTTTACCTCACCTCCGGCCTGCGGCGGCGTTACTACCACTACTTTCCGCACCCCTGCCACTCGAGCCGGTATGACCGTCATCAATACTGAGGAAGGATACGCTGCGCCGCCGCCCGGCACGTAAGCCCCCACGCTGGCCAGCGCCGTGACGCGCTCACCAAGAACCACGCCATCCGCGCCCCGTTCCTGCCAAGATTGACGCAAACCGCGCCGATGAAAACCGGCAATGTTTTCTCCTGCCCGGCAGAGCAACTCCCGGACATCCCGGTCAACAAGCCGCTCCGCCCGTTCAAACTCTTCCTCACTGACACGCCACGTCTCCAGCACAGCACCGTCAAATTCCGCCGTATAAAACCGTAGCGCCTCGTCGCCTTTTAGCTGCACGGCCCGGATAATCTCCCGCACCGTGGCCAACGCCTCCGGGTAGTCGTCAAAAGTGCGGCGGCTAAAGCGTCGTTTAAAAAAACGGGCCTCCAGCACCTTCAACACTTTCTTTCGCTCCCTTCCCCCAGCGCCGCAGCCAGTTTGGCTACCAGCCACGCCACCCGTTCACCCTTAACCTGGTAGCTGCCTGGGTTAGCGACCAGGCGAGAGGTAATCTGGGTAATTGTCTCCACTTCCTCCAAGTTGTTTTCCCGCAGCGTTTTCCCGGTAGAAACCAGGTCTACAATCACGTCGGCCAAGTTCAAAAGCGGCGCCAACTCTATGGAACCGTGCAGCTTGATAACCTCTACCTGCCGGCCCTGACCCTGAAAGTAGCGCTCTGTAATCCGCGGGTACTTGGTAGCTACATAACCACCATGGAAATCGCCACTGCCAACTCTTTGCGCCACCGACAGCCGACAGCAGCCAATATGCAAATCAAGCAGTTCATAAAGCTCCCGCTCCTGCTCCAGAAGCACATCTTTGCCGACAATACCAAGGTCTGCCACGCCGTACTCCACATAAGTGGGGATATCAGCAGGTTTGGCCAGGATGAAGCACAGATTGTGCTCCTCCAAAGCAAAAGTAAGCTGGCGTGTCATTTCCCGCAGTTGGCCGCAGCCAAGGCCTGCTTTTTCCAAAAGATTAAGCGCTGGCGGCAACATACGCCCTTTGGCCAGTGCTACCGTTAACCACTCATTACCAGTCACTGCTGCCACTCCTTCATCCACCAAGCGTCGGCATCAAAAATAATGCTAAAAAAACCACTAAAACTAAGACAACACCCAATAAAACAACAACTATTTTTCCGGCCCGCCGGTATTCCTCCTCTTTGCCTGCTATATAGTAATAAACGGCAAGCACTGTGGCCACAAGAAAAACTACCCCTGCCAGCCACAGCATGAACATTAGTACAACACTCAAAGCGCCACCCAAAGGCATCACTGACACTGACATGTCCAAACCCTCTTTCCCCTTTAATAATCAATTTTTCCCATCACAGCAGCTACGGCGAATAGTTATAAGCTAACCATAATAATGTGTTACAGCCGCGCCCAGCCTCTTGCCTTCCCGCCCGGTCTCGGCTTTGTCGCGCGCCTTGACGTCCACTATCACGGCGGCGCCTTGACGCCGCAACTCTTCTGCTCTGGCAAATGCAGTTGCGCGATTCGCTTCATCGTAACCCACAAAGACCAGTTCCTGGCCGTTGGGCAATTTTTTCAGGCGCTGCAGAACTGTAAGCAAGTGGTCTGTGTTCAAAGCAAACCCCACCGCCGGCAGATCAGGGCCAAAATGTCCGAGCAGCCGGTCATAGCGGCCGCCGCCACAAAGAGGAAAGCCAAGTCCTGCCGTATAGCCCTCAAAGACCATGCCGGTATAGTAATCCATATCACGGACCAACCCCAGGTCCAGTGAAACGAAGCGAGTCATCCCGTAATCATCTAGTATCTGGCATACTTCCCTCAGCGCGGCCAGGGCGCTCTCGCCCCGTTCGCCCGGCAAAAGCCTCTCCGCCTCGCGCAGCACCTCCTGCCCGCCGCGCAGTGCCGGCACCCGCAGCAGACACTCTTTGGAAAACGCCGGCAGGGGCAAAGCATGCACCATTTCCTGCAAAGAAACGAAGTCTTTGCTGTTTAGGTAGTGTTTCGCCTGCTCGCCCGCCCTTCCTTCTATCCCGTGAGCGTTAAGCAGCGCCTGCAAAAAACCGACATGCCCAAGGCAGATGGTAAACTGCTCCATCCCTAGTTCACGCAGCACAGTAACAGCCAGCGCTACCGTTTCAGCATCACTGCCGGCGCAGTTTGCGCCAATCAGCTCCACGCCAGCTTGGGCCACCTCTCGCTGCCGCCCCTGCCGGCCGGAAGTGTAGCGGTAAATGCTGCCGCTGTAGCATAAGCGCAGTGGCTTGGGCTCTCCGGCCAGGTGCGTCGCGGCCAGCCGGGCGAGCGGAACTGTAAAATCGGGGCGAAGCACTAACGTCCGCCCCCGCTCATCCGGAAAACGGTACATCTGTTCTTCTAGGCTATCGGCCGAACCGGCTGTAAAACTGGCACTGTACTCAAAGGCTGGTGTGACTACCTCTCGATAGCCAAAGCGCAGAAAAATTTCCTGCATCAGGTTCTCCACGGTCCGCTTCGACCCGGCCAAAGCAGGCAATAAATCGTGTACCCCTTCCGGAGTCAGCAACCGCCGAAGCTTTTCATTCATGACGCCACTCCCTATCCCCTTAATGCTTTAACTAGTTAAAGCATTAACGTGTTAACGCATCAAATTTTAACATGGCCCGCACTACTTGTCAATCACCTAATGAAAGGCAGAAGCGCCTGAAAGAGAAAATTAATGCCTAGGCATAACAAAGTCATGTGGATTCCTGCTTGCGTCACAGTAAAGCCTCGTAAAGCTGCTCGTACCGGGGCACAATAATCTGACTGTCAAAGAGCTTCTCGGCCCGATACCGAGCAGCATCCCCCATGCGCCGCAGAAGCTTTTCATTGCCCAGTAATTCCAGAGCATAGCCTGCCAGCGCCTCCACGTCGCCCACCGGCGCCAGGTAGCCTGTTTCACCGTGCCTGACCACCTCCGGCAACCCCCCAGTATGTGTAGCAATAACAGGAACCTGGCACGCCATAGCCTCCAGGGCGCCAAGGCCAAAGCTCTCCTTCTCCGAGGGCAACAAAAAAAGGTCCGCTGCCGAAAAAAGTGGCAGGACGTTGTCCTGCAGTCCAAGGAACTGCACATCCTGTCCGATCTGCAGTCGATCCACCAGCCTTTGTGCCTCCGGTCGCTGCGGCCCATCGCCTACCAGCAACAGCTTGGCCTCCATTTTCCGGCGCACCCGCGCGAAAACCTCTATAACATCGGGAGATCTTTTTACGGGCCGGAAATTGGAAACGTGCAGCAAAACCTTACATTCCGTCTGCCAGCGGCAGACACGCTCCCGGGCCCCAGGTTGGCGGAAAAAGCGGCGCGTATTGATAAAATTATAGATAGTTTGCACCTTTTTGTCCGTACCAAAAGTTTCACCTGTCTCCAACGCGAGGCTCTCTGACACGGCGGTCACGCCGTCGCTCTGCTCCATGCTGAACTTGGTAATACGCTTAAAAGACGGGTCGCTGCCCACCAGGGTAATATCGGTGCCGTGCAGCGTGGTAACAACGCGGACGTGGCGATCGCCCACGATTTCCCGGGCCACATGAGCACAGAAAGAATGCGGAATAGCGTAATGGGCGTGAATGATGTCCAACTTTTCCCGTTCCAGCAGTTCCACCAGCTGGTTGATGAGCGCCAGCGTGTAGGGCGGATACTTAAACAGCGGATAAGACGGCATGTCTACCTCGTGATAGTAAACATTGGACTGGAAGCGGTCGAGGCGCAGGGGCATCTGGTAAGAGACGAAATGGACAATATGGCCGCGCTCCGCCAGCTCCTTACCGAGCTCAGTGGCCACCACCCCGCTGCCGCCATGAGTTGGATAGCAGACCATGGCGATTTTCACGCTTTACCCTCCCTAACGGCTTTCCACGCCGGTCCATCCTGCGACAAACCTCTAAGGGAGGTCAGGTCTTCCACAACCAACTTTTGTTCCAGGTACAGCCCCTCACCGTACCAGGCCTGCACCATTGAACCCACATACTGGTCGCGCGCTTGGATCATGCGGATAAACCGCGGGTCATTGACCAGTGTCTTCCAGTCGGCATCGCGGGGCAGACCAAATTGGCTCTGGTGAGCGCACAAAGCCGCGAGCTTACGCTCGTAAAAATCACTGACATCCACCACAAACGTGGGCTCTTCAAAAATGGCCAGAAAATACTGACAGACGAGCGGCGGTCGGTAAGGTTCCCCATCGGCCGGGTAGCGCCGCAGACCGGACAGGTGGGCCGCCTCGCGCACCAGTTGGCTAGCGCGCAGGTGGTCTGGATGCTTGTCCTTCCAGTACGGTCCGAGGATAACAAGCGGCCTGTATTTGCGGATAACCTCTATGACGGCGCGCAGGCTCTCTTCATCCACCCGCAAGCGTGCGTCCGGCAGCCCTAGGTTATCGCGCACTACCATCCCCATAATTTCTGCCGCGTGCAACGCCTCTTGCCGGCGAATCTCCGGCGTGCCGTTGCTGCCCATTTCTCCCCTGGTCAGGTCAACTATACCACACCTAAGTCCCAGAGAGGCATGCTTAATCAGTGTTCCGCCGATGCCAATTTCCACGTCGTCGGGATGAGAGCCAAAAGCCAAAATGTCCAGTCGCATCATCGTCCACCTTCCTTAGTCGTCAGAACCTGCCGCTTGGGATAGCGGCAAGCTTGGCGGTTGATATTGACCGTTATCGACAGGCTGGGGCCTGCCGTCCTGCAAAAATGAGCAGATATCCGCCCATCTGTTCAGCACATTCTGAAACTGCCTGAAATGCCTGTCCACATTTTTATGGTACTTTTCAAGCTCCGTCATAATGTTCCGGAAGGAGTCCCTTTGAAAATAGGAGCAGATTTTGGGAATCGTCCTGCTGAGTTTCTCCCTCATTTCATCGATCTTCTCTGCATACTGCTCCCGGTTAGTGATGTAGACAAGCAACGGTTTGTAGCGCACCCATCCGATGCAGGCACGGTAGAACCGATCGATGTTCGGCTCCGAATCGGCCCGTATATATTTCAGATTAATCGGCAAAACGCCGTCCATCAGATGGTGATAGGTGGAAAACCCGTCGTGAAACGTATAGCACGGAACCCTTAGGACCTTGTGGTGAGACAGGCATGTGCTTAAAAAAGTGTCCTCCCCGCGTGCGCCGGGCGGGTTGTAAAACGGCCTTATGCGGCCGAGGTCGGTGAGGTTGATACACAGGTTCGCGCCCGAGATGAACTTCGCGTGATTTTTCTCCCGCACTTCCGCGGGCGTATTAACGGTCAGGATTTTGGTGTCCGCATATGTTACGCCACCGCTTTGCATGACGGTGCGGATCTTGTCCCAGTTGATGATATCGTTGCTAATGGCTTCAATAAACGAACGGAAATCCGCTTCCGTGAGGACATCGTTGAATTCCATGTAAGGGATGGGTGAAATATATCCGCAATGATGCCCATGTGTGATATCCGCGTTTTTGATGTGTTCCAGATGCGTTGACAGCACATGCTGCCCGCCCCAGACGGCAGTGTCACGCGTTTTTGTCACCGCCATCGGATACTCGTCGTCGTCCAGAAATATCAGATAATCGATGTTGTTTTTGATCGCGCAATACAAAACCGCGTTCCGTTTCCCGGCATATCCTTTGCCGAAGACAATTTCCGCTTCTTCCCGCGTGACCACCTGTTCGCGGATCAAAAACTCCGTTTCCTCTGTCATGGCGGCGTTCCCGATAAAGTACGTTTCGTCCAGATAGTCCAGAATATCCCTGCAGATGTCAGTGTAGTCCGCCTTTTTCGTATTGGTGTACTTCAGATCATAGGCCACGATGAGGCTCAGGCACACGTTTTCCCTTTCCCTGAGGCCGGACTCCTTCAGGTTGTAGACATACGTTCTGAGCACTTTTTTGAAGCTACTTCGTCCCGTGGCAAATCCCAAGCCAAATCTGATTATCTTTTTATCCGTCAATCATCCGCTCCCCTTTCACGTAGTCTCAAATATTTGCTTTAATCCTAAATCCGTGACAAAAAACAGCAGCAAAATATGTGAGCGCAAACAAGTAACTTTTGCTGCCGCGCTATTACCGCGCCGCTGAACAGCTGTCACATAGGGTGCCCGGCTAGGCAAGCTTGGGATTTAATATACCTGGGTATTTACTTGACTACAATTGACCAAATTCTGTGGGAAGACGGCCCCATTTTGGGCGGCAATAGTGGTACATTTCAGGCGAATCTCCACCATAAGGACATCAACTTGGCAACAAAAGTTAATCTACGCCCCACTATCAGAGTGAAGTAAATACCCAGGTT
>JAGXSQ010000007.1 GCA_018333395.1 Dethiobacter sp.
TGCCCGTCCCGCGCACTCAGCTCGCCCTGGAGCTGCTGCACCAGCTGCTCCTGCGCCGCCAGTTGCTGGCTTAGCCGCTCCTGGGTTGCTTGTAGTTGAGCTTGGGCCTGCGCGATAGCCTGCTCCCGCTCGGCAACCACTTGGTTGAGGCTGGCAATCCGCCCATCCCGCTCGGCTATGCCCTGGTTGAGGCCGGTGAGCTGATACTCAAGAGCCACCAGATGTCCCAATTTTGCGAAGAGATTCTTTATGAGGTAGCTACCTTCTGGGGCGGCCCATCCATCTAGCAACTCTGTGATGCCGGGCGATTCAATGCTGCCAACAAACAACACGCCGAGGCCGTGCGAGTGATCAAACTCGATGTGCGGATAGCTCGCTGACAGCTCCTCCCACAGCCGCCAGACGCCAAAGCTGCGCTCACGGACGTTAATGTCGTGAAACAGGATCACGCCGCGATAGGAAAGCTTTGGCAGCCAGGTTTCAAAGTCGTGCCGCGCCGCCTCGTAAGTGTGCAGGCCGTCAATGTGCAAAAGGTCGATAGTGCCATCGCTGAAATATGTAAGCGCATCATCAAATGGCATCCTTAGCAACTGCGAAAAAGTGTGGTACAGGCGTCGATTTCGCGCCTCGGTACGGGCAAACACCTCCTCGCCGTAGAACCCTCCGTGCTCATCGCCCTGCCAGGTATCAATGGCGTAGCATTTAGTGGAAAATCCATTGGCAAGGACGCTTTGGCAGAAACTGAAATATGACAAGCCGTAATAAGTGCCTAGTTCCACGAAAATGCGCGGCTTGAGCTGTTCGATGATCCAAAAAGCGAAGGGAACGTGACCAACCCAGGGGCTCGAGCCCGTATCAAGAAAGTCCGCCTCCAATAGAATGCTTTTGGAAACCAGCGCAGTAATATTCGACCTGCCTACAAGTTTCGCATAATCACTCATCGCTGCCACCTCAATACTGACCTTGGGCGTTTAAGTACGCTTCAACAATCATTCCCGCTTCCCCTTCTGCCCGCACCTCGCCGGGCTCGGGCCAGCTTGCGCAATCGTCCAACTGCTTGACTCCGTAGGGCCTGCCCTGAGCGCAGTCGAAGGGCTGCAAGACAAAACGCAGCCCTAGCCCTCACACCGCGAAACTGTACCACAAGATTCCGTCACACGGCAACAGATTTTTCGCTTATGGCTGTAAGCTTCGCCCAGCCCCTCCCTGTCAGGGGGTGGCCTGCTTCTCGATCAACTCGCTACCTCAACCATCCCGCTCGGCTTGTGCCAGCAGCTCGCGCTTCAGGTCGGGGGTGAGGCGCATCCCGCCGTGTTCCAGCCTAGCGAGATCGTCTTCGAGTGCGCGGTCGGCTCGTCGTAAGCGATGGATGCGCAAGAGGACTGGCCTCGAAGAAGACCGCCTCAATCCTGGTGGGCGTGCCGGAGTTCATCGTTTAGGTCGGTGGGGGTGAGGTTGGAGTACGGCCACCCGTGGCGCGTGTACCCCACATTCCCCTGAAAAACATCCAGTTGTAGTGCCGGCCGGTCGGCGACCCCTAAAGCTAAGAAATTCCCCTGCGTGCTCACGCTAACGTGGCTACAATCCGTGGTGCCTGAGGGTCGCCGGGTTCAGATTACTCTGCGGGTTCGTGGCACCAGTGTGGGTCGAACTCCTTTACCGGCCGGCTGCCCCTATTTTCATGCTTCGTGGTGCCGGTGTCAACCGGCATGAGCGATTCCGCAGAATGATGTGCCGGTTAACCATGCGCCACCCCGCTAAATCTTGACTTTAGCTTGCTGAAGTAAAGCTCCTCAATCGGCTGGTAATCAAGGTCAACTTGCTCTTTGAAGTCCTTAACCAGGTCGGCATACACCGCCTGGTCAGCCTCGTCGCCGTCCACGGCGCGAAAGCACAAGGGAACGTCGCTGTCACCCCTTGCTCTATCACTGGAACCAGTATTTGAGAAAATCCTTCGCAACAGGCAGGACATCATCAGCATTTATTCTCGCCTTCTCAGCATCGGTTTTTTCATATTCCTCAAAGGGCAACCATAACTTATTGTCTATTATACTGGGGTACCTGCTAAGGCTGACTTCCGGCTCTATCCCTTGTGATATTTCTGAAATTCTGTGCAGGTTCTTCTGCCATGATTCAGGTATATGCTGTTCTTTTAAAGCCTCTATAAGAATCTCGCCAACAAAATGTGTTTTTTGGAAAATGCCAAACGCAATAAGGATGGATTTTATGCACTTCTCTACCGATTGCTGAAAATGGTACACCGATTTATCATAAAACCCCGCCTCAAGTAATTTCTTGCCTATAAAATAATACCTTTCTCCATCTTTGAGCATGGCCATCGCAAAGTCTTTATTGCTTACATTTTACAGATATGTGGCAACGCCATGCTTGACGGGAAATTTCCAGCCATCGCCGAGTCTTTTTATTCCCTTTATTGTTATATATTCCCTTACTTCGTTAATTAGACCTTTCAAAAAGCCATTTTTATCCAGTAAAACAACTCCTTCTTCAGCTATATCAAGGAATAAAGGGTTATGATTCTTAAAATTTGAAATGACCTCTTCTGGAGTTAACAGGAGGATATCAAGTAGTAGAGGAGAGAGGCAGTGTTTAATCTGGACTATTTCATTTGTCCTTCTATGTCGTTTGGGATTAATGCCACTGGCTACAATAAGAACGTCAAAATCGGCATCTGGAGTAGCCGTTCCCTTTACCCTTGAACCAAAGGCAGCTACACCAGAAACATCAAACGGCAAGCTTGCCTTTTCAAATGTCATTCTAACTTCGGTAAAAATGTCTTTGCCGAACTCATTCATCATCGCCACCTCAAGCCTGCCTCTGGGCTTGCAAGTATTCTTCCACCACCAGCCCCGCTTCACCTTCGGCCCGGATCTCGCCTTGCTCGGGCCAGCTTGCGCAATCGTCCAACTGCTTGACTCCGTAGGGCCCGCCCTGAGCGCAGTCGAAGGGCTTGCCCTGAGCCTGCCGAAGGGCTGCGAGACAAAACGCGGCCCTAGCCCTCGCACCGCGAGATTGTATCACGGGCTGCTAACGGACAGCAATAGAGTTTTGCTTATGGGGTGTGTCTGTATGTCTAAACTGCTCTTGTGGGGTGTAGCCCGGGGTGTGTCTGCCTTGCCTGGCCCGTTTTGGGAACTGCTCACCCCACATAAATCGAGGCGGCCCGTCGCTTGATACTAGGGTGCCTATGTGGCCTTATCCCATCACAGACTTGCGCGAGCCGCCTCTTAGCACCACGGGGGTGATGCATGGTCATTAGCCACGCTCCGCTCGCTACAGGTATAGGCGTTGATCCCCACCCTGGCAGCCATACCGCTGCCGCCCTCGACCCAAACGGCATGCTACTGGATAATCTCAGTGTGTCCAATGACCAAGCAGGCTTGGCCAACCTGAAGCGTTGGGCGCTTGGCTTCAGGGCAAAGACGTGCTCAGCGCGGTAATTGCCGGTGAGGGCCTTGGCAAGGTTATCCGCGCTGTGCGCGTTCGCTCCAGCGATCTGGTTAGCATGTATCAGTCCTCTTCGCTAGCGGCCAAGTGTCGGATAATCCTGCGGGCAAGAATTTCGTTGATTTCACGGTGACGTGGCACAGGCTCCGATCTGCCAGTCTTGGGGTTGTGGTAGATATCGTGCCTGCCGCCGTGCCGAAGGAGAATACAGCCTGAGTGCTCCAGTCTCCTAACGAGATCCAGTCGCTTCACGCGACCTCTAACTCCTCTACCTTCCGAATTCCTGGAATCTCCGAACTGAAGGTGTGGAACAAGTCTTTCAGATGCTCCTTCAGGTCGTCCAGGCTCTCGCCTTGAGTCCAATGGTCAGGGTAATCGTTGAGGTAACCAAGGTACCGGCCATCGCTCTCTTTCCAATATGTGAAACGCGCTTTCATGTACAACACTTTACCAGAACCTGGACGGCAGGGGAGTGGCTGTCTTTGGCGGTCAGCCGCCTTCAGAATAACCTCGGCCTGGGCATATTTGCCAGCGGCCGCCAAGGCCCGCGCCGCCTCGAGGTCATCTTCGGCCTGACGAAGCCAGCGCCACGCCTCACGCCGCTGTTTCTCCACGCTCATAAAGGAGCCTGGCCTCCTTCATCACGCCCCGCAAAAAGGGCAGTTCGCGCCGGTCCTGAAACTCCTGAGGGGTAAGAACCACCGGCTCTACTACCACCGGCACGAGCTTACTCCTAACCCCTTTAAGCCTGCCCTTGGGCTTTTAGGTACTCTTCCACCACCAGCCCCGCCTCGCCTTCGCTGCGGATCTCACCCTGCTCGAGCCAGATCGCCCGGTCGCAGATCTTTTTCACTGCCTCCATGCCGTGGGAAACATAAACCGTGGTAACGCCGCCTTTGATGAGCTCGAGCAGGGCCTGGCCGGATTTTCTCTGAAACGACTCGTCGCCTACCGCCAGGATCTCGTCTATCAGCAGTATCTCCGGGTCGGTATGTACCGCGATGGAGAAAGCTAGCCGCATCTGCATGCCGCTGGAGTAGGTTCTGATAGGCATACTGATAAACTCGCCCAGCTCGGAAAAGGCCACTATGGACTCCATGCGGTCGCGGACTTCGGCCTCGGTATAGCCCAGGAGAACGCCGTTGATGACGATGTTCTCTAGCCCGGTCAGGTCGGGGTGAAAGCCCGCGCCGAGTTCCAGCAGAGGGGTCCTCTTACCGTTGACCTCGATGTGGCCTGTTGTCGGCCGCGCCACACCCAAAAGCAACGACAAGAGCGTGCTTTTGCCCGCCCCGTTGCGGCCTATAACACCCAGGCTACCGCCCTTTTCGACCGCTAGGCTGACGCCCTTTAGGGCCCAAAAACGATGGCCGTTGTCTTTGAGAAACTTGGGGGCATTGACGACAAACTCCTTTAGCCCGGGCCGGTCCCGCCGCATGGGGAAACTTTTCCATAAGTTTTCGGCCTTGATCATAGCACCTCGTCCAGCTTCCGCTCGAGTTTTCTGAAAATTAGCAGCCCGGCCAGCAAAACCACCGCCGCTGTGATGCCGGAGACCAAGATATACTGCCAGTTCAGGGTGTTGCTAAAGAAAAGATCCCGCCAGGCCTGCATCAGGTAGGTAACTGGGTTCATGGCCAGCAAGACCCGGGCCTCTGCCGGCACCGCCTCGAGGGGGTAGATTATCGGCGTCATCCAGAACAGCAGGCTGATCAGTACGCCAACGATATACTCGAGGTCGCGAAAATACACGTTCGCAACAGAGATCATCAGCGCCAGGCCATAAATAACCACAAACTGCACCATTATCAGCACCGGGATGCCGATAAGCCAGTTTAGCGACGGCACGCCTCCGTAGAAGAACACCAGCACGATCAGCACGGGCAAAGAGAAGACAAAATTCACCAGCTGCGCAATGATGGTGGCTAGCAAAAGAAAATGCTTTGGGAAGATGACTTTTTTGATCAGCGAGACGTTGCCGGTCAGGGCGTTGGTGCTAATGGTTACCGAGGAGGCAAACCAGGTCCAGGGGAACAGCGCAGCCAGCAGAAAAAGCGCAAAATTCTCTATCTGGAACCTCATAAAAACATTAAAAGCTATAAAGAGAACTAGCGCGGTCAGCAAGGGGTTCAGTAGCGACCACAAAAAGCCTAGATAAGTCCTTTTGTATCTAACCGCCGTCTCTTTTTTTACCAGGAGTTTTAGTAGGTCGAGCTGCTGCCTGGTTTTTTTGCTGATCTGCATGCTTTCCAGCTCCCTTAGCACATAGGCCCCGCCGGGGACAGGGTAGCACCTCTGGCGAACGGCAAGCAAGTAGCCGCAATCAAAGGGGTGCGTCCTATTTTGGGTGGGTATGGTCGGTAGGGCTTGCCGGAAGGGGCAGCTATTAGCGATTAGCTTTTTGTGAGCAGGGCCTGCTGGACAGCTTCGGCTCAGCGCTTCGCTGAGGCAGGCCGCCACCCAGCGTAGGGCTACCGCCAAGTCGCTTTTCTCCCTCTCCCAAGCTTGGGAGAGGGGTGGGGTGAGGGTTGACTTGCGCCGTAGGGCAGCATAGTTCGCTTCGCTCACTCCCCTCACCCAGCCTCTCCCGCAAGGGGAGAGAAGCATTTGCCGGACTTCGCAGTGACCCTTCCATCCATCGGGTCGCGCAGCAGATTTAGCAACCCGCCAGTTTTGGGACACACCC
>JAGXSQ010000008.1 GCA_018333395.1 Dethiobacter sp.
CGTGACATCGGTGCGCTAGATATGTTGATTCATACATACAGCGAAAGCGAAGTCGACACTTTGGCGCAATATGTGAAGGGTCTGGCCGATGATTATGAGGCTGTAAAAAACAGCTTGATCTATGGTGATATAAGCAATGGTCCCTTAGAAGGAGTCAACAGCAGGATCAAAGCAATCCACCGAAGGAGTTCGGGCAGAGCAGGCATCTTTCTGCTCAATGCGTATATGGTTTTGCCGGGGGGCTAAGTATATGAAATTCATAGTATTATCCTCGCCTTTGAGTAAGAGCCGGTTAAAATTTTGATACTGGTTGACACAAATGTTTTGGTGTATGCAGTAAACGAGAGCGCTCCAAAACACCAGGCTAGTCGCCGCTTGATTGAAGGGGTACAAGGAAAGACAGTCCCCGGCGTGCTTTTCCCCCAGATATTGCTTGAGTTCTATGCGATAGTCACGAACCGGAAACGTTTTGAACAACCGCTTGAACCACCTGTGGCCAGAAAACAGGTCGAAGCCTTACGCTCCTTCTTTCCTGTTATATCTTGCGGAACGGAGACCTTAGATATCTTGTTTGGTGAAACAACCAAAGGAGAAACAGGTTCCGGTATTTTTGACGCTTATTTGGTGGCACAAATGAAAGCTTCCGGCATCGCTACGATTTGCACCTACAATACAGCACATTTTATTTGCTTCAAACAAATAGTAGTTAAAACGCCGGAGGAAGTAATGGCCATGATTTAAGCTAGAGGTGTTTTGTCGGCAGAATAATAAAAATGACTTGTCTCCGGGCTAAAGGTTTTGGCCCGGATGCCGAAAATACTAATGTAAGGCATCTCGTAAGCAAAGAGATAGGGGTGTTAGTTTATGAAGATAGACAGTCGCCATACGCCGCTCTGTTGGTCCAAAGACGCGGCTAGTCCCATTACCAGGCGCGTTGCAGAGCCGGACTCTCCCACGGCACGTGACGCTGTCGCTATCTCTCCGGCGGCACAAATGCTGCGGGAAGCTATGGCGCGGGAAGCTATGGCGATGAACGAACCCTTTGACGCCGCCAGAGTAGCGGAACTGAGAACTAAGGTGAGCGAGGGTCAGTACACCGTGGACGGCACGATCCTGGCCACGCGTTTGGTGGCGGAGCTGCTGAATCCGGCACGGGGGGCCAAGTGAGGGACTCTGCAGACAGGCTGCTCCATAACTTAAGGGAGCAGCAGCAGTCCATGCTGGTGGATGACCTGGAGAGACTTTCCGCCTTAGTGCCTACCCAGGAGCAGTTGTGGGCACAAGTAGAGGCAGACTTGGCGGCAGAGCCGCTGCAGGCGGAGGTGCGGGCAAAAATAGTGCAGATCCAGCTTTTGGTGGAGACTAATCAGCTCCTGGCGCAACAGAGCCTTGTTTTTGCGAAAAGAGTATTGCGGGCGTTGACTGATGACGCTCCGTATGCCTATTCAGGCCAGTGGCGCATGCCGCCCGGAGCAGCCATCAACATTAGGGCATAGGGGGTTGTCGGGTGTCTTCGACATTTTTCGGCTTTAATATTGCCAGGCGGGGCCTGAGCGCGCATAAAGCCGCGCTTGAAGTTACCGCGCACAACGTGGCCAACGCCTCGACGCCGGGGTATTCGCGGCAGCAGGCCGTCTTTGGCACCACCAGTCCCTTCATGACGGCCGGCCTTAACCAACCTGTACAGGCGGGACAAATCGGCACGGGGGTTACCATCAGCGAAGTCCGCCGCGTGCGGGATAGTTTTCTGGACTATCAGATTCGGCCGCAGCAGAGTAAGCTCGGTGAATGGGACGAACGCTACGCCGCGCTGAGCCACGCCGAGAAAATCCTGATGGAGCCTACAGAGTCGGGTCTCAGCCACGTTTTCTCGCGATTTTGGGAGGCGTGGCAGGAGCTGAGCAAAAATCCGACCAGCGGCGCGGCGCGCGCGGGAGTAGTGGAGATGGGCGTGACACTGGCCACCTCGCTTAACGCGGTCGCCAGCCAACTCGAGGTGTCCATTAGCGACCTGGACACGAAGGCGCGCCTGTCGGTTAACGATATCAACTCCATCGCGCGGCAGGTGGCGGCGCTTAACCGGCAAATCGTCGCTAATGTCGGCGCGGGGCTGAGCCCTAACGACTTAAACGACCGCCGCGACACCCTGCTTGACGACCTGGCGCGCATTACCGGATTTGCGCCACTCACACAGCCAAATGGCGCGGTAGACATTGTTATCGGCGGCAAACGTTTAGTGCAGGGTATCCACTTTGCCGAGCTCAGCGTCGCTGCGGGCGGGCAGATTGTTTGGCCTGACGGGGCTGCGCTTGCGCCGACCGAAGGCCGTCTCGCCGGTGTGGCGGAGTCGCGGCATTGGCTGCAGAATGAGTTTTATGAGCGGATGAACACTTTAAGCGAAGGTCTAGCCGACTTGGTCAACACCGCCCATGCCGCCGGGCAGGCTTTAACTACTCCCGTCCCGCCCGAAAGGGGGCAAGGCTTTTTTGTCTTTCCGCCAGGCTCTGCGGGGCGGGAAGCTAGGTTTATCGCCGTTAATCCCGATATAGTGGCCGACCACGCCCTGCTCCGCGCTGCGGCAACCAGCGGCGGCCTCGCTGACGGCAGCAACGCGCTACGTGTGGCCCGCCAGCGTCACGCCGCCATCCCCTCCGGGGCTACTAACCTCGAAGGCTTCTATGGCGCCATCGTTACCGACCTCGGGGTGGAGGCGCAGCAAGCCGCCCGCATGTTCACAAATCAAGACGCCTTGGTCAATCAGCTCCAAAATCGGCGCCAAGAGGTCGCCGGCGTGTCTATCGACGAAGAAATGGCCTTCATGATTCAGTTTCAGCACGGCTATGCCGCGTCGGCGAGGCTTCTCGCCACCCTGGACGAAATGCTGGCAGTGCTCATAAATCTGGGGAGGTAGAGCAAATGCGTGTCTCTAACGCTACTTTGCGCCATAATGTGATGCGTAACCTGCAGCTCAGCTTGCGCGAGTTAGAGCGCTCGCAGCGGCAGATGTCGTCCGGCCGTGTCATCAGCCAACCCTCTGACAATCCGGTAGTGGCGGCGAAACTCTTGAACATCAGCTCGGCGCTGGCGGAAAGCGAGCAGTTCCAGTCCAACGTGCGTGACGGTATCTCCTGGCTGTCGGTAACCGACACGAACCTTGGCCAAGTCGGCGAAGCATTGCATCGCGCCAAGGAACTTGCGCTAGCAGGCGCTAACGCCACTATGCCGGATGATGCTAAAGTCTACATGGCCCGCGAAGTCGATCAGCTGTTACGCCACGTCGTGGCCCTGGCCAATGTGTCGTTTGACGGGAATCGCTCTCTTTTTGGAGGCACCCATCACGGGACAGCGCCATTTACAGTGACGGAGGGCGCGGACGGTTTCCTCGCCGTCGTAGGCGCCTCCTCTGCGGGTGCGGGTGAGGGGGCGGTGTCTTATGAGATTATCCGCCAGATTGATATCCAGGTTAATACTGAGGGGTTCCGTCTGTTTGTAGCCGGCGGGGTTTTTAACGCCTTGCTCGCCGTGCGTGACGCGCTGCGCGGCACAGGCGACATACAGCTAGCTATCGCCGGTATGGATGATGCTTTGAATACGGTTTTGAACGAGCGCGCGGTGGTGGGGGCGCGTCACAATCGTCTGGTGGTGACCGAGCAGCGCTACCAAGAGGAGACGGTGACGTTTGCGGAACTGAGCTCTAAGCTCGGCGACATCGACATGGCCGAAGCGATTATGAACTTTAACGTCCGGGAACACGTTTATCAGGCGGCGCTGGCCGCCGCGGCGCGGGTGCTGCAGCCGACGCTGCTGGACTTCTTGCGGTAGGGGGCCACCCCGGCGCTTTGGGCTACCCCAAGGAAGGGGAATCACTAACTGCCGGCGGATAAAGAATAAAGTATTGCAGGGTGTTGCCGATAAGCAGAAAATCAATTAAAATGGGCTTAAAATGATATGGAGGCCAGACCATGGAGGGGGAGAAACTCGCCGAGAAAATCAGGGACCTGGTGTTAGGGGAAATTAGAGAGGAATTCAGGGATTTTAGGGCTTCCGTAACCGGGGAGCTGAGCGGATTCAGGCTGGCGATCGAGGCTCTGGGCGCCCGGCAGACCAACCTGGAGCATGAGTTGAGGGAGATAAGGCGCACGATTGGTGAGACAAACAAGCGCATTGACGAGACAAACAAGCGCATTGACGAGCTACGAGTGGAGTTAAGAGCAGAAATTATGGCCAATACGTCCCGGATTGATGAGACAAACAGGCGGATTGACGCTTTGTTTTTGGAAACGGCTGAAATGCGGGGGGATTTAAAGAAAGCCATCTCTGATAAAGAGATTTTGCATGATATGGTCTTCCGGGTGACCAGGCTGGAAGCAAAAGTGGTCGTTGTGTAAGGGTGAGGGTTTAAATCCCGACAATTTATACGGCGCGGGTGCTGCTGGACTTCTTTCTTGCGGTAGAGGTGAGCACATAGCCCCCCCCTGAATACCTCGGGTTACGCATTTTCAAAAACCGGTTTTAAATCAATGGCAAGGTCAGGAAAAATTGAGACCTTAACATGGTCTTCTTCTGAGTATATTTCCGGACGCCCATATTTGCCGGTTGTTTGCAATAAAAATACGCTTACAAGCTTAAGGTCAGGCTCTACAATCCAATATTCGCTTACACCTGCCTTTTCATACTTGTTGAACTTTATGAGCTTGTCGTTTTTGCCTGAGGTCGGGGACAAGATCTCCACAATCATATCCGGAGCGCCGAGGCAACCTCTTTCATCGAGCTTGGAGCTGTTGCAGACAATAGTAATATCAGGCTCCACTACGTTTTTTATATCATCATCATTCTTTTCGACATCCAGTCTTACGCAAAATGGCGCGGCAAAAACACGGCATGTTTTGCCCTTGAGATAAGTATGAACCTGCGTGGCTAATTCCATCGATATTTCCTGATGTACTCTTGATGGGGCAGCTTGCAGATACGGCTTACCGTCAATGATTTCCCATCTTTCATTTTCATCCCAGGTCAAGTAATCAGCATAGGAATATTTTTGTTCAGGTTTTGATAAGGGCATTATAAACGCTCCTCTACTTCATGCTTCAGATATCTCAAGCATATCATAAGCTACGGCTATAATCCAGCTTCCGTCAACGCCAGAGACATCGCCTGGCAATTACATTCCCCTCTATGGAGGGGTGCCCGTTAGGGCGGGGTGGTCGCGCCCCGCCTTTGAAGTTATGCCTTCCGGCTTGGCAACACTTAACTGTTCGTATATTATGGAATCGTACTCCAAAATGTACGAACTCAACTTTCGCACTAAATAAATGCCCTCAAACCGGTGCTATATTTGAGGTTTGACAACAAAACACCCTTCAATCTGGTAAAATAGAAGTGAGCAAGACCCCATTATACCAAGGAAAGAAGGGTGCTTTGTGACTTCTATCAATAAACGGAGGCTGGGTGCGACACAAAGGAATTTGGCAAAATATGCGGAATTACTGGAGTATATCAGGACAAGTCGAGGGACGCCATACCGAATTTCAAGGGAGTGAATCTTGTGGAAAACGGAGAAAAAATTCTGAGCCTGCTTGAAAAAATGTATATTGACGTAAATAAGCGGCTTCTGAATCTTGAGACAGGCTTGTCTGAAGTCAAGGCCGACCTGGGCAGTGTCAAGGCCGACCTGGGCAGTGTCAAGGCCGACCTGGGCAGTGTCAAGACCGACCTGGGCAGTGTCAAGACCGACCTGGGCAGTGTCAAGACCGACCTGGGCAGTGTCAAGACCGACCTGGGCAGTGTCAAGACCGACCTGGGCAGTGTCAAGACCGACCTGGGCAGTGTCAAGACCGACCTGGGCAGTGTCAAGACCGACCTGGGCAGTGTCAAGACCGACCTGGGCAGTGTCAA
>JAGXSQ010000009.1 GCA_018333395.1 Dethiobacter sp.
GCCGGACCTTGAAAATGATGGTAGATACAGGGACGATTATTATCACTACAGCCGGGAAAGGGGAAATCAGCTTTTGAAAAAGATACGGGTGCTGGTGGTTGATGATTCCGCGCTGATGCGGCGAATCATCTGCGATATTATCGCTGAGCAACCGGATATGGAGCTATCCGGCGTGGCCGGAAACGGGCTGGAAGCGCTAGCCGGTATTAACGCCTCAAAGCCGGATGTGGTGACTCTGGATCTGGAAATGCCGCATATGGACGGCTTCGAGACCTTGCGGAATATTATGCGCCGCTTCCCTCTGCCGATAATCATGGTCAGCAGCTACACAAAATCAGGAAGCGAGGCGACGCTGAAGGCTTTGTCCGCGGGGGCCCTGGACTTTATACCCAAACCGTCCGCCGGCTTTGAAAGCGAAGCTTTTGACGAGCTGCGCCATATATTGCCGCTGAAAATACGTGCGGCCGCTGCGGTGAAGCCCGGTTTTATTAAATATGATAAAAAGCAGCCGGCGCCGGCACATAAAGAGGCCGTAGTGAAAAAGGAGCGCCCGCCGGTTCATACGCTGATTGCGATCGGAGCGTCCACCGGCGGTCCCAAAGCCCTGGAAGCGTTGTTCAGCGCTTTTCCGGCAGATCTCCCGGCCGCAGTCCTGCTTTCACTGCATATGCCTCCCGGGTTTACCCTCTCTTATGCCAACCGGCTGAACACACTTTCGGCGATACAGGTGAAAGAGGGGGCCGAGGGCGATCATGTTTATGCCGGACGGGCGCTGATCGCTCCCGGCGGCTACCATATGAAGCTTAAAAAAGATCGGATTAGCCTTGATACAGGCAGCAAGGTAAATTTTGTCCGCCCGTCCATTGACGTGATGCTGGAGTCGTTGATCGATTCACCGTACAAGGTAATTGTGGTTATCCTGACCGGCATGGGTAAAGATGGGGCGGACGGGGCGGCTAACTTGCAAAAATATAAAAAGGATACACTGATTTTAGCGCAGGACCCGGCGACGGCGATGATCCCCAGTATGCCCGAGGCGGTTATAAAAAGCGCCGCCGTATCCGTAACGCTTCCTCTGGAGAAGATGGCTGCGGAAATTATGCGCCATGCCGCGCGGTCGGTTCTTAAATAAGTTTAAGGTCAGGAGCGTTGCCGATGCCCGACAAATTGGATTTCAAACAGTTTAAGGCTGTATTTTGTAAAATCAGCGGGCTGAACTTAGACAGCTATAAAGATCGGCAGATGGAGAGAAGAATTCGCCAGTTGATTGTGCGTGAAGGCTACGGCAGCTACGAGCAATTTATCGTCAGACTGCGGGAAGACCCGGAAACGCTGCATAAATTTTTCAACTACCTGACTATAAACACATCAGGTTTTTTCCGCGACCCGAAAATTTATGATTATCTGCAAAAAAATGCGTTGGCGGAGATGCTTAAACGTTTTGAGCGGATAAATGTCTGGAGTATGGGCTGCTCCCGCGGAGAGGAGCCTTATACCCTGGCTATTATCTTAAGCGAGCTCTCCGCCCTAGGACGGGCGAATATATTGGCCAGCGACTTCGATGATCAGGCGCGCTCTTTCGCCCGGGAAGGCCGCTATGCTACTTGCCAGCTGACCGGTGTGCCGCCGCATATCTTAAAAAAATATTTTGTGCCGCATAACGGGGGTTACCAGATCAGCGAGCAGCTGAAGCATTCGGTAAAATTCGAAAAGCACAACTTTTTGGCCCCTATTTACCAGGCGCTTCCGCAGATGCAGCTGGTCTTGTGCCGCAATGTGTTCATCTATTTTAAGATGGAGGTGCAGGACTGGATTGTTCGGCAGCTGTCATCAAAACTTTCCCCCGGCGGCTTCTTTGTTACCGGCTGTGCGGAATTTGTACATGATCCGGCAAAATTCGCTCTGGAGAGGAAGATCCCCGCGGTATATCAAAAACAGAGCTCAACAGGACGGAGTTATGTTTGATGTCTGAGCTGAACATGCATACATTTTTTACAAATAATAATCCGGACTTGTTTGCCTGTCACCGGCTGCATTTTGACGGCAATGGTAACCCGGTTGACTCTGATTTTATGGATATTAACCGCTCTTTTGAAAATTACTCCGGCCTGGCCAGAGCCGATATTGTCGGCAAGAAGGGCAAAGAGCTTTCTGCTTTAGGCCATATTTTTAAGTTTGACTGGCTTGGAGCGTACTGTCGCCTGGCGGAAGCCGGAGGCAGCGTTTGCCTGGAGTACTACGCGGAAGATACGGGTTGCTGGTACGATGTAACCGTATATACCGCCCAACCCCAATTAATGGTGACTGTTTTCCGCGACATAACCGGCAAAAAAGCTGTTGAAAGAAGGCTCTGCGAAAGCGAAGCCAGGCTGAAAAGCATATTTCGCGTCGCTCCGGTAGGCATCGGTTTGATCTCGCATCCGGATCGGGTGCTCTTGCAGGTGAACCAAAAATTCTGTGAGCTGACCGGGTACAGGATGGATGAGCTGGTCGGTCAAAGCGCTCTGATTTTATATGCGACCAAAGAAGAATTTGCATCCGCGGGTGAGGAGAAATCAGTGCAGTTAAAAGCGCAAAGCAGCGCGAATATGGAGATCAAGCTGAAACGTAAAGACGGCAAAACCATCGATGTGCTTTTAAACTCATCTCCCGTTGACCCCGAAAACTTGAAGGAAGGTATTACCTTTACCGCTCTGGATATCACTGAGCGCAAGAGCTATGAAGCGCAGCTGAAATACTTAAGTTTGCACGATCCGCTGACCGGCCTCTATAACCGGGCGTACTGTGAAAATGAGCTGCAGCGCCTGGAAGGCGGCCGAGAATACCCGGTGGCTATAGTTGCCGCCGATCTGGACGGTTTAAAACTGGTTAACGATATTCTGGGCCACAGAGAGGGCGACCGTATAATCAGGGTTTGCGCGCAAGTGCTGAAAAACTCTCTGCGCAAAACGGATATTTTAGCCCGCGTCAGCGGGGATGAATTTGTTTTACTTATGCCGCGGACAGACAGCGCCGCGGGCGAAGAAGTGATCAAGCGGATCCGCCGTGGCATGGAGCAGTATAACCTTGATCATCCTGGATTTCCGTTAAGTATCTCCTTAGGGATGGCGGTCAGCACGAGCGATATACTCTCCCTGGAAGAAACCTATACACTGGCGGACAGCCTGATGTACCGTGACAAACATTACCGCAGCGAGATTGTGCGCCTGCAGATCGTAAAAGCGCTGTTAACATCTCTCAATGAGCGATATTATACCACTGAAACCTGTGCCGAGCAGTTAAAAGAGCTGTGCTGGAGGCTGGGCAACGAAGCCGGCTTGAATATGCACCAGCAAACCGACTTGGCGCTCCTGGCGCTGGTTCATGATTTAGGTATGGTCGGTATACCTGAACAGCTCTTGCTTAAAGAGGAGATGACTGAGCAGGAGACGGAAGTCATGCGCCAGCATCCGAAAAAG
>JAGXSQ010000010.1 GCA_018333395.1 Dethiobacter sp.
ACTGGCCAAGTACGGTATGCTTTGCAGCATGAGCCGCAAGGGCAACTGCTACGACAACGCCGCTGCAGAGACCTTTTTCAGCACGATCAAAAACGAGTTGATCCATTTGCGAAAGTTCAGGACCAGGGAAGAGGCCCGGAGAGCTATTTTTGAGTATATAGAGATATTTTACAACCGCAAGCGTCGGCACCAAGGCCTAAACTATATGACTCCGGCATCTTTCCTCTGGGAATACAATAATTGTAAAGCAGCATAAATACTGGCTGGTCACAAAATTTCAAGCAATCCTATGAAAAGGCGAGCGAATCACACTCAGTTGTGTCCGGCAAAGCGGGAAAGCCTCAAATGGAATCAGAAGAATCTGTTCAATGGAACCGCATCCATAAGCTACATATCCTTTGCCAGCCCCTTCCAGCATTGCTTTATGATGCGGACTAAACCCGAACCAATATTTAGCGCCGGCACTGCTGTTAAGCTCCTTAGCTACCAAGCATACCACTGCCAGTGAGCCATCCGGCGACATATATAAAGTACGTGAAGACTTGATAAGCGGTTTCCCTAAAACAGTTTCTATCCGCTTGGCACAGGCATTGTTGAAACTAAGTGGTGTTGTCTTCGTTTTTTCACCAGTTTTGGGATCAACCCCAGGCAAATGTTCGTTGGGTTGCTCGGCATTGCGCATTTGGCCATTATCTAAATCCAATACCCCGTTCAAACTGCTGTCGCCTACAAAATCAAACCCATCGTCCGCTATGCTATCAGAATCCTTAGAATTATTGTCCAGCTCGTCTGTAGAAACGGGTGCGGATTCTTTCTGTTCTTGGCCCTTTTCGCCAACCGGCCGGATGCCGAGCTCCTCGCAAGCCTCGACGATCTGGCTTACTGCGACACCCCGGTCTGCGTAGAACTCCGATTCTCGAATCCGCACGAATCTCCAGCCGGCACGCTCAAGCTGCCGTTGTCTGGCCATGTCCCGTTCGTATCTATCCGGCCCGTGCCAGTTGTCGCCGTCGCATTCCACCGCCAGTCGGTTATTCAGCCCTTCGACCACCAGGTCGATGCGATAGCCGGCAACTTTATATTGCGAGCGAAGCCGATACCTTTTCCTTAGAAGCTCCAAGGCCACATCTACCTCAAACCAGCTTTCATAAGGGGAAGGCTGTCCGCCAGGCTGCCGGGACGGGCGCTTTGCTTCACGCTCTAAGCTGTCTAACTCCTCGTAAAATTCTTCATTACCACGACTATAAAAATAGCTAACAAGCCGCCATCTCAAATCTTCCCGGCTGAGATCGTGTTGCTCCACACTGTGAAAAAGCCATACCTGGTCACGCGCCCGGCTCATGGCCACGTTGAAGCGCCGCTGTTCAGGAAGTCTCGTTAGTGCCCTGTAGTTATAGTCAGGCGCAACTACAAGTGATAAGAAAATCACATCTCTTTGGTCTCCCTGAAATGTGGCTGGAACACCACAACGGATTTTCCTTTTTTCGCGCACCTCAGGCTCTAGCACTTCCGCTAGTTTTTTTTCGATAAGCTCTGCTTGAGCCCGGCCTTGAAGGACGATGACGCCAATTGTCTTGTCTTTGTAAGCCGCATCATTTAGACATGTTTGGATTTTTTCGACGATTGCTTCCGCCTCAGCGCGATTAATAATCCGCTGCTCCTTGCCTTCGCAGGCCCCTTTATCCACGAAGACAGGACACAGCGGTGGGAGTCTGTCGAGAGGCGGCTGTCGCAGGGGAATCAGAGGTGCATCCGTGTAACACAAATCGTTGCTAAAGCGAATGATCTCAGGAACGCAGCGGAAGTGCTCGCGAAGCGAAATCAGATTTCCAAAAGCTCGCTCTGCATGGTCAAAAAGGCTTGTGTCAGGCCGAAATTCGTCGCGGAATCGAAACTGGCGAAGGTGGTCGCGAGCCAAGCGTGCGATGTTATCTTCAAGAACACCAACCGCTTCAGGGCTGTTTTGCTTATCATCCCCAACAACTATGATGCGCTTCGCCAGCAGCAGGAGCGCCAGCGCATCGATACCAGCCTGAGACGCCTCATCAACAATCACTGTGTCAAAAAGCCCAGGGGTAGGGTCTGTTGTTTCCCAAACCTTGTGCAGCGGCATAATCCATGCCGGTATCTTTGGAATGCATTCCATCAAGTACTGGCGGGCAGTCCTCCGGTGGCGATTGGCATTCCTGCCTGTCCCTTTGCCTATGCGGGCAACTACCCTTGTCCAGGCAATTAAATTTTGTTCCGTCCGATCATCCAGCCGCGAGAAAAACGCTTGCCAGGCTTTGCTGCCTGTTAATTCTTGCAGCTTTTTCTCATATCTATCTTGCAGCCGGCGCCTTTCCTCGATTAACTGCTGATAGGCAGCAGTATCAGTAACCTGGCTGAGCCAGGTCTTAGCAGCAGCCCAAGCCCATGCTTCTTCCAGCCGTAACAGGCGAGCCTTCCATTCAGGATTACCCTGACTTATTGTCAAAAAGGATTTAAAGCCCGGACATGCCTGCCCTAGTTTAGCTACAAGTTCTTTATAGCGGTTAAGGCGAATAAACTCTTTTTTAAGATCCTCTCTCGTTTTCCATACCGTTTTATACAATTCACCATCCTGCGTTTCAATGGCAATAACCATCTGTTGCAGGCAAGGATGAGATTTACCGTAAGCGATATGCTGACGCAGCAAATCCTGCCAAATTTTAAAAGGCCCACGGGCCTGCTCTGCGGATCGGCGGGCTTTTTCAGCCTTAATCAGAGCAAGCCATCTTGCACGCTCATAGCCCTGGGTGAATTTCAGTCTTTCGTTGATCGGCACTGCGGCTAAGGACTCTGTTGCTCGACCATTAAATAATTCTAACAAGCTGTTTAGCTCTTGCATAAGATCTTCAGCTAGCGAAGATGCCTGCATGGGATCAGAATTAATCGAAGCTATTGGAACGGGCCATATTTGTGAAAATTTTTCAATGCCTACTATTATTTCAAGGAAGGCGACTAACCTTTCAAGATGTTGCTGCTCCCGAGGCGCCTGCCCATCAACCCGGCATCCTTTCTCAATGTAACTGGTCTCACGCATAACACGAGGAGAAATAAAGCCAATGCCTCTCCAACCACCATTTTGAAAGTAAGTTAAGCGCTTGCGTGCATCAGCTAACAGTTCATCGTACTGCTTACTTTGAACGTCAGAAGAGATATCCATGTGCGTTTTACCTAATTGGCCACGTGCCTCTTTCAGTGGGTTCAGCACTACACTTACGTCTTGGCAGAGCCGAATCCATTTCGATTGATGCCCAACCAGTAAATCCATAAGAACTTCATCCGTCAGCTCCTGAAGAACACGCATTGCCCGGGTAGCATGTTCATCAAGATTGTTTAAGAATGTTTCACAATTATCCAAGGCAGCATCAGGATAAGGATGCAAGATATGCAGCTGTTCCTGCTGCAATCCTTTGCAGGCATTTTCAACCGCCTGTTCCATAGTTTTCAGTTTTTCTGTTGCCTCTGCAAATTCCTTTGGATCTGTTAGCGGGTCATTGCCAAAACCGATATCCAGGTGCAACTCTTGCCACCGTTCTTGTGTCAACTCGCTATGTACATCTGCTATCAGATCGCTATCTGCAGACTGCAAAGGACAGTCTTGCTGGTTGACAGAAATCTCGGTGAACCAACCATATGTTTCTTCTTTTTCATTAATCTTTCTAGCTATCTGCGCAGTAGTTCCCTGATAGTCTCCAGAAAGATAGTGAAAATGGGTTTCAGCCTCGCGGGATGCGCGCAAGTTACGTTCAACTCGTGCAATACTGTCTTCTATCTGGTGTATCTCCATTTCTAGCTTGGTAATCTCTTCCTGTTCACTCTTTTCTCCTCTCCATTTATGTTTTCGCCCCAGAATTCCGCTGACGCTATTTTCAAGTAGCTTTTGGTCATCCCGTGTCGAGCCCAAAGCAGTAACGCAAAGGTTAGGGATATCCCCTGTCAGAAAGTTCTTCTGCAGAACAGTCAAAGCTTTTGGAGCATGCGCCGTGATCAAGACCCTTTCACCGATGGCAAGAAGATGGGAGATCAAGTTAGCAATGGTATGACTTTTCCCTGTTCCCGGCGGACCTTTAACAAGGACAAAGGGTTGCATTCGCAATCGATCGATAATCATTCGCTGCTCGTCATTGGTTGGGAGAGGGAAATAGAGACGGGGATCTCCCAAATCAAAATTACCGTGAGAACTGTCGATACTGCCGCCGACAGAAGCCCCGGATGGTGGTTCGCCTTCCCGCAAGAAGCGCTCCCAGGGCGATGTTGTGCACATAGCAGAATCACTTTCAGCGATTTCTAGAAAACGGTTAATTAATTCTCCATACGCGGTGGGGTGCCGCTCGCGCAAGATAAGAGCAGGCGCATAGACTACCCGAAATGTTTCATCGCTTCGTTCGCGCGGCTGCCAGCCGTTCATGTCCACTTCACTATTAGAGCTTGCACAATTAGCGATTATACTCAAGATCTCGCCGATCTTTATTCTGTCCCAAGCTTGAATGTCAAGTTCCTGAAGGAGATCATCGAGTTCCGCTCCATCCAAGCGAGGCTGGTTCTGGAGTTCCAACATGTCCAGTTCGATCCGAAAACGTTCGAAGGAGGCAGCAGGATTAACAGTAATAATACCTCGAGCCATATCAAAACTAATCTCGGCTGGGGCAGTGAGCAAATGACGTTTAATGGTTGCACCGGTCGAATCTCGCAATTGAAGAAGGCCAACTCCCATAATTAGCTCATAGCGTTCCTCAGCTTCCTCCAGACGATGACGCATGAAATCTACTTCTTCATAGACCTGTTGAAGATCCCGCCAGTGATGCATTTTTTGTGCCCAAGGTTCCCACTGATTCACAACGTACTCAAGCCAGGCATCTTGTACTTCAGGATGTTCTTCTAGGCGCCGCACTTGCGGTATCTTTTTTATCAGCTCGCAGCCATCGGGACCAGTTACCTTCATTTCTGAGAGGATGGTAATCTCTGTGAGAAGCTCAGGTTCTCGTTCAGTTAACTCTATATCCTGATGACGAACCCATTCTCTAAGAATTTGTGGGATAGTTGGCCGGGGCGGCATGCGTTTCTTGCGAACATCCAACCAGAGATCAGATATATCGCCAGGGTTTTCAGCAAAAAAAGCAGAACAACATTCAGCTTGACTCCTTGGGGAATTACCCAACCACAAAATTTTGTCGTCAGCCGTGTAGGAAGTAATGCGCTTTCGTCGGATAGTGGCTGTATCTTTTAAAAATCGCAGAAGTGCTGCCGATTTTTCTGCTACTTCGGGCAATTTCATAGTACACCGCCTTTTTTTGGTTTAGCAAACCTCTATCCCGGTCTCAACGATTTCCCGTACAAACGGGTCATCTAAGACAAAATCTTCCGGCCTAAAAGGCATCGGCTCTATTCTTAGATCGATACCCCTTCTTTTCTGCAGCAACCAAAATTGGTCTTCTATTCTGTCACCTGTAAAGTCTGGAGAGATCACCGCTACGTCAATATCACTGTCAATGACATGGGCGCCTCTTGAGTGTGAGCCATAGAGAATAACTTTAGAAACCTGCTTTTCTTTGCCTATAACTTCAGCAAATCTAAGGACGATATCGATGATCTTTTGCTGAGCATGTTTTTGAGCCATATTCTTACCCTCTTAATTTTTTTAATGTACCTTCAGCACTCCTTATTGCATTTGCAGAACCGATGAGAGAGCCTAAACAGACTTAAGGCTTGGTCTTCGTTTTTTCATCAACAGAACGATGACCGCCAACAAAATTATCAACCCCGCTACAGCTGTAATAGTTATATTGACTACATTTGGCACTTTGGCTTTCATATCGAGGATGTTGTCGCTTCCGGGTATAAGTTGCCATTCCATTGTTCGTCCATCATCCCTGACAGTTGGAGCATTGTGACTTTCCGGCTTAAAAGGTAAGGTCAAAATAAAGCGAAGATCTATTTGTCCTAACAATGCGCTGCTTAACCCAAGCGGGTCTTCATCCGGCATTGCTTTCATGTCGGATAGATCAATACTCGTATTAAAACTGTATACATTTTGGAAAAATCCTTCATCTACAGTAAATGTCATATTATCAACGGCTGTATCACCTGTTAAAGGCATACCTGCTGTTTGAAATTGTCCAAAATCAGGCAAATCCTTTAATGTTGTAACACGTTTAATGGCGATAATACCAGTCATATTGTTTTCTCTATAATTTGTTACACTGAAGCCTTCAGACACAGCACTCTGGCGCATTTCATCAATAGGGTTGTTTCCTTCTCCACTAAGCAGTCCCAATACCATGCTTTCTACTCCAACTCGGTATTTAATATCGGCGCTTCCGTCGTTGTTTATGGTTATGTGAAAAATTCCTTCTGCACATCCTGTTAAAAATATGGCCAGCATAGCGATTACAAGGAAACATACGACTCTTCCCATCAATACTGCCTCCATCCCATTCTGTACTTTTATGACATGCTCTTTGTTTATGATAACCCTATCCGCTGTTTACACATTAAAATCCCCGAAATTTTGTGACTTGGCAACTGAGGCATTATACATCTCCAATACCACTAGTGCCGCACCGCCAAAGACAGCAGCCTTGTTGCCTTGTGAGCCGCACTTAAACCAGGGAAGCCGCCAGTCCAACCATCGGGCAAATTCCAGAGGAACTAGCACAAATATATAGGGTTTAACGGTAAAAAGATGCGAAATACTGGTAAGGTGCCCGTCCTGCATTACTTTAAGCGAGGGGTAATCGGCCGTGGTAAACATGATGCCTGTATCTTCGTTTTCAAAGGTTGCGGAGAGATAAAGATTATGCGGCCGGCCGGTGCGAAATCCTTCTATATAGATCATATCTGTCTTCTCGTGATATTTAGGGGAGCGGTTTCCCCATTTAAGAAGAGCGACAAGGTCAGCATCGTATTGGGGCGAACGTCCCCGCTTTTTTTCTGCCCAATCGTATACTGTTACAGTCGGCATCGAACTCCTGAAGCTGGCATGACCAATATAGTCGTTTATCCACCGGCCTATCATCCCAGCACTTTTTGCTTTTTTAACCCGTTTTCTGGCTAGGAGAAGGATTTTCTCCCAGCCCATCTTGGTGCCAAACCTTTCAATAGCTGTATCTAGCCAGGCACTCACTTCTGCTTTCGCCGTTTCCGTACCCTTGGTGTCCTCTTCGACTTTACGGCGAATTGACTCTGCCTGCGCAATCATGGTAAACGCTCCGCTAAAAGTGCCTGGGAACCAAGCAAGAGCGTCACGCCCCTTATAAATGCGTTGAACAATGGCCTCCAGCTCTTCTCTGGACACCTTTTCGGAGAGAGATTGGAAAGCAAGCTGCTCGCGGCTATCACCCAAAAGGACAGCCGTCCCCGGCCCATGCCTGCCTAATCGTCCAAGCCGCTGTAAAAACGAGGCAGCATCGCCGGCCTCAAACAAGAGGAAGTCGGATTTAA
>JAGXSQ010000011.1 GCA_018333395.1 Dethiobacter sp.
GGTAGAGCATCGCCTTGCCAAGGCGAGGGTCGCGGGTTCGAATCCCGTCTTCCGCTCCATAAACAATCACCATATGGGGCACGCTTGCTCTGTAGTTGTGCAGGATTTCTCGGAACAATTAACAAGTTTCCACGAGCTCAAACGGATATGCCAACAAAGTAAGCAGGGCGACATAGCCAAGTGGTAAGGCAGAGGACTGCAAATCCTTTATCCCCCGGTTCAAATCCGGGTGTCGCCTCCATTTTATTTTCTTAAAAGCCGGAGTGGCGGAACAGGCAGACGCAAGGGACTTAAAATCCCTCGGGCTTTGGCCCGTACCGGTTCGACCCCGGTCTTCGGCACCAATAAAAATAAGTACTTTTAAATAAGCAAGACCACCCGCTATGGGTGGTCTTTTTCTGATTTCAGGTAAAAAGAGTGGTGTTTCAATCTGCTTCTGATGCCAGCAAAGCGTCAATGCTCTCTATTCTCTGTAAAATAATTCTATCCTTGCCGGTCATAGAGCAATACCCCTTCGCTTTGGATTTCACTGTAGATGGGGGAGTGTTGTTTGATTTCGGTTATTTCAAAAAGGTCAACCTTTTTGCCTAATGTTTCTGTTATATCCTCCAATACGCCGTAAAAGTCAATGTTGAGTAGTTCGCCGCGGCTGTCGATGACGATATCGATGTCGCTGCTCTCGGTAGCCTTGCCTTTTGCGTAGGAACCAAACAGCACGGCGCGGTAAACAGGCGCCGCGTCAAAGACCGGTTTTAAACGGCTGCGAATCTCATGGAGGGGATAAACAATGCTCATCATCATCACCCTTTCGCTTATCTTACATGATAACGAAAACGGCGAAGAATTGCAATCACTAACCACCCTGTATTAACGCCTGTATTCCAGTGGATTTGTCAGCCGGGTCACTGTAACGGCAGATACAATTCAAGATAGCGCTAAAATGTATAAAATTTACAGCCCGGTCCAGAATAATGGGAACGGAGGGGGGAAGTGATGAACGACAGGTTTACAAACGGTTTCATCGCCGGAATTGTGGCTGGTACGATGATGTGTGTCATAAATTATATTTCTCATCAAGTAGGAATAGTAGATTTGCTGTACTTAGATTGGGCGGCTGTATTACTTTACGGTCATCGGCACGAAACTATTCTAGAAGCTGTAGTCGGGCAAGCAGGCAAGTTATTTTTCGCCGGTTTGTTGGGGAGTCTTTTTGCTTTCTGGCTGACTATAGTAACCAGTAAATACCTTTTCTTTAAGGGCATCGTTTTTGGTATTGCGGTGTGGTTTGGAATACATGCTTTTGCGACACTTTTTAAGTTGTCGCCCATGATTCCCATTACGTCAGAAACAGTTCTTTCGTACAAAGTAGAAGCCGTTATCTTTGGCGTTGTTCTAGCTGAGTTAATGCGCAGGTTGTCAGGGAAGCAGGGAAAGACAGACGGGTGCTAGCCGCATTTTTGAGCGCACTACACCCATCGACCTTCTTTATTTGGACAATTTTTTTAGCTGAGCCGATTGGAGAGGTGCGCTAATAGGCTGCTGCTCTATATTTCGGAAAAGAGCCGGATCGCCTAAAGTAGTCGCTGTCAGTGTGGCAGTAGCGCCGAAGACGGCGTGACCTACCATTTCACAAAGGACTGTTTTTGGCGACAAAGGCCCTACTTGGGTGGCTCCCATTGTAGAGAGAACGCCATAAAAGCTGACCCACATAGCTTCACCGAATGCCAAGCCCTTCAACAGCGCTTTGTCTTTACCGGTGAAGGTGAGCATATATACTGTACCCACACCAAGCATAGTGGCTACCACATTATCGGCCACATTCCCCACTATTTTTCCGTAGGGGCTGTACGCTTGGTGCGCAGGAAGCAACATCCCCGCCGATTTTTCCATGCCTGTTATTTCAGCCCAGTTGCGCTTCTTTGCCAGAGACATTAAGGACATTTTAGCCACATTGGCTACTAATCCGCAGACAACACCTAAAACTAGCCTATCTTTTATCTTCATAGGAAAATCCTTTCTTGTTTGATCGGAAATTTGTCGAGATTTTTTTCTGGATTTTTAGTTTGCCCGAGAGTAGTTAATTAAAACATGAATGAATTTTTTCATTTTTCTTTATAGACATAAGAAGTTCAGAGTCCGCGTAAATATTCATTTTCAAGCAGTGTTTTGCGCCTGTATCTCGTGCGTCGGCACAAAGTCTCATTATCGATGGTCATTTTAATTTAAAGCTGATATAATATTTGATAAGCGATAAAAACTGATTAGAACGGATGTGTGTAAAATGACTGCGAAGGTATTTAAAGCAGAGGAATTAAATCTCCCAAAACACATTGCTAAGCGCCTTAAAGGGCATAAAGTGGAGTTTGTTGAAATGAATGAAGGCGTACTTATTAAACCGATTGGGGACCCTATTAAAGAACTTAGAGGCTTCCAAGAGGGAAGCAAGTTTACCACGGAATCCTACCTGCAGCAGAAGCACCAGGATAAGGCACTGGAATAATGAGTTCTGTATACGTTTTGGATGCCTGTGCTCTGTTAGCTATTATTAATAACGAACAAGGAGCCGACAGGGTTGAAACTGTGTTGAGAGATGCACTTGCCGGAAACGCTGAAGTGTATATGAACAAGATCAATGTCTATGAGGTTTATTATGGTATCTATCGCGTTGAGGGCAAAGAAAGAGCCGATGAAGTATACAAGATCATTCAGAGACAACCCATTGATATTATTGATACCTTCAGTGACGATGTGTTCGCAGAAGCAGCCAAGCTTAAAGTAAAATACAAAATATCTGTTGCTGACTCTATCGCTCTTGGAGAAGCTGTTGTCAGGAATGCTTCACTTCTGTCATCCGACCACCATGAGTTTGATATTGTGGAGCAACAGGAAAATATTAAACTTGTCTGGATACGGTAATTTGGGACAACGAAGAAGACAGTGTCTGTGACAGCCTATGAAAATGAGACATCGTTTTTGTCCTTTTACCTTTCGGCGAACTAACTGCTACGAAAGAAAATTCCTTTATTTAGTTCAGTAACAATTTGGCTCCCTAAATAGCTGGTCAATACACTCA
>JAGXSQ010000012.1 GCA_018333395.1 Dethiobacter sp.
CCTCGCCGGAGGCAGGTGGTCTGTGTACAGACAACCACCTGATAGGATGTTGGGTTTGTGAGGGACTCAAGGGTCAAGATGAACTTCGCTTCGCTCGCCCTTGATTTCTGCCTAACGTATACTCCACTATGCAAGTTGTATGGGAATATTTGGTTCACGAAGAAAACGAAAATCGCTGTCTTGACAAAGGGGACACATTATCCCTTGACGGGAAGAGAAAATTTGTATTTGGATGATTATGCACTAGGACAACATAATGAGTGCCTGCATACGCGCATCCCTGAACAATTTCCTGTATGGAAGGCAGATTTACGTTTGTTTCATTTCCCTTTTTTAATGGGCTTGCATAAATTGCATTTTCCGTTAAGAAGAAGAGCAATGCGACCTCATAGGGCAGAAAACTCATGCGTTGCACTCTTTCATCTTCTACAATATGATTTGGCTTCCACATTACGGACCACCCCCCTCTTTCTTGCTTTCCCGCACGAGAACATACCAACCTTGCTCTAATCTGTCAAGATACGGATTGGGCGAATGATATAACTGCGGCTTTAATAATTCACAGCTACTTAACGCCTTTTGGGACGCGATAAAGGTACTGCTACTTTTGTATTCCACTTTTTGTGGTTTTCTTGAACACTTGTACTCGACCTTGCCAACTGGTCTGTAAATCAGCCATGATACAGTAAAGCATATCAAAAAACATAGATGCGACATAAAAAGCGGATAAATTAATATTACCTGACAACCGCGTCCTTCATCATCATGCAATCGCAAGGTTACGGAATCCAGTAACCAGCTATGCCTGGTTAAAGCAAGGACAACTCCGCCGCAAGCGGTCGGATACAAGAAAATCCGCTTCTTGCTATAAATTCTTAGCAACCAGAAAACAATTTGCAACTTTTTCGCAATGTCTATTTTCAAAACCTCCCAATCCTTAAACTCGAATTCTTTGACATGGACAAATGTCGTATTATTAGAAAAACATCAGACATCACCGTCACAAAGCATACGGTCGCTTCTACTAAGGTTTTTCTATTCTGAGCTATACAACTTCTGCCATAACGCGCCTCAAGCACTGTCTTTTGCAAATTGCTATTGCTTTAACCTGCAAGTAGTTGTTGCAAAAAGGCCCTACAGCATTTTTGGAGTAATTCTGATTTTAAAAAACAGAAAACAAAAAATGGCTAACACTGCAAGTTTTGTTCAAGCAATGTTAGCCATCTAGGTTCTTCGGTGACGGCTCTATTTATTTTATTTACCATATTGTGCAGCATCTATCCCCATCACTACCTGATTGTTCAATGAGAATGACGTAGTGATTTCCAACTCATGCCTTACCTAAACAATTCGGACATAAAGTAGCCTGACTTCTTCCTCACTTTAACATGTTGTCCAGTATCTGTCAATGTCGCTACCCATCGCTTCAATGGAGAGTGATGTATCATTTCAACCTCATGCCTTGCCTGGGTAATCCGGACATAAAACAACATCCCTTTTTGCCGTACATTTCAGGCTCTGCTTTCCATAGGCAACCCTGCCGTTGGTATAGTAGGCAGCCTATTGGGGGCAATGTTAATTTTGGACTCCATTGTGCATATAATTCCGGTAGGTGAGAGCCACGCCTCCGATAATTTAGAGCCACTATTCCGTTTATTAAAGAGCCAACTGCGGTGTCTCTCTTGTATCAAGCGCCATAGAATTGCGATTCCGGTGACAAGTGAACCACTACTTCAAAGGCTATTTGAACACTACCCTCAATTCCGAACTATTGAATTCTTATGCGGCTCCATCGCCTGCTGGCCAAACCTTTGCTCTGACGCATTTCACTTATAGATAACACTTCTGGCTCCTTGTTTCATCTGATACATTCTTCTGTCGGCGATTTCTAACAGCTCTTCAATGGACTGGCTGCAGCAAGGGGTGTGTTCTGCAAATCCATAACTGAGGCTAATCTTATACTGTTTCTGTTCTAATGCGTTATAATGCTCCATGCGGCGCTCAATCCGCGCACCAACTTCCTGGGCTTGCTCTTCGTTACAGTTTGGCATAATCAAAAGGAATTCGTCTCCCCCAAGCCTGCAAATGCTATCTGACTCACGAAGGATTTTTTTTAAAACTGTGCTGACAGCCACAATCAACTTATCACCTTCATTATGTCCGTAGGCATCGTTTATTTGCTTTAAAAAGTTTATGTCTACAAAGCAGATTGTAACGGACCGCCAGTTCCTTTTAGCCTCTTTCATGGCATTTCCCAGCATAAGCATCCCTGTACGCCGGTTTAACACGCCTGTTAACGCATCGGTGGTGACGTAAAATTGGAGTTGTTCCTCCATTTTTTTTCTTTCTTCTATTTCGGCTTCAAGTTCCTGATTCAAACGCTTTATGGTCTTCACATCGTTTGTAAGACGGATAGTTTCACCTCTATTGATGGAGTGCATTTTATTTAAAAAAAAGAAAATCAGGCTTGATAAAGCAAGCAAAAACATGAGTATAACGCCTACAATCAATGGAAATTGCTGACCTGCCAGCAATGCATTAGCATATGAGAGACTTACCAGCACGAGAGACAACAATGACGCTGCGACAAAAGTAGCGGCTAAGTTGCTATCGTATGAAGTAGCCACATTTTTCTTAAATAGACTTGAATACCCCAGAATAAACGACAGCATAAAAGTGAGTGTTATAAAATTTACCAACCTGTATGTCGAATTTTTAATTATGAAGGATTAATATAGTAATTTATAGAAATTCTTTCTTTAAAGGGGTGAGGGTGATAAAAGATATATTAAATTATGCAGGTCTTGCTTTGGGACTATTATTAAGTAGCTTGGGAATATTTTTATCAATTAAGTTTAGGAGAGTTAGGGTACCAACATATCTTCAAAAAAATATGTTGCTGATTAAAGATTATGTTAGTAGCATTAATAGTCTAAATATTCTATATAAGGGTCAGAAAATACAAAATCTAACATCTACAGCACTTTATATTTGGAATAAAGGGAAAGAAACTATAAATTACTGCGATATAGCAGAAGCAGACCCCCTACTTATTAAAACTAAAAATTGTGCAAAGATATTAGATGCAAGCATTGTTTATATGCACAATCCCGCAAACAATTTTCTTGTTGAAGTCAATGAAGATGTAATTAGAGTAATATTTGATTACTTTGATTTCGGTGAAGGAATAATTATAAATATCCTTCATACAGGAAAAATAGGGGATGAGATTGAGGTACAAGGAACATTTAAAGGTGCGGGTAAAATACGTCGCCATGTTGCTACTAGTGCAAATATGAGGATAAACATTGGCTTAGCAATTGTTTTGTTAATTAATTTTTTATTTATGCTAATTACCTTCAACAATATTTACTGGATTTTTGCTTCGCCATTTTTAATAGGAGCTTTCATGCTATATTTAAATACTATTAATAATGATTCTGTAAAAGTGTTTCAGAAGGATATAGATAATAAGCCATTCTACTAATAGTAAAAAGCAGGTCTTTTGCCTGCTTTACTTTGCTTGTAAAGGGTTTTCTGCTTAATGGTTTTACAAAATGATTGCCTCTCCATCTTTGGCGATTATCGAATTAGTAAATTTACTCCTAAATAACTCTGCCCCCTCAGTATGAACGGGTATGATTTTTTTTGGTCTACAAGTATCAATTACATTCTGAATTATCTCCATAGGCGCATGGCCGCTGGTATGTAAATCAATAGTCTCCATTCCCATGCTGCTTGCATAATCCAGCAGGCGTTTGACCTTATGTGTTTTCTTGTACCCGCTCCAAAAAGAATAAATCAAGCCAGAGCCAATTCCCCGATTTGCATTTCCTTTCCACTCTCAAGATAGGTCCTGGATTGGAAATCACATTGCGTTCCGTAAACTGGGCGGGTACATTATAAATACGCAGTGCTTTTTCGCCTATATATATTGGAATCTCTGGATGAACATGTTCAACTAACCCAATGTGGTCACCGTGACCATAGGATACAAGTATGGCGTCCACCGCTTTTATGTCATTGCGATAAAGCCCCTGAACGGTGGAAATCTTTTTACCTCCCAGTGCTTTTGCCAACCCCAGAGTTTATGCCCGCGCTCGTGCCATGTAGTGGCGGGTTTTAGAAAAAGCATTACTTAATGTGTCCCCTTTGTCAAGACAGCGATTTTCGTTTTCTTCGTGAACCAAATATTCCCATACAACTTGCATAGTGGAGTATACGTTAGG
>JAGXSQ010000013.1 GCA_018333395.1 Dethiobacter sp.
AAAAGATCCCATAGCAGCTTAGGTTACATGTCACCTATGGAATATGAAATATATCATAACCAGCGCCACTTTAAAGTAGCCTGAGGGGAATATGCTGCCCATTTTGTCCGCTGTCAAAATCCGGCCAAAGCTAGGCGGAGCTTTACCCCTTGACCGCCTCACAATACCCAAACCCTATTGTTCAGTCGGTCTGCCAAAGCATGACCGGCTACCCCCGGCGAGGACGGGTGTGGGCATGACCCACAGAAAACAATGTATTTTGAAAATCTATGGAATCACGAGAAAAGAACAGTTAACCGTGTCCAGCTGGGCTAGGCCACTCCAAACACAATCCGCTCCATACGGTTTTCGTCATTACAGTACAGCTCCCCGATGGTGTAGCTCTTACCCGAGCCGGGAACGCCGTACAGGATTACATTCTTACCACTTGTAGCTCGCGGCACTTCAGTGGTGCCGACTTCTGGCGCGGGCTCATCACCAGCAATTTCAGTCTGCGGCTCGGTAGACATTATGTGTTTCGCATTAGTCAGGCTGAGATAAGCATCGACGCGCTTCTGATATGCAGCAAGCCTTTCTTTCTCGTCGCTGGCTATAGCAACGCCGCTCGTGTTGCTGTAAGATAAAAACGGATTCATCCTCTCCGACAGCGTGGATTTCAAAATCCGTAGCGGACCCTTTGGCTCCCGCGTATCGTTTATGTCTACGGATTCGCCACCAGTGAGCAATTTCGCGTATACGCTGTTCATATTGAAAATAATATCGCGTTCGCCGTCAGCAAGTTTGTACACAGCTTCTTCCGAGAGACAAACGAGCAATTGAAGGAGTGCGGTTATGAACCTGGTTTGCGCACCCGCAGCGCCAAATCCAAGCCATGAGAGCAGGACTCTCGAATATTGTTCGTCGTCGGATAAGAGAAGCGAGTCAAGAATGTCCATATTTTTTGTAAAGTACAGCCGCTTATCATAACGCTTGCCGCCGGTACGTTCAAAGCTGTTCGCCATGTTTCCGACAAACTTGACTTTTGCCAACCGCCATATAAGTTCGAACGCAACAATCAGCGATTCAAGCTGAGACTTGAAAAGCTGATTATTATTTACACGCTCAAGAAACTGCTCATCGGTAATTCCTGAGCCAAAGTAAATGGGGCGGTATTTATCAGTAAGCCGTGCGGCGAGGTCATCGGCGATTTCTATCGTATCGCCAACTTGTTTTGAGTATGCGATTTCGGCGGGAGAGTTCGATGCCCGCCATATCATCATCAACAGACCCAGCGTAGCTTTAACGTCGGGCAGGGATGACTTTATTCCCAGCTTCAAGTCCACATCCGGATATCTTGCCATATTGTCAGGCCTGAGCATTTGTAGTCCCTCCCATTTGAATATCGTCCATTATGACCGTGGCTAACGCCTTGGCAAGCACGGGAGGCACGGCATTTCCCACTTGCTTCATCTGTGAGCCTTTCGTTCCAATGAATTTGAAAGTATCAGGAAACGATTGAATCCTCGCGGCTTCACGAACCGTTATTGCGCGGTGCAGGTATGGGTGGGTGAACTTTCCGGACGAAGGGGTATCAAATCTTGTCGTAATTGTAACCGATATTTCGTCTTTACCCATCCGTGTCCAAGTGCCGCTGTAAATCGATTTTGTCAAATGTTCCTCTGGCAAAAATTCTTTACCGCTGTTCGGGGGTATCATCTTCAACCGCTCAATAGCCAAGATGGAATGCGCTGTTGATATATGGTTATACAGCTTTTCGCTTCCGTTGCGCAAATGTTCCTGATATCTGCTTTGCGGCTGAATGCGGTATTCTTCGCATTCAGAACCTTCGCCGGAGTTATGGTATGCCAAGTCGCTTATTGCGTCCCAGATTGTGACTGTGTAGCTTGACGACACCGGCATCTGCAACGGCCAATCGCCGAGCTTACCGATTATTACAGCACGCCTACGGTTCTGCGGTACGCCGTAGTCTGCGGCATTCAACGTGTCGCTCACCAACGCGTATCCCTTTGCCGTAAATAGCTCGTAGACTTCTCTCTTGAAATAGCCGTTTTCGGCAGTCAGGAGGTTCGGCACGTTCTCCATCACGAAATAGCGCGGACGCAAATACTCGACAACGGAGACGAAATACTTGAACAGGAAATTTCTCTCGTCGTTTATTGTCTTGCGTTGCCCTTTCTGTGAAAATCCTTGGCATGGCGGCCCTCCGATGACGACGTCGACCTTCCCGCGATATTCGAAGAATGTATCTTCTAACGGCAAATCCTTTATGTCGGCTATAATCATCTTCGTATCCGGATGATTCAGTTTATATGCTTCTGCTATGGACTCGTCATATTCGTTCGCAAGCACCACATCGAAGCCCGCCGTCTCAAACCCCAAGGAGAGCCCACCGACCCCCGCGAATAAGTCAATCACCGTCGGCTTCATTTCTGCACCTCATGTATACGGCGTGTCGCCATCTGAAAGTAATTCTTACTTAGTTCCATGCCCGTAAAGTTTCGATTATTCTTTTTTGCAGCGACGCCCGTACTGCCGCTGCCCATAAATGGATCGAGAATCATATCGCCCTCGTTTGACAGAATTTTTATAAAAAACTCCATCAGCGCGACGGGTTTCTGTGTCGGGTGTTTCCCGTACTTGCGCTCGCCGTTCGCGGCGACGCCCGTTTCTACGAAATCATGCAGTACCTTGCCGTCATTATTAAAGGTGCCTGTCCGCTTGCCGTATGTAAAGTACACCCATGCTTCGGTGGAGTTCACAAAATGAAGGTTCATATTGCGCGGCATAGGGTTTGTTTTATGCCAGATGCCTGTGGTTTTGTAATACAGTTTATGGCGTTCGGCAATGCGGATGAGTGTCTCTACCTTAATTATAGACATAAAGACGACCATAGCGCCGCCTTTTTTCAATACCCGTGCGGCTTCCTCGAAGAAGCCGTCCATCGACTTCTCCCAATCCTCGACACTCAAATCGTCCCAACCCGCTGCACCAAAAAAGTTGTCGCGCATCTTTTTTAGGTTAGTGTCCCTGGATTTCATAAAATTGCCAAGATTATATGGCGGGTCGGTCAGGATAAGGTTGGCCGTATCGTTTGCAAGCCGCTTCATAGCGACTATGCAGTCCTCGTTATATAAAATTGAATCAGCCATAGTTCATTCCTCGTTCCCCCAGATATTCGCGTGTATGAGTTTATGACCGATTGTCCAGTTCCACCTCGACAATATCGCTCAATTGGCATCTTAACTCATTGCAGATGCGTACTAGCACATTTAAGGACACATACTCGTTCTTCCGCATCTTTGAGAATGTGCTGGGTGCAATTTTAGCGGCGGCGTACAGCGCGGATGCTTCCATATCGTCGTCAATAAGCCGCTTCCAAAGCCGTTTATAATTAACTCCCATCATTTGACACCTTCCCTGCAGGCTGTTCTAATAAGGGCTAGAATCCTCAGGTAGATTATAGCACTTTTGCTTCGAGAAGTCCATGTTATTTTTGATTAATCGAAATCAGTGCGTTTGCACCTTCGCCTGTTTGCGAAGGCGATGCGCCCGTTGCGCGGCTGCGTTTCGGCAGGGATACTCACAATATTTACGTTTTGACGATGTAGTATTGACCAGAAATGACCTGTCGCAGCTTGGGTTGGCACACTTGCGGTAAAGCTCGACGCTAGGTCGCATAAAAAATATTGAAGCATATATGCCTGTGAGCATATCCTGTATCTCCCATGCAGGCGACATCGTTTCGATGTCGTATTGCGGGCGCATGCCATACAGATTATGGCGAATCTCATCGCGCACGGTAATCTTCGCCATCTCAATCAGCGACTTCTTCATCCTGTCGTCAAAGTTAGCCTTATAGTGGGCTTTGACATTTTCGTCGGCATCATAATACTTAACATCACCCGTCGGCGTGAAAGCCTTAACAACGGCGATTAAATGGTGAAAGTGAAAGAGGAAGTCAACCATGCCACGAAGCTCCGGCGATAGAAGCGGAGCGTTGCAATACAGCCTTGCAATGTCTTTATACAACTGCGATTGGGCGGCGCCGGGGGTAGTAGTGTCAAAACCACCGACTATGTTGCTGTATTCTTCGACGCTAAGCTCAAAATCCGGGCTGAAGATTGTGTCGGGAACAATATAATTTTCCGCGTCATACGGGAGAGAAGCCGGATCCGCTTGCGGCAAAGCGGAAGACTTGGCGAGCTCAGCAAACAAAGCGTGTTCGCATGTCGGGAACGGCTGACCGCCGAAGCATTCAAACATCAATAAAACCGGGGGAGTAAGTTGTAGATACAGTGTCAGACCGAGTATTCGCCTATAGTCTTTCCTTGCTTCACCAAGTGCACTGATTAATCGGATGGTAGCCTTGACGCGATTTATCAAATCGTGCAGCGGCTCAACTTCAATAGCTTCATATCCGTCTGTGCTTACCGGGAAAAAGAATCCGTATTCCTTAAAGAATGTGAACAACTTCTTTGTATCGCCGTCGGGGATTGACAGCAATTCCGTAAGGATACGGTCGCTATTTATCGCACCAGTTTTTGCCAGACGCACCATGCCCTTGTTTGGCGCAAAAGCGAACCTGACAGGGCTGTCCGCAAGACCTTGAATCTTGACAGTCGCTTTGATAACCCCCGGCCTAACGTTCTCGATATCTGTCACACAGTCGCAGGCATAGCTGTCGAATGTGAACAGATTGTCCGTGAATGAGAAAAATTTTTCATTTGGTATGTTCATGATCGCATCCTCCAAAACAGTAAATAACCAGATTCATAAGTGTATCTACCATAAAAATCTATTAGTAATACTTTTAATAATTGTATGCCACATTATACCCCGAATATGTAATTTAATCAATAATATATATCGAATGGTTTAATGCATGTAATTTAGATTTTGACAGATATGCTTATTTTCATTTTGTATTTAAACTGGTATCAGCAAAGGGACAACCCTTCAGCTGATACCTTTTTTTTCGCGAAAGGAGGATGCTCTGGACATGAAAGAAGTCAGGAATCACAACAGGAAGCGTGTCGGTAATGTAAGCAAAGATGGACGGGTTTTTGAAATCCTGTTGAAAGATTGCATCACCCGAATTACAGCAAACCCTGATGGCACGTTGAACATCACTCACGAGCGCGTGAAACAGGTGGTGTAACCTCAAAAACCCAGCAATAACTCAATAACAGAAATCCGCCAGAACGCAAGACGGCAGCGCGGAACTCCCTAACAAGGGGTTCACCTGCCGTCTTGTTCTGTCCTAAAGCGGATTCAACGGCTCCGGCGGATTTCAAAGCCAAATTTTGAAATTCAAAGGAGTCGAACATGGAAAATCAACGCTACATCAAAATCGACGGCGAGCAAATCCCCGTCACAGAAGAAGTTTACCGCGCCTACAAACGCCCTCTATGGGCAGAACACAAGAGGAAAGAACGTGCCAAGCGGTGTCGCGACGAGAAGGGGGTTCGCTGCACCAAAGATTGCAAGTTATGCCCCAAACTCCGCGATGGCGGCGACCTCTCATTAGACAAATTCTCAGATGAGGGCTATGAAATCACCAATCCGGTGGATTTGGCTGAACTTGTGGCGGATAAGCTGCTCCTCGAACAACTCGTCACCGCCCTTGATGAGCTGGAGCCAGACGAGCGGTCGCTTATCGACGCCCTATTCTATAAAGAACGTACGGAGCGGGACTACGCCACCGAAATCGGCATCTCCCATCAGGCTATCGGCAAACGCAAGCAAAAAGTCATCGAGAAGCTGCGCGGCATTATGGGCGCAGACAAATAATTCTCAAAAACCAGAGGGGTGTTGGTTGCCAAACCTCCCCTCACTGTCCTGTGGATGGTGAGGGGAGAACAACATCCCCCAGAAACGGAGGTAGATCAATGGAAACAAGGGCCAAAAACACGGACACGGCCTTGCGCGACGGCGACCTTGACGAGGAACTAGCAGGCATCCTGACCGCGATAAGCGTCGTGTCCAAACGCCTCGCCAAGAAGCTGCTCGCGCTTCAGAGGCGGGACGAATCTGCCGGGGAAGGAGGTGTATCTGATGGGAAGGATGAGTGAGCTTGATATGGTATTGCGGGAATTCCACGCTGCTGCGAAAGCCCTCATTGGCGCTTGCGACAGCTTGAGGAATTTTTACAACCAAGCCGCCGAATCGCCGGTGCCGGACGGAGCCGAACTACCCGTCCCGCAACCAAAGCCCATAACGTTGGAAGCGGTCAGAGCGGTGCTTGCGGAAAAATCCCGCAACGGCCACACCGCCGAGGTTCGGGCGCTGCTCGAAAAGCACGGCGCGGCGAAGCTGTCGGAGATTGACCCCGCCAAGTATGCCGCCTTGCTAGCGGAAGCGGAGGTACTGGGAAATGGGTAAACACGCTCTGCTCTCGGCTTCCTCAAGCCATCGGTGGATGAACTGCCCGCCGTCTGCGCGGCTCTGCGAGCAATACGCGGACAGGGGCAGCAGCTACGCCGCCGAAGGCACGGACGCCCACACCCTTGGCGAGTTCAAGCTGAAGACCGCTCTCGGCATCAAGGCAAAAGACCCGACTGCCAGCCTCTCATATTACTCGGAGGAGATGGAGGAATGCGCCAACGACTACGCCGCCTACATCCTCGAACTGGTGGAAACGGCAAAGCAGGCCTGCACAGACCCTGTGGTGCTAATCGAGCAGCGGCTCGACTTCTCCAGGTATGTGGAGGGCGGCTTCGGCACGGGCGACTGCGTAATCATCGCCGACGGGACGCTCCACATCGTGGACTACAAGCACGGCCAGGGCGTTTTGATCGAAGTGACCGACAATCCGCAAATGAAGCTGTACGCCTTGGGCGCGCTGGAGTTGTTCGACGGCATCTACGACATCAACACGGTCAGCACGACGGTATATCAACCCCGGCGCGACAACATCGCCACTCACACGGTTTTCAAGGAATCTCTCTATCAGTGGGCGGAGGAAGTCCTGAAGCCCGCCGCCGAACTGGCCTACGCCGGAGCCGGTGAATTCCGATGCGGCGACTGGTGCCAGTTTTGCAGGGCGAAGCACGACTGCCGCAAACGGGCGGAG
>JAGXSQ010000014.1 GCA_018333395.1 Dethiobacter sp.
TAGCGAAAGCAAGGTAGATGTTATTTCACCGCCCCCGCCTATTTTTGATGGCAGAGTTGTTCCCGCAGAAAGGTGTGAAGAACATGTGGCAACTAATTTTAATCAACGGCTTAATAAGCGGTGGGCAATACGCCTTGCTGGCCTTGGGTTTTTCGCTTATCTTTGGAGTGGCGCGTATTTTGAACTTGGCCCACACAGCCTTTTATATGCTGACTGCTTTTACCATCTATTACTTGACGCAGATTTTAATGCTTGATTTGCCGTTCGCTTATCCTTTGGCCTTAGTGTTTATAGTGGTCTTGGGAGTGGGTGTTTATCAATTATTGATTGCTCCAGTACGGGGGCAATCCGCTACGGTTATGATTGTTAGCCTGGTGCTGGCCATCGTGGCCCAGGAGATAGTGCTGATTACTTTCGGCGGACAATTTCGCTCTCTTCCTAAACTTGTGCCAGGGACGATCTATTTAGCGGGCATGATGATTACGTACCAGCATCTTTTTACGCTTGGAGCGGTGCTGTCGGCGCTGGCTGCTGTCTGGTTGCTGCTGTTTAAGAGCAATCTCGGCATAGCCATCAGGGCGGTTGCTTTGGACCGGGAAGTGGCTAACCTGATGGGGATGCCGGAAAGCCGCATCGCGACCTTAACCATGGCCATTTCCGTAGCGCTGGCAGCGGTAGCTGCTGCTATGGTCGCGCCTTTGGGTGTTATTGAGCCGCTAATGTGGCTACACCCGCTCGTGGTGGTGATGGCTGCCGTTATTCTGGGCGGGCTTGGCAGTATTAAGGGCAGCATTGTAGGTGCCTTTATTCTGGCCTTTGTTGAGGTAACCCTCGTATTTCTCTTCCCTATGGTAGGGTTTTTACGCGGCGCTGTCTCTATGGCGGTGATGTTGACGGTGTTGCTGTTTAAGCCGGAGGGGCTTTTTGGTGTGTTTATGGAAGGCGAAAGGTAGGCGGAAAAGTTGATCACATATCTGGCTCGTAAACTATGGCGCAATTTTCAGGGGGAGATCCTGGCGTTGCCGACCAGGACAATTTTGTTTACGGCAGCCTTAGCGTTGCTGCTTTTGCCGCTGGTAACTACAGACACCTATTTCTTGCGCATCCTCACCTTGGCGAGCATTTTCGCCATTTACACGGCAAGCTGGGACTTGCTGGTAGGGTTCGCCGGGCAAGTCAGCTTGGGTCATTCCTTGTTTTTCGGGGTTTCTGCGTACACAGCTGCTTTGTTGAACCTGCGGCTTGGTTTGCACCCTCTCTTATCGATTCCGATAGGTGCTGTGGCTGCCGTTTTGGCTGGCCTAATTCTTTCCCTGCCGGCTCTTAGACTTAAAGGGCCCTATTTTAGTCTGGCCAGCCTAGCTATGCCCATCATCCTGTTGGGAGTGATCTTCACTTTTACGGATCTTACTGGGGGAGAACTGGGCCTTTCAGGAATCAGCCGCTTAGCTGGTACGCGCGTAGCCGAGTATCACGTTGTTCTGCTGTCGATGTTTGCCCTGACGCTGTTGATGTGGAAGATTGTCACTTCTAAAACAGGCCTGATTTTTCATGCTATCCGGGAGGACGAGATTGTGGTGCGTGCTTCCGGCATCAATACCTCCTTTTATAAAGTGCTTGCTTTTTGCTGCAGTGGCTTTTTTGCCGGTTTGGCCGGCGGCCTGTATGCTCACTTTCTACGTGTAGTAGGCCCGTCTACGTTGGATATCATGATGTCATTGCAGGTGATCATCTGGGGAATTTTTGGTGGTGTGGTCACTATTTACGGTCCAGTTGTCGGAGTTTTTATCCTTTACCCGTTGCTAGAGTATCTGCGCGTTATTGCTGATTGGCGGATGCTGATTTTTGCCAGTGTGGTCATTATTACACTGCGCATTATGCCGGAAGGTATCTCTAATTGGGTGCAAGACCGGCTGGAACATGAGTGCCCACGATGCAAGCAACGCAATATGTTTCTGCGCAAAGAGTGCCGAGTGTGTTGCTCAGATTTAGGAATATGTAGCAGCACCGATAAAACCTTGCTTTAAAAAACTCAAAAATTTTAGATGAGGTGAGATAACTTTGGATGCCTATTTGAGCAGGCCCTGGCTCGCCAGCTACGACTCCGGTGCGCCGGCAACTCTGGAAATCCCGGAAGAGTCTCTTCCCGTAGCTTTCAGTAAAGTAAGCGCCCAATTCCCGGAAAAAGCAGCGATTGTCTTCTATGGCCGTCAGCTTTCTTACAGGGAACTGAAACAACAGGTGGATACCATGGCGGCCTCCCTAGCCGGTATGGGGATCGGCAAAGGCGATGTAGTGGCTCTCTATGTTTTAAACAGCCCGCAATACGTCATTACCTATCTGGCGGCGCTGGCGACAGGTGCGGCTGTGACGCCGGTTAGCCCGGTCTTCACCAGCCATGAGCTGAAATACCAGCTGTTAGACAGCGGGGCCAAGGCGATTCTCTGCCAAGATATCTTATATGATAACTTGGCCAAGACCGGCCTTAAATTAGACCATATAATAGTTACCGGCGTAGACGAGTATCTGCCTGCCGTTCGTAAATTGCTTGGTAAAACGATGTTGAAGAAGTTTGCCTTAGAAATGAACCTGCCTACCCCCTCCATCCCCAAAGAAAAAAATATTTACTGGTTCCAGGACTTACTTAAGCCAACAAAGGCCGCGGAGTTAGCTGTCCAAATAGACCCTCTGCGCGACCTGGCCTCCATTTCTTACTCAGGCGGTACCACCGGCCCCCCCAAAGGCGTAATGTTGAGCCATTCACAGCTCCTAGCCACAGCCATGCAAGTCCGCGCCTTCTATCCCTCTTTTGGCTTTGGCGAAGAAGTTTTTCCGGCTTATTTGCCACTTTATCATGCTTACGGCCAACTGGTGGTGATGATCGGAGGATTGCTGCAGGGAGCGACTTTGATTGTCTTTACCACACCTGCGATTGACGACATCCTTGATGCCATCGAACGCTACAAGGTAACTATCTTTTTTGGTGTTCCTACCCTGTATGAGTTTCTCAAGGAGTACGACAAGACGAGCAGGGTTAACTGGCGGCGCTTGAAACTGATCCTGTGTGGCGCAGACACGCTGCAAGAGCGGACTGTGGCGGACTGGGAAAAACGCACTGGCACGCGTATCAGGGAAGGGTACGGGCAGACGGAAGGCGGCGGCGTTTCCATGGGCTATCCTCTGAACAAGCCCAAAAGTGGCAGCATCGGTGTACCGATGCCGAATACCATGGCGGCTATTGTTGATACTGACGAGCCTACCCGCTACCTGCCGCCAGGAGAAGTGGGTGAAATTATCGTCACGGGGCCAAACGTGATGCTAGGCTACTGGAACAAGCCGGAGGCTACGGCCGAAGTCTTTGTGGAAATGGACGGGAAGCGCTGGCTGCGCACAGGCGACCTTGGCAAGATGGACGAAGAGGGCTATTTCCATTTTGTGGACCGCAAGCGCGACCTGATTAAATTTAAAGGCTACCCCGTTTTTGCCCGAGACGTAGAGGCTGTCTTGTATCAACACCCGCAAGTTAAGGCTGCGGGAGTGATTGGTGTGCCTGACCCCCGAGTGGGCCAATTGGTTAAGGCCAATGTGGTCCTGCAGCCGGAGGCGCGGGGCAAAGTTTCAGAAGAAGAGATTATTCAGTTTTGCACTGAACGACTTGCTTTCTACAAAGTGCCTAAAATTGTAGAATTCAGAGGGGAGTTGCCTAAGACCGACGTAGGCAAGGTGTCGCGCCGCGAACTGCGGGAAGAAGAGGAGGAAGCCTAAAATCATGGCTGGGGATTTTTTGGAGGTAGAAAACCTAAGCAAGCGTTTTGGCGGACTGCACGCCGTCCGCAATGTCAGCTTTAGTGTCGGGCGGCACGAGATGGTAGGTCTCATCGGCCCAAACGGTGCTGGTAAGACTACCTTGGTACGGTTACTGCTTGGCATTCTCCGGCCTGATTCAGGACGAGTTCTGTTTAAGGGGCAAAACCTGACGGGTAAAAAGCCGTGGGATATTGTCAATCAGGGGATGGCGCTTACTTTCCAGAATGCCCGCCCTTTTGCCCGCCTGCCGGTTATTGCCAATGTCATGGTGCCCTGCCTCTCTCCCCGTGCCTCCAAGCGCGGCGAGTGGGTTAAAAAAATTGAGGTCAGAGCGATGGATGCGCTGGAGTTTGCTGGCATTGCTGATTTGGCCAGGGAGCCTGCTTCCCGCCTTTCCCAAGGCGACCTGAAGCGGCTGGAGGTAGCGCGGGCGATTGCCTGCGATCCGGAGTTGCTCATCCTTGATGAGCCTTTCGGAGGTTTGAACCCTACTGAAACAAACCTCATGGCTAAATCAGTGCGGCGGCTGCATAAAGGCGGACGGTTTGGAAGGCTGCACAGCGAAGGCCCGGCCATGATTATCATTGAACACAAGCTCTCCGAACTGATGAAAATAGTAGACAGGGTCGTCGTGATTAATTTTGGCGAGGTATTGGCCGTCGGCACGCCGGAAGAAATCGTGGCCAATCCACAAGTTATTGAGGCGTACATCGGCAAGGAGGTCGTCTAAAGATGCTGCTGGAAGTAAAAGGGCTTGCGGTCAGCTATGATACGGCCACCATCCTGAGCGGTGTTAGCATTAATGTGCAGGAAGGTGAACTGGTGGGCCTGGTGGGGCCAAACGGCGCCGGCAAGACGACGCTACTGCGGGCGACTACAGGGCTGACAAAATGGGAGAAAGACAACAGGCGCGGGCAGCGTCACGGCAGAATTAAAATCGAAGGTCAAGTCAGTTTTATGGGTACAAGGATCGATAACCTGCCCGCTTATGAAATAGCCCGCCGTGGTTTGGTGCATTGCCCTGAGAGACGTCGTCCTTTCACGGAGATGTCGGTCTATGAAAATCTTCTGGCCGGCGGCTTTCTCCTGAAAAAGGGGGGGGCGGAGTTTAATCGGTTGCTGGAAGAAATCTATACACTTTTTCCCATCTTGAAAGAAAGAGCTAAGCAAGTTTCGGCTACTCTTTCTGGGGGTGAGCAGCAAATGCTGGCTATTGCCAGGGCGCTGATGCTCAAGCCCAAGCTGCTTTGTATTGATGAACCGTCTGTAGGTCTTGCGCCACTTGTCAAGCGGGAACTGTTTGGAATGATCAGTGCGGTGGCGCGCTCCGGCATCACTGTTTTGCTGGTGGAGCAAGATGTAGCGATGACATTTTCCATGTCTACGCGCAACTACGTGCTTTCGCACGGCAGGTTAATCAGTGAGGGGAGCAGCCAGGAACTGCTGCAGGACGAAAACATCCGCAAGTCCTACCTGGGCTTGTAAGGTGAAAAGACCGCTTAAAGCGGTCTTTTCACCAAAAGGTAAGGTAGAAGCGGTGGCTAGGCTTTTTTGCCCTTATGGTTGCTGGGCTCTTTGACCTCGTAGTGCTCAAAAACACGCAGGACTGCTTTCACCGAGGTAATCAGCATGTCTCGTTCTTCCAGCGTCATCTGTTCTGCCATGTTCGTAAAACGGCGTGAGCGGCGCTGGAAGACGAGGCCAGCCAGTTGTCGCCCGTAGGAAGTCAGGTATACCCGGACGATGCGGCGGTCTCTATCATCACCTTTACGCTTAACTAGATTTAGCTTTACCAGACGGTCAACCAGGCGGGTGGCGGCGCTTTCCGCCAGATAAATCTCGGCGCTGAGTTCTCCCATCGTTAGGTCATCATGCATGTACAGAATTAAGAGTGCGTTAATCTGCCCAGGAGTAATGCCAAGGCCGGTCAGTTCGCGTGATTCCTCTGTTTCTAGGTAGTGCATCAGCCTCGGGAATATTTCCTGAAAAACTCTGGTAAAAATTTCTGGATTTTGGTAATCAGAGGTGTCGATCATAGCATTGCTCCTTAAAAGTATATTTTGCCGACTGTTTACTTTGCCATTATAACACTTTACCTCAAAAAAAAACAGAATAATCAAATTTTTGGGTGTATATTTATCTTTGTTGACTATTAGCACTGGGGGGTTAAGTTTATGTTAGAAATAATGCGCCAGGCATTTCAGGACAGCCCCTACTGGCAGTTGCTGGGGATAAGGATTGAGCACGCCGAGCCCGGTTTTGCTAGGCTGGTGCTGCCTTTCAAAAATGACCTGTTGCAGCTTTATGGGCAGGTACACGGCGGCTCCATTGCCTCGTTAATTGACTCGTCGGTGGCGGTGGCGCTTTCTTTGACGCTTTCCCCTGCGGAGAAAGCAACCACGACTGAAATGAAAGTCAATTACCTGGAGCCGGTTCGGGCAGGAGAAATCTATGCCGACAGCAAGATTAGGAAAAAAGGGAAGACTTTAATTATCGGCACCACAGACGTCATGGATGAGAACGGCCGCCTACTGGCGATCGGCACTGTGACGTACATGGTTCTGAAAAGATAGGGAGGATATTTTAATGGAATTGAAAAAAGTACTGGCAGAACGCCGCAGTATCCGCATTTTCCGACCAGAGCCGCTACCGCCGGGAACGATCCAGGAACTACTGGAAGCTGCTCGCTTGGCTCCTTCCGGGACAAACCTGCAGCCTTGGAGATTTTTGGCCGTTACCAGCGAGGAAAACCGCCAAAAACTGGCCGCCTGCACCCCCAACCTCAATTTTATTGCCAAAGCGCCCCTGACCATGGTCTGTTGCGCTGACCGTTCCTCGCTTGACACCCGTCCGGAGCGGGTGAGGGAACTTGCTCTCAGTGGTGCTTTTGCCGGCACCGATCTGGAGAAATTCTCCTTCAGCGATTATCAGGAAAAAGCGGCGCGCGATGAGGCGGCCAATCTCGCTTACCTGAATGTCAATGTCGCTATTGCCATTGAGCAGATGATTCTCCGGGCGGTGGATCTCGGGCTTGGTAGTTGCTGGGTGATGTTATTCAACCCAAAGAAAGTAAAGCAGCTGTTTGCTCTGCCAGACTCATTATCTGTTTCGGCGCTTGTGCCTTTCGGTTATCCCGGGCAACAGCCAGCGGCGCGCCCACGGCTAACACTAGAAGAAATCTACCTCGGAGAAGTCTAAAAATTTCGGGGCACAACCCAGGGCGCTAGGATGACGGGAACGAGGCCTAACACAGTAGCCGGCAGATGCCGGCTACTGTGCGCTATAAGGGAGTATAAAAAGTCAAAAAATTTTTCTATTTCAGCAGGATTATATTGTGCTATAACGAATTTACAGATATAAATAATTTACAGATGAAAATATGTGGAGGGGGTGTTCTATGTAGAGGCTGAATAAGGAAGTCTGACAAAGCATTTTTGAAGGGAGGAACGAGAGATGAGAAAAATACGCCGTGCGGCAGTGCTGGGCGCTGGGACCATGGGCGCCAGTATCGCTGCACACTTGGCTAATGTAGGCATTCCCTGTCTGTTGCTAGATATTTTGCCGCCGGACCTACCGGAGGGCGCCACTCAGGACAAGGGAATCCGCAACAAGCTGGCTGTCCAGGGAATCGAAAACCTGAAAAAAGCTAAGCCCTCACCACTTTACCTGCAGGATGATGTCGCCTTGCTTGTGCCAGGCAACTTAACCGATGACCTGGAAAAAATTTCTGAAGTGGACTGGGTTATAGAGGTGGTGGCCGAAAATATGGCCATCAAAAAAGAGCTTTACGCTAGAGTGGAAAAATACTGGCGTAAAGGAACTATTGTCACGACTAATACCTCCGGACTGTCGGTCAATGAGATGGTGGCCGAATGCTCGCCGGAATTCCGCAAATATTTCCTGGGAACCCATTTTTTCAACCCCCCCCGTTACATGAAGCTGCTGGAAATCATCCCAGGACGCGACACTGACCCGTCTATTGTGGAATTTATGCATGAATTTGCCGAGCGGGTTCTGGGCAAAGGCGTTGTTTTGGCCAAAGACACACCGAATTTTATTGGCAACCGCATCGGTGTCTACGGTCTGCTCTCCACGCTGGTGGCTATGACCGAAGAAGGGATGTCGGTTGAAGAGGTGGACGCAGTGACCGGCCCAGCGCTGGGACGGCCCAAGAGTGCCACCTTCCGCACGCTGGACATGGTTGGTCTGGATGTCTTTGTCCATGTGGCTCGCAATGTGGGCGATAAGGTGACAGAGCCTTGGGAAAAGGAAGCTTTTAAAATCCCGGCTGCCCTGCAGACTATGCTGGAGAAGCGGTGGCTCGGTGAAAAGACGGGCCAGGGCTTTTACAAAAAGGATAAGAGCAGCGGGAAGAAACAGATTTTGTCTCTTGATCTGGGAACTCTGGAGTATCGCGAACAGAAAAAAGCCCGTTATGCCAGCCTAGAGGCGTCAAAAGCTGCGGTTACTGTTCCCGACCGTATTAAGTCGCTGCTGAAAGCAGGCGATAAGGGCAGCCAGTTTGCATGGAAGACGCTGCGCGACATGCTCGTTTATGCGGCCCTGAAGGCGGAAGAGATTGCTGACGATATCATTTCCGTTGATAAAGCGATGCGCTGGGGCTTTAACTGGGAACTTGGCCCGTTTGAGACCTGGGATGCCATCGGTGTCCAAGAAGTAGCAGGCCTCCTCGCCCAGGAAGGCCGGGAAGTGCCGCCGCTTGTGCAGGAAATGCTGGCCGCTGGTTGCACCGCTTTCTATAAGAAAGAAGCTGGACGGCAGTTTTACTATGACTTCGGGACCAAAGCCTACCGGGAGGTGGCAGTGCCGTTTAGCAATATTTACTTGCCTGACTTCAAGGAAAAAGGTCGCGTCGTCAAGTCTAACTCCGGTGCCAGCCTTGTAGATATCGGAGACGGTGTCGTTTGCTTGGAGTTTCATTCACCACGCCAGGCGATTGGACCGGAAGTCCTGTCCATGATTTACAAGTCGGCTGAGGAAGTAGAAAAGAACTACGTCGGGATGGTCATTGCCAACCACGCTCGTAACTTCTGTGTCGGAGCCAACCTGATGATGATTCTGATGGAAGCGCAAGCTGGGGAAACGGATGAGCTGGACATGGTCGTCAGGCAATTCCAGCAGACGCTGATGCGGCTGAAATACTGCGAGAAGCCGGTTGTTGGCGCACCGCACGGCATGGCGCTGGGCGGCGGGTACGAAGTTGTGGCTCACTGCGACCGCATTTTGGCGGCAGCGGAAACTTACATGGGATTGGTTGAACTGGGGGTCGGCCTGATTCCCGCCGGCGGAGGCACCAAGGAGATGACGTTGCGTGCTGTGGAAGCGGTGATGGGCAACGAGGCTCTGGACCTGCAGCAACTTGTTATCGCCAATTTTATGACCATAGCCCAGGCCAAAGTATCAACCAGTGCTAAAGAAGCAAAGAAGCTGGGTTACATGCGGGCGCAGGACACTCTCGTCGTTAACCAGGACCGCTTAATCCATGAAGGCAAGCAGGAAGTGTTGGCGCTGGCCGCTACTGGCTATCAGGTGCCCGTCTCCCCCAAAATTCGCGTTATCGGCGAAGCAGGCTTGGCGGCTATCCAGGCGGGTCTTTACAATATGAAGGAAGGCCTCCAGATTTCTGCCTACGATACGTATCTGGCGGAAAAATTGGCCTACATTATGTGTGGCGGCCGCGTGCCGGCCAATACCTGGGTGAGTGAACAGTACCTGCTTGACCTGGAGCGTGAGGTCTTCGTGCACCTGTGCATGCAGCCCAAGACACAGGAGCGGATGGCTCACCTGCTCAAAACCGGCAAGCCACTGCGCAACTAGCAGCGTATTACCAGACTTTTGGCAGGGAGGGATTGATAATGAGAGAGGCGGTAATCGTCGCCGCGGTCCGGACGCCGGTAGGCAGGGCCAAGCGGGGCGGATTGAAAGATACCCGCCCGGACGACCTGGCCGCGTTGGTGCTCGGCGAAGTTGTCCGCCGGGCCGGTGTACCGGCCGGCGTTGTGGATGATATTATCCTAGGCTGTGCCTTTCCGGAGGCGGAACAGGGGATGAATGTAGCGCGCATCGCGGCCCAGCGAGCTAAGTTCCCGCCGGAGGTGTCGGGTGTAACCGTCAACCGGTTCTGCTCTTCAGGGCTGGAGAGTATCGCCTTGGCTGCGGCCCGCATCCAGACAGGCATTAATGATTGTGTGCTGGCTGGCGGCGTGGAAAGTATGAGCATGGTTCCTATGGGTGGCAACAAGCTGGCTGCCAACCCAACACTGATGACGGAGTACCCGCAGGCTTACATGTCCATGGGGTTGACAGCCGAGCGTGTAGCGGCGCGTTACAATATCAGCCGCGAAGACCAGGACCGGTTTGCTGAGCGCAGTAATTGCCTAGCGGCCGCAGCCATCGCCGCCGGCAAGTTTGACGCAGAAATCGTCCCTGTTCCGGTAAAGAAATTTTCTTTTGATAGCAAAGGTCGTCCTGTATTTAAAAGCGATGTTTTTGCGATGGATGATGGAGTGCGAGCAGATACTACAGCGCAAAAGCTGGCCACCCTCAGACCTGCTTTTTTGCAGGGCGGATCAGTAACAGCTGGTAATTCGTCGCAGACGAGCGATGGCGCTGCTGCTGTACTGCTCATGTCGCGGGAGAAGGCCGCAGAGCTTGGGCTTACGCCGCTGGCTGTCTTTCGTGGCTATGCTGTGGGTGGTGTGGAGGCCGATGTAATGGGTCTTGGTCCCATGGTCGCTATCCCCAAAGTGTTAGCCTATGCCGGTGTGACCAAGGAACAGATAGACCTCTTTGAGCTGAACGAAGCGTTTGCGGCTCAGGCGCTGGCCGTCGTACGCATTTTGGGCTTGGACGAGGAAAAGATCAACGTCAACGGTGGCGCCATTGCGCTTGGCCATCCTCTCGGGTGCACCGGCTCCAAGCTGACCGTCACGCTGCTGGCGGAGTTGGCACGGCGCGGCGGACGTTTTGGGGTTGTCAGCATGTGCATAGGCGGCGGCATGGGTGCTGCCGGACTGTTTGAAATGGAAGGCAGATAGCGGGATAGAGGCATCCTGGAAGCTGATTTATGACAAGGAGGCATTAAATATGACCGAATTAATCAAAGGCGGCGCCTTTCTACTTTCCCAGGCGACGCCGGAACAGGTTTTCACACCGGAAGACTTCGATGATCTGCATCGCATGATTGGTGACACGGTAGCGAGTTTCATCAAGGAAAAGGTTCTCCCGGTATCGGCAGCTATTGAAAAAATGGAGGACGGGATAGCCGTTGGACTTCTGCGCCAGATGGGGGAGCTTGGGTTCCTCGGCAGCGATATTCCGGAGAAGTACGGCGGCTCTGAGGCTGACAAAATTACTACGTTGGTTATAACAGAAGAAGTTTCCCGCGGCGGTTCTCTGTCGCTGACCATGGGGGCCCATACCGGCATCGGGATGCTACCGATTCTTTTCTTCGGCTCGGAAGAGCAGAAGAAAAAGTACCTGCCTGACCTGGCCACCGGTAAAAAGATTGCCGCTTACGCCCTGACTGAAGCCGGCGCCGGCTCGGATGCTTTAAATGCCAAGACCAGAGCAGTGCTTTCCGAGGACGGCAAGCACTACATCCTGAACGGTTCCAAGCAGTTTATTACTAATGCGTCCTGGGCCGACGTGATTGTTACTTACGCCAAGGTGGATGGCGAACACTTCACCGGCTTTATCGTGGACCGCGATACACCGGGCGTTTCTATTGGACCTGAAGAACACAAGATGGGGATTAAAGGCTCCTCTACCTGCTCTGTAATCTTAGAAGATGCCAAGGTTCCGGTGGAGAACCTGCTGCACAAAGTGGGCAAAGGCCACCAGGTAGCTTTTAACATCCTCAACATCGGCCGCTTCAAGCTCGGCGTGGGCTGTGTCGGCGCCGCCAAATACGCTGTGGAGCTGTCGTCTAGGTATGCTCAGGAGCGAAGCCAGTTTAACATGCCTATCGCCAAGTTCGGCCTGATCAAGAAGAAGATTGCCGATATGAACATCCTCACCTATGCGTCGGAAAGCCTTTGCTACCGCATTGGCGGCCTGATCCAGGATATGATTGAGACGCTTGATTTAGACAGCGCAGACGCCGGACAAAAGATCGGTGATGGCATCCAGGAGTATGCCATTGAATGCTCGGTGGCTAAAATCCACGGCTCTGAGATGCTCGATTTTGTGGTCGACGAAGGCGTGCAAATTCATGGCGGCTACGGCTACAGCCAGGAGTATCCGATTGAGCAGGCTTACCGTGACGCCCGCATCAACCGCATTTTTGAGGGCACCAACGAAATAAACCGCCTGATTATCCCGGCCACGTTGATGCGTAAGGCGCAAAAAGGCGAAATCCCCATGATTCAGGCGGCCATGAAGCTGCAGGAAGAGTTGCTGATGCCAGTCATGACAGAGGAGTCGGACGAGCCGCTGGCCAAGGAAGCGCAGGTGATTGAAAACCTCAAGAAGGTTTTCCTGCTGGTCTCCGGTACAGCCGCCCAGAAGTTCGGGGAGAAAATCGTCCGCGAACAGGAAATCCTAGCGCGCATGGCGGATATGGTCTGCGAGGTATTTGCTGCCGAAAGCGCCTTGCTGCGGGCTAAAAAAATCATGGCGACACAAGGGGCGAAAGCTGCCTCTCTTGCTGTCAAGATGACCGTTTGCTATGTCAGCGACCTAGCACCCAAGTTTGACGCTTGGGCCAAAGAAACCATTGCGGCTATGGAAGAAGGCGATACCAAGCGTACCCTTTTTGCCGCTTTGCGCAAGCTGACGCGCTTTGAGCCGGAGAACACCTTTAAGATTAAGCGAGAGATTGCCGATGCCGTCTACGCGGCCAACAAATACGTCGCCGTCGTAAAATAGAGGCAGGTTTAATCGCACTAACTCTGACGGCCGCACGGTTTTAAACGTGCGGCCGTTTTGCGTGGAGGAAATATTTTGGAGAAATAGCCGCGCTTTTCTGGTATAATAGCTTAGGATCGTTTTGGGGAGGTTTGCGGCATGCTGATCTTAGGCCTGACTGGCGGCATGGCCACCGGCAAATCGACGGTGGCCAGGATGTTTGTAGAACTAGGGGCTATCCACATAGACGCTGACAGCTTGTCCCGGGAAGTAGTGGCGCCGGGAGAGCCTGCTTGGTGGGCCATAGTGGACCGCTTCGGCTCTGTTGTGCTTCGGGAAGACGGTCAGCTCGACAGGAAAGCATTGGCGGCGCTCGTTTTCTCCGACCCGCAAAAGCTGGCCGCGCTAAATAAGATTACCCACCCGCCAATTATCACCTTGATCCGGCAGCGGTTGGCGGAAGCTAGGGCCAGCGGTGCCGGCCTAGTGGTGCTGGAGGCGCCGCTTCTCTATGAAGCGGGCCTCGACAGTGAGGTGGATCGGGTAGTGGTGGTAGCAGCAGCAGAGGCTACCCAACTGGAAAGACTGGTATCGCGTGACCGTTTACTGGAGTCGGAGGCCAGACAGCGAATGGCGGCGCAAATGCCGCTGTCTGAGAAAATCAGGCTAGCCCATTATTGCCTCGATAATAATGGTTCTTTAGAGGATACTAGGAGGCAAGTGCAGCAACTGTCGTTAATATTGACCCAGGAGTGTGTCGATGTATAAGAAAACCCTGAAAAGGCTGCTAGTGGCCGCCGTCTTGCTTGCTTTGTCCGCAGTCTGGTTTGTCCGGACGCCGCATTTCGAGCGGCTTTACTATCCCTATCATTACCGTGCCATTATCGAATCCCAGGCGGCGGACAACGGACTCGACCCGCTGCTGGTAGCCGCTATTATCCACGTGGAGAGTAAATTCGACCCGCAAGCCGTTTCCCGTAAGGGCGCTCTCGGTCTGATGCAGATTATGCCTTCTACGGCGGCGTGGATTGCGTGCCAGCTTCTCGTAACCGGTTTCCATACGGAGATGCTCTTTGACCCTGAAGTGAATATCAAATTTGGCACCTGGTATCTGGCCAACCTCGGGCAGGAATTTGGAGATAGGCCGGAGGTGGTCGTTGTCGCTTACAACGCTGGCCGCGGCAATGTGAAAGAGTGGCTGACTGAAGGCATCTGGTCGGGCGAATTTGTCGACCGAGGTAGCATCCCCTTCCCTGAGTCGCGGCAGTTTCTGCTCCGGGTACGCACCGCTCACGCAGCTTATATTAGGCTTTACCGCGACAAGTAATTGCTCCTGCGGCGACACCGGCACTACAGAGATTGTCGGTGTCGGTGTCGGTGTTTTGTTAGTGGAAATGACGGAAGATGCCGATGACTTTACCGATAACAGTTACCTCGCGGGAGAGGAGCGGCTCATAAAACTCGTTTTCCGGCTGTAGGCGGATATGTTTTTTTTCGCGAAAAAAGCGCTTGACCGTAGCCTCATTTTCTAGCATTGCTACCACAATTTCCCCGTTTTGGGCGTCAGCCTGGCGGCGGACGATGGCATAATCACCATCTAGGATGCCGGCATTTTGCATGCTGTCGCCGCGGACACGCAGCAGGAAGACGGCATCCTGGCGTACCAGTGCTTTCGGTAACGGAAAGTAGTCCTCGATGTTTTCTTCGGCCAGGACAGGCTGCCCGGCGCTGACTTGCCCTACCACGGGAACGTTGACCACGTCAGGAACAAAAGAAGGTGGCGGATCTCCCGTCAGCAGTTCTATGGCTCGCGGCTTGGTAGGGTCGCGGCGGATGTACCCTTTATTTTCCAGATTGGCCAAGTGCGAGTGCACAGTGGAGCTGGAAGAAAGCCCTACCGCCCCGCCAATTTCCCGGACCGAAGGGGGATAGTTCTTCATTTTCACTTCCTGGCGAATAAAGTCAAGAATTTGTTGCTGTCTGGCCGTCAGTTCGTCCATAGTTAGCACCTCCTGCTGACATTATATCATAGGCAGAATAAAAAGCAAACAGAAGTTCGTTCCAGGGGTTGACACGAACGAAAGTTCGTGATATCCTGTCTCAAACATGTGTTTGGGGTGGTAGCTATGCAAAATTTGCTTTCCCTGTCTTATCGTAGAGCAAAAAAACGCCGTCAGCAACGAAAAATGCTGCGCTACGCAGCGTTGTTCTGTATCTGGTTGTTGGCGTTGGCCCTGATGTTACCGCAGGAGGGCGTCGTTGCCGAGCAAAACGGCCCCCTAAGGGAGGTTGTAGTGACGGCTGGCGACACGCTATGGTCGCTATCTAGGCAACACATGCCCCGCGGCAGGGAGGTACGCGACTACATAGCCGAGGTAATCTCTTTGAACGAGCTGACAAGCCCGCTGATTTATCCAGGTCAGGCGTTGCTCCTACCTTAGAGCGTAACCCCTGTGGGGGGGTCCTTCGAGTCGTGGCCGTTGGCGGCCGCCAGCAGGATCAGTTTATTGACACCGTTTAGATAAGCTTTGACAGACGCTTCAATAATATCTGTGGACGTGCCGCGCCCTATAATAGTCTTTTCCTGATAAGTAAGCTTGACGGAAACTTCGCCCAGCGCCTTGCGTCCTTCTGTAACACCGCGCAGATTGTAATTTTCAAGGCGCGGGTGAAGACCGGTAATTTTGTCAATAGCGTTGTACGCGGCATCAATGGGGCCGGCGCCAAAGTCAGTCTCTACAAAAGTTTCCTCTTTTTTGCCAAGTTTAACCACGGCAGACGGAATGCTGCCGGTGCCGCTTACCGTCTGCAGGTATTCCAGGGTATAAGTAGGAGAGGCATAAGCCAGGCGGTCAGCCATCAGCGCCTCCAGGTCTTCACGAAAGACCTCTTTTTTCTTATCGGCCAGCTCCAGGAACGCCTGGAAGAATTCTTCAAATTCGGTTTCGCTCAAATTAAAGCCTATTTCTTGCAGTTCGCGCCGTACTGCATGGCGGCCCGACCTGGCCGTCAGTACCATCTGGGCCGCTATGCCACCGATTAACTCTGCATTAATGATTTCATAGGTAGATTTATGTTTTAGTATGCCGTCCTGATGGATGCCAGAAGAATGGGCAAAAGCGTTGATACCAATGACTGCTTTATTAACAGGGATAGTGATGCCGGTTAAACTGGCGACGAGCCGGCTTGTTTTATAGAGTTCCCGCAAGTTGATATCTGTCTTATAGCGCCGGAAATAGTCTTGGCGGATGGTCAGCGCCACCGCAATCTCCTCTAGCGCGGCGTTCCCGGCCCGCTCTCCGATGCCGTTGATGTTGCACTCCACTTGCCGCGCACCGTTTTCCACGGCGGCGAGAGAGTTGGCTACGGCCAAGCCCAGGTCGTTGTGGCAATGGACGCTGACCGTCGCTTTATGGATAGTGGGGACTTTTTCCATGATCTGGCGGATTAGTTCGCCAAACTGGGCAGGGACGGCGTAGCCTACCGTGTCAGGGATATTGATGACTGTAGCACCGGCCGCAATGACGGCCTCAATCACGCGGCACATGTAGTCCAAGTCGCTGCGCGTAGCGTCTTCCAGAGAGTACTCGACATCGGCGGTGTAACGTTTGGCGTATTTTACCGCTTCTACAGCCATGGCCAGTAGAGTCTCTGGGTCTTTGCGCAGCTTGTGTTCCATGTGAATCTTAGAAGAACCCAAAAAAGTGTGAATACGCGGGCGGTCGGCGTCTTTAATCGCCTCCCAGACAGCATCAATATCCTCCGGAAGTGTGCGTGCCAGCGCCGCAATGACCGGTCCTTTTACTTCCCTGGCAATGGACTGCACGGCCTTAAACTCTCCCGGTGAGGAGATGGGGAAGCCAGCCTCAATCACATCGACGTTTAAGCTCGCCAGTTGCTTGGCAATTTTTAGTTTCTCTTCGCGGTTCAGACGTGCCCCGGGAGTCTGTTCGCCATCGCGAAGCGTGGAGTCAAAAATGAAGATTTTTTCTGGCATGAAGACCCTCCTTGCGAAAGTAAATTAAATAACCTCTTCTGCCTAGAGGCGAAAGAGGTTCCGCGGTACCACTCTAATTGGCTGTCTAGCCCACTTTGAACCCGTAACGAGGGATACGGCCAGAGCTACTCACTTTCGCTTTCGGCTGGCACTCCGGGGCGAGTTTCCAGATATCTCCAAGGCCGCCTCGCACCGCCCGGCGGCTCTCTTTAGCATGGCGATACTGTACTTTCCCCATCATCGCTTTGCATAACAAGTTATTACCATCATAGCAAAATAAGGACAAATGTCAAATGCTTTTTATGTTTTGACTTTGGAGTTCTCATTCTGCAAGATGGCAAGCTACGCGATGACCTGGCGCAACTTCCCTGAAAAAGGGTGCCACCTCTTGACAGACGGGCATCTTATCGGAGCAGCGGGGGTGAAAAAGGCACCCTTGCGGAGGATGGGCTGGACTGGGCATATGGCTCTGGAGAAGGAGGCGTTGCTTCTTTGTTGTCGGATCCATGCTGGGAACGGCAGAAAGCAGCGCTTTGGAGTAAGGGTGGTAAGGATGGGCATAAAACTCGCTTTTAGGAGCTTCTTCTGCCAAAGTCCCCAGATACATAACGCCGACCCGGTCGGAAATATGTTTAATGACACTTAAATCATGGGAGATAAACAGATAGGTAAGGCTGAATTTTTCCTGCAATCCTTTAAGCAGGTTAATGATTTGTGCCTGAATTGATACGTCTAGTGCTGAAACGGGTTCATCAGCTACCACAAAGGAGGGCTGTAGCGCCAAAGCGCGGGCGATGACGACGCGTTGTCGTTGCCCGCCGGAAAATTCATGTGGATAGCGGTGGTGGTGATAAGGTGCTAGGCCACAGGCGTCCATGATATTTTCCACCACTTCCCTCCGCTTTTTGCCTTTGGCTAGACCGTGCGCTGCCAACCCTTCGGCAATGGCTTCGCCGGCGGTCATGCGGGGATTCAGTGAGCTGTAAGGATCCTGAAAAATAATTTGTATTTCTTTGCGCAGCTCGCGCAGCTGGTTTTTGCTTAGCTTAGCCATGTCCTGACCACGAAAATAAACCGCCCCGGCAGTGGGTTTTTGCAGCTGCAGAATAACTCTTCCCGTGGTAGACTTGCCTGAGCCGGACTCGCCTACCAGTCCGTATGTTTCTCCCTTGCTGATGGTAAAGGAGAGACCATCAACCGCCTTTACGAAGCGGGCCGTGCGGGAGAAGACACCGTCGTTGATCGGAAAATATTTTTTTAGGTTCTCAACCCTAACTAATAGGTCAGCCATAAACGCAAAAGCTCCTTTTTAGTCCTGATAAAGCCAGCATCTGACAAGGTGGCCTGGCCGGACTTCGCTTAAGGAGGGAGGTTGGCGGTGACATACTTCCAGGGCTTGCCGGCAGCGAGGATGAAACGAACAACCGGTGGGCATCTGCAGAGGGCTGGGAACTATTCCCGGAATAAAGTCCAGTTTTTCCTTTTCGGCACTGAGAGAGGGCTTGGACAGTAGCAATCCTCTGGTATAAGGATGACTTGGCTGGTGGAAAAGAGCTTCAACCGCAGCGCTTTCCACTACTTTGCCGGCATACATAACCACCACCCGGTCGGCCATCTCTGCTACTACCCCCAAATCATGAGTAATAAAAATTATCGCCATGCCGAATTTTTGCTGTACGTCCTTCATCAGCGCCAGAATCTGGGCCTGAATCGTGACGTCCAGCGCAGTGGTGGGCTCATCGACAATCAGCAATTTGGGGTTACAGGACAGCGCCATGGCCATCATGACGCGCTGCCTCATTCCACCGCTTAAATTGTGGGGGTAGTCGGATAAAACCCCTTCTGCCCTGGGGATACCTACAAGTTCAAGCATTTGGACAGATTTTCTTTTCGTTGTTTTCCGATTCGTCTTTTGATGCAATCGCAAGGTTTCCCCTAACTGCCTTCCGATGGTGAACAACGGATTCAGGGAAGTGAGGGGCTCCTGGAAAATCATCGCTATTTCCTTTCCTCTGATGTGCCGCATCTCGTTGATGGTTATGGTTAACAGGTCAATACCCTGAAAAATGACTTTACCGCTGGCGATCTTCCCCGGAGGTGAGGGAATCAGGCGCAGGATGCTGTAGGAAGCCACGCTTTTGCCGCAGCCGGATTCACCCACCAGACAAAGCACCTCGCCTGGCTTTACAGCAAACGAAACGCTGTCCACAGCACGGATAACACCGTTTTCAGTGTAAAAGTCAGTTGTCAGGTTTTCGACTTGCAGCAGGAAGTTGTCAGTTCCCATAAGCAGCACCCCGTAAGTTAATATTCTTGAGCAAGGGGGCTTCGCAAGGTCATCCAAAGCACTAATTATCGCTATCATTTTAACATAGGGAAATAATCGGGGCAACCTTCTGGCCTGGTTCCTTATGCTTTTGTCTTCCTGTTTTAGGAAGGATTTTAGCAGACGCTGGCGAACAGTTTAAGAGGCCGTATCAAAAAGGGGGAGTAGAGATGCCTGGAGGTAAAAGGCCAGTCAGCGTTCTGCAGCTTATGGTACAAACACCTTGCGACCTGTTTGTTTTCTGGGAGATCAGCCGCGAATACTTGGCTCTGGCCAGAGCCGAAATCGAGGGGACGACAGCAGAGATGGTCCTGAGGCTCTGCCGGGAAGAGTGCGGACAATCGGCAGAAGCAGGCGCTATCTGCCTGGGGGGCGACGCTCTTTCCGGCTCACGTTATTTTGGCCGGCAAATGCCTCGGAGAACGTATTATGCAGAACTGGTGATTAGCTTTCGGGGCGGATATTTTACTCTGCTACGCTCTAACCGGGTCATGACACCGCCCTCTGGTCAAGAGACGGAAAAGAGCCCGTCCGTGACTGTGCAGTGGCCGGCTGTGCCGCCGAAGCTGCCATTTGCTTACTCGCCGGAAGAAAAGATGCGGGGTGACTAACTTGACCGTCGGCCGTTACCTGAGCTTAGTTCTTCATGCTCATCTGCCGTTTGTTTTTGAGGCTGATGAGCCGCATTACCTAGAAGAGCGGTGGTTTTATGAGGCGCTGACAGAATCTTATCTGCCGCTGCTTTTGAGCTTGGAGCGTCTGGCTGAGGAGGACGTGCCGTTTTGTCTAACGTTTTCGCTCTCGCCGACGCTTCTGGCGATGCTGGATAACCCTGTAATGGCCAGGCGATACAATGATTACCTGGGCAGCCTGATCTTGTTGGCTGAAAGCGAATGCCGCCTTACGCGGCAGGATGGGGAGTTAAATCGCTTAGCGAAGTTTTACCTAGAACGCTTTCAGTACTTGCAGGCTGCTTACCAGGAGCGTTACCAACGGAACCTGATAGCTCCTTTTGCTCAGCTGCACAAGCAAGGGAAGGTTGAGCTAATCACGACCTGCGCTACGCATGGCTATCTGCCGCTAATGAAAACGAGAGAAGCGATCAGGGCGCAGGTTGTTACGGGAGTCAGAGCGTTTGCCGGACGTTTTGGGTTTACCCCCCCCGGCATCTGGCTACCGGAGTGTGGTTATTTCCCAGGGCTCGATGAGGTTTTGGCCGAGGAGGGAATAGGTTACACTTTTGTGGATAGCCACGGGTTGCGGCACGCCTTTCCGGTACCGCAAAATGACGTCTACGCACCGGTGCGGACAGCGGCAGGCGTGGTTTTTTTCGCCCGCGACCCGGAGACCTCCGCTCAGGTTTGGAGCGTGGACTCCGGATATCCAGGCGATCCCGATTACCGCGAATATTACCGTGATATTGGCTTTGATTTGGACGAGAAATATTTGCGAAAATTTCTGCCGTATAACGTGCGCGTCAATACTGGTTTAAAATATTATCGCGTGACAGGGAAAGGTCAGCATAAAGAATTGTACCATCCGGAACGGGCGCTGGCACGCGCCCGGGAGCATGCTGGCAATTTCAATTTTAATAGGACAAAACAGCTGGAGCACCTGGAGGCAGTCTGCAGTCGGCCGCCGATTGTCACGGCGCTATATGATGCAGAGCTTTTTGGGCACTGGTGGTTTGAGGGACCAACATTTCTGGCCGAAGCGGTTCGGCAGATGACGAGAAATGGGGACGCTTTTGCTTTGACCGTACCATCCCGCTATCTGGATGAGCACGGCCCGGCGGAGACGGTGGAGCTGTCTCATTCCAGTTGGGGTGAAGGTGGCTACAGTAAGGTTTGGCTCAACCCCTCGAATGATTGGCTCTACCCTCGCTATCACCGGGCGGAAAGCGCGCTGGTAGCATATGACTCTGTTAGGACAACCAGCGTATCAGAGGAACGCCTGCGCAGTCAAGCGGCCCGTGAACTACTGCTGGCCCAAAGTTCAGACTGGGCCTTTATGATTAACGCCGGCACGACTGAGGAGTATGCGCGACAGCGGGCTCTCCGGCATCTGGAGAACTTTGCGCGCCTAGAAGAGATGCTGGAGACGGGAGCCGTTGACGCAGAGGTTCTGGCCGGGTTGGAGAGACGTGTCGCCGGACTTTTTCCTGACTTGGCTGGTACCTACGCGCCCGATCTCCCCCGCGTTTGCCCAGGAAATCTGGCCGCTCCCCATGTGCTGATGCTTTCTTGGGAATACCCGCCGCAGGTGATGGGCGGCTTGTCTCGTCACGTTGACGACCTCAGCCAGGCCCTGTCTCATATTGGCCAGTCGGTCAGCGTGCTGACTTCTTTAGGTGAAGGAACGCCTCCTTTCGAGTTTAATGACCGTGTCTCTGTCTATCGCGCTGCTCCATACCAGCAAGCGGGAGAGGAGATAGATTTCTACAACTGGGTTGTGCAGCTTAATCTCGTTTTTTTTGAAGTGGCGCAAAAAATTAGTCCTGCCAACCGTTACGCCGTGCTTCACGCCCATGACTGGCTGGTAGGACCGGCCGCCCTGGCTTTGCGCCGTTTTTTCCGTCTCCCGCTAGTCGTTACTATTCACGCTACGGAATACGGGCGAAACAGCGGTTTGCATACAGAGCTACAGCGAAAAATTAACGACCAGGAACAAAGACTCGTACTGGAGGCCGACCGTGTTATCTGTTGCAGTGACTTTATGGCCCGGGAAATAGTGCAGCTTTTTGGCATTTCTGCGGAGAAGGTGACGGTAATTGAAAACGGCGTGCATCCGCATAAGATAAGTGCGGGGAAACTTTCCGGCCAAGAGAGAAGACGCTACGCTCGGGATGACGAAGCACTGATTTTTTTTGTTGGTCGCCTGGTAAAAGAAAAAGGACTCGAAGTGTTGCTTTCTGCGTTGGTCCCTATTTTTGCCGTCGAACAAAGTGTGCGGGCTGTGATTGCTGGCAAGGGGCCGCTACTGCCAGAACTTGAGCAGCAGGCAAGCAGACTGGGCCTTCGGGATCGGGTTACCTTTACCGGCTTTTTGTCGGACGAGGAGCGCAACCGACTGCTGGCTACAGCAGATCTAGCGGTCTTTCCTAGCCTGTACGAGCCGTTTGGTATTGTAGTGCTGGAAGCGATGGCTGCCGGATTACCGGTGATTGTCTCTGACGTAGGCGGGATGAGCGAAGTGGTGGAGCACGGCGCAGACGGCTTAAAAGTCCCTCCCGGAGATGCTGCCGCCTTGTCGGCTGCTATTCTGGCACTGCTGAGAGACCGAGAATTGAGATCACGCCTTGGAAATGGCGCTAGAAACAAAGTAACCGCTGCTTACTCCTGGAAGGAGTTGGCAGGGAGGACAAAGCGGCTATACCTGGAGGTGTGGAGAAAACATCACGGATAAACTTAACTCGAGTAGGGAGGGCTGCTGGATGGTCAGACCGCTTGTGCTTGGCAACGGGCAGCTGCTGGTCAATTTTGACGCTGCGCTTAATATGCGTGACCTGTATTTTCCTTATGTAGGTCAGCTGAATCAGATAGGCGGGCATTACTGTTCTTTTGGCGTTTGGATTGAGGGACGATTTTCTTGGTGTCATGACCCCCAGTGGGAGAAAAAACTGGCCTATAAACCTGAAGCACTCGTCAGCGATGTGGTAGCGCGGCACCAAGGGTTACAGTTGGAAGTGACGATCAATGACGCTGTGCACTTTACCGACAATATTTATTTAAAGAAGATGCAGTTCAAAAACTTGGCCAGCTACAAAAGAGAAGTGCGCGTCTTTTTTACCCACGACTTTTCTATTGACGAGAGCGAAGTGGGTGACACCGCGGTCTACAGCCCGGAACTTTCGGCAGTTTATCATTATAAGCGTAATCGTTATCTCTTGGCCAATGGCCGGGCTGGTGGCGAGCGGATTTATGAATTTACTACCGGGGTGAAGCGGTTTGGCGGCGCCGAAGGCACTTGGCGGGATGCGGAAGACGGCAGGTTGGCCAACAACCCTATTGCCCAGGGATCGGTGGACAGCACCATTTCTTTCCGGCTGCATCTTGATGACTACGGTGAAGGAACGCTCTATTACTGGGTGGTAGTAGCCAAGAACTACCAAGAAATGAAAAATCTGGACGCCTATGTGGTCGATCGTACACCTGCCAAACTTATTGAGCGTATAGAGTCGTTCTGGAGGACCTGGGTCAATAAACAGGGCACGGACTTTGCCCATCTGCCGCAAAACGTGGTAGACCAGTATAAACGCAGTCTCCTTTTAATCCGCACCCATATTGACCGTCAGACCGGTGCTATTATCGCTGCCAGCGACTCTGACATCCTGCACTACAACCGTGACCATTACAGCTACATGTGGCCAAGAGACGGCGCCTTGGTAGCTATGGCTGCTATTAAAACAGGCTACGAAGAGATCGTGAAGGAGTTTTTCTATTTCTGCGAAAATTCTCTGACCGACATGGGTTTTCTGATGCATAAATATAATCCTGACGGTTCCGTGGGGTCTTCCTGGCACGCCTGGGTGGAAAACGGGCGGGCCCAGTTGCCGATTCAGGAAGATGAAACGGCACTTGTGATTTGCGCTTTGTGGGAATACTATGAGCACCACCGTGACCTGAACTTCGTCCAGTTCTGCTATCGTGGCTTTATCAAGCCGGCAGCAGATTTTCTGGTCAGTTACCTTGATAACGCCCTCAACTTGCCTCTGCCGAGCTACGACCTCTGGGAAGAAAGGCGCGGTATTTTTACCTATACCGCCTCCACTGTCTTTGCGGCGTTGCAGGCTGCGGCGCAGTTTGCCGAAATTTTAGGCGAGGAGGAGAAATTTCACCTTTATCTCGAGACCTCGCGCAGGGTGCAGCAGGGCATTCTTCAACACCTGTACGACGAGGAGAAGGGTCGTTTTATCCGCGGCTTTAGAGTCAGAGCAGATGGAAGCTACGAAAAAGACTTTACTCTGGAGAGTTCCTGCTTTGCTCTTTTTGCTTTTCACGTGTTGCCGGCTTCAGACGAGCGAGTTGTCAGGACGATGCAAGCTATTGAGGAAGGGCTGTGGGTTAAAACGAGTGTCGGTGGTATCGCTCGCTATACCGATGACTGGTACCTGCAAAAGTCTAAGGACCTAGCCAATGTACCGGGAAATCCCTGGATTATTTGCACTTTGTGGCTGGCCAAGTGGTATATAGCCAAAGCGAAAGTCCCGGAAGAACTGGAGAGGGCCATGGAACTCTTGATGTGGGCGGAACGCAGGGCCCTTGATACTGGAGTTCTGCCCGAGCAGTTGCACCCGTACACCGGCGAGCCGGTTTCCGTGGCGCCCCTGACATGGTCGCACGCCACGTTTGTTGATGTCGTTTATGATTATGCCAAAAAGTACCGAGAACTGACGGAAATCACCTGCCGGTGGTAAAGGAGCGCTGACGTGAAAGAAAAGCTGTACGCTGCTATTGACCTGGGCGGTACCAAAATTTACACAGTTCTGGGGGATGGGAAAGGGACTATCTTGGCCAGTGAACTGCTAGGCACCAAGGCTGCTGACGGGCCGCTGGCGGTGTTGGAGCAATTGCAGCAGTCAGTATCCGGGCTGCTGGCAAAGACGTCCTACCGCCTGACGGATTTGCGTGCTGTCGGTGTTTGTGCCGCTGGCTTTTTTGACTGGCGCAAAAAACTTTTGGTTCATTCACCCAATATGGCCGGCTGGGACAATGTTCCTCTGGAGCGGGAACTGGCCGAACGGCTTGGTCTGCCGGTGCTGGCCGAAAACGATGCCAATGCCGCCGCGCTGGGGGAAGCGCGGTGTGGCGCCGGCAGCGGCGCTAGCGAGCTGATTTTTGTGACAGTAAGCACCGGCATCGGAGCCGGCCTTGTACTCAACGGACAGATTTACAGGGGTGCGGGCGGGTTTGCCGGGGAGGTGGGCCATATGGTGGTGCGGCCAGATGGGCCGACGTGTGGCTGCGGACGTCGCGGCTGTCTGGAAACTGTCGCTTCTGGCACGGCCATGGCTAGAGTAGCGCGTGCTGCTGTGCTGGCGGGGCAGGAGACGCTGCTGGCACGCCTTGCGGAAGAGAACGGCGGTCGCCTGGAAGCGCCCCAAGTCTTTGATGCTGCGTCTCGGGGCGATAAGACAGCCAGCCAAATACTGACTGAAGCCAGTTATTTTCTCGGTGTAGGACTGGTCAATATCGTCAACCTGTTAAACCCGCAAATCATCGTTATCGGCGGAGGTGTTGCCTCCGCTGGCGAAATATTTTTCCAACCATTGCGGGAGGCGATAGCGCAAAAAGCTATTCCACCGGCGGCGGCCGACGTCACGCTGCGTGGGGCGAAGCTGGGCATGGCGGCGGGAGTCACCGGTATGCTGTGCCATCTTGCCGATCATTATTAAAAGTGGGGGATAGGAATGCGCTTGGGGCCGAATATTGTCAGCCTCTGGGAAAAAGCGTACGCTAAGGAGTGGCTGCTGACCAACGGCCAAGGAGGTTACGCTGGTGGTGTGGTTTCTGGTGCCAACACCAGGCGTTATCATGGGCTATTGCTTAGCAGTCCGCCGGGGGGGGGCGAAAGGCGGCTTTTCGTATCCAAGCTGCATGAGGAGTTGACACTTGGCGGCCGTACTTATTATCTAGCCTCCGGCGAACTGGCAGACGGGCAGCGTCAAAGCGGTCATGTACACCTCTTGGAATTTGTACTGAACCCTGTACCAACGTTTGTCTATCGGGTGGAAGATGTTTATCTGATTAAGGAGCTGTTCATGATCCGCGGCGAAGCCACCACCATCGTTCGCTATACGCTGGAAGCTTCCCGTCTGTGCAAACTGCGTGTTTATCCGCTAGTCAATAATCGTTCCCACCACGACGTAAACAGCAGTTTACAATGGCCTTATGAGAAAAAAAGCAGCCCCACCGGCGTGGAGGTGATAACGCCGGACGGCTTTGTCATTACGCTTGACTGTACTACCGGTACCTTTAATGAGCTTTATTCCTGGTTTTACAACATGGCTTATCCCCGGGAAAAGGAACGGGGAGAGCCACACGTGGAACATCATTTTATTCCCGGTTTCTGGGAAATGGAAATAGTGGCAGGAGGAGAATTGGGGATTTCCCTTTCGCTGCATGGTTCCCGTGTTGCTGACTATAAAGCGCTTTACCTCGCTGAAAAAGAACGGCGCAAGGAAGCAACGCTACGCATTAGGAGCAATAAACCGCAGTGCCGTGAGCTGGCACAGGCGAGCGACATCTTTGTCGTGGAGAAAGGCGGCGAGGCCGCTATTATGGCGGGTTACCCGTGGTTTGAGGAGTGGGGCAGGGATACCATGATTTCCCTGCCGGGTCTGCTGCTCGTCACCGGGCGTTTCACGGAAGCTAGGCAGATTCTGGCCAGATATGCTCGTTATGAACGAAACGGCCTTTTGCCCAATATCATCTCCGACAAGGAAGAAACTCCGTATAACAGCGTCGACGCCGCTCTCTGGTATTTCCAGGCGGTGAAGAGCTATCTAGACTACACAGGAGATGCTGAGTTTGTGCGGGAAGAACTCTACCCTGTACTAAAAAGAATCATTAACGGCTACCGGATGGGCACAGACCATGGTATCGTTATGGATGCTGATGGGTTAATTACGGCTACTGACAAAGGAGTCCAGCTTACCTGGATGGATGCCAAGGTCGGGAACTGGGTAGTAACACCGCGCTACGGCAAGACGGTGGAGGTAAACGCTCTCTGGTATAATGCACTGTACTTCATGACATTGTTGGCCGGCCATCTTGGCGATAACGAGGGCAGGGGTCTATACGGTGATCTTGCGCTGCGCGTTAAAGAGAAGTATGCCACCACTTTCTGGTGCCTGCGCCACGACTATCTGGCAGACTTGGTCTACCGCGGCCAACGGGACGAGCGGCTGCGCCCGAATCAGATACTGGCGCTCAGTCTGCCGTATCGCCTACTGAGTCATCGCCAGGAAAAGCTAGTCCTTGACGCGGTCGGGCGACACTTGTACACACCTTACGGACTGCGCACGCTGGCACCTTATGAGACGGATTACCACTCGCGCTACGAGGGTGATCGTGTCAGACGTGACGGCGCCTATCACCAGGGAACGGTCTGGGCATGGTTAGTCGGTCCGTATGTCAGCGCTATCCGCCGCTGTCATAATTATTCTAATCAGTCCCGCCACATGGCTACCCGAATTATGGCACCCTTTTTCCATCATCTTTACGACTTCGGTCTCGGTTCTGTTGCCGAGATTTTTGACGCTGAGCACCCCTATGAACCGCGGGGTTGCCCCTTCCAGGCTTGGAGCGTGGCTGAGCTGCTGCGCTCTTATGTAGAGGATGTCCTCGAAAAAAGGCCGGCCTTTAAATGGGACTACTAGCTGAACGAACAAAAATAACGCCTGCAGGCGTTATTTTTGAGTAATTACCTTCTGCCGAACCATTAACCTCCGAAGGCTTGTTTGGCAAATGCGGGGTAAATTGGGGTCACAGCTTCACGGACATGCCCACGCAAAATGGTCAGCTCTTCTGCGGTCGGGGGAGCAGATTCCGCGATGTGGCCGCCAAAAGCCGGCAATGTAAAGCCGGTGTTTGCTCGGACTTTCTCCACCGAGATGCCCGGGTGAACGGAGCGCAGTTCCAAAAAACCGGTTTCGGCGTTTTTGACTAATATCGCGAGTGGCGTGACCACCTGATGGAGGCCGCCCGGCCTGTAGAGCGCGGGGGGAGAGGAGGCGGCGCTGGTCACTAAATCTACTTTCTCCACAAAAGACTTGACTGTGTGGTCAGTTTTAAACAGAATCACTTTTCTGACCATATAGTAGAGCATTGCTGAGCCGGCTCCGCCAGGCAGGCGGACCTTAGGCCGGTAATAGTCGCCAATGGCCTGTAAATTGATGTTTCCCTGGCGGTCAATCTGTGCCCCGCTCAGGAAAAAAAAGTCGAAGCGCCGGCGCTGAGCAAGATTGAAAAACTCTAGGCTTCCTTCCGAAAAGGGCCACCAATCTCGGCTGCCCATGATGAAAACCTCGCTGTCTGGCGCATGGCTTTCTCTAGCCAGCAGAGCGGCACTGGCCGGGATAGGGGAGAAGGTGCCTACCGCTACAGTTTCGCCGTTACTGATTTCCCGTGCCATCAGCGTGGCCATAAGCTCCTCGGTGGTGTAAGCAAAGCCTGGTGTCGTCACGACGGATCACCTCCATGCTGGTAGCGCAGACAGAATTCCAGCAGATACGCAGAAAAAAGAACAGAGTCTTTCGCCGCTGCCAGATACCGTTGCAACGCCTCCTCATTTTCACGGTAGTAAGTCCCGCAGGACGTAGGAGCGGCGCCGCCTGGCAGATGGACAACGGCGCTTACATGCACTCGGCTGACAAAATTTCCTCTTTGAGACGACGTTAATTCCGACGTAGACACAATTTCTTCGGCGGAAACAATTACTTTGTCCGAGGCCCGGGCCAACAGCGCGTCGTCAAGAGCGCTGCTTACCACGCAGTTCCCGTAACGGTCTGCCCTGAAAGCGTGGATAAGCGCTACGTCGGGACTGACGGCGGGAACCACCAGAATGTCATCATGGCCGTAAGGGTTTTTAACTGTCCTGAAATCGGGCCTGACTTTCGTGTAGTCACTGCCAATCACACCACGCACGGGCATAAAAGGCACCCCCATCGCTCCAGCCTGGAGCGCTGCGAGTAAACCCGGTCAGGTATGGTCCAGCGTGCGCAGCGAACCATCCTGGGAACGGCGGCGGAAACTCGGAGCCATGCCGAACTCTTCAAACCCTAGCTGTGCAAACTCTACCGAGTCGACAACATCGGCCCCAATCAACAGGTCAGCGGCAAAACCGCCAATCGGCGCCACCACCAAGCGGAGGCCTTCCTTTTTTTGCAAAATCAGCGCGGCAACAAGAGCTACCGGGTTCATAGCCAAAGGTCCGCCTCCCAGACCCAAGGTAATATTGTCTGTCACCAGGGATAGGGCTTCTGACGGGGACATGAGTTTTTCAGTTGGCATCTTGACACCATCCCATTTCCATAATATCGACCCACACCGACGAACACGCCGTGGGCCAATTCAGGCCTTACTGCTCTATTTTCGCATAACGGCGCGGCAGTTGCAAGGTGTTGCTTCTATATTCTGAATATTTAAGAGAAACACCGGAGGTAATTAGCAGAATATTATGAAAATAAGAAAATCAGCCTCTTGCCTACGGCGAGTTTTTATATTATAATGAACGTGGTTGCCCGGGTTAAATTTCTCTGAGGAGGTATCCAGGCGATGGCGTTAAGCTGGCCGGTTCTTGTGATCGCCGGAGGTATTTTAAACATACTATACATAACGGTATTTTATCTTTTGCTGCCAAGGTCAGGTTCCTGATAACTCAAAAGGAGACCACGGTTTAACCGTGGTTTTTTTATTACGCAGGAAATTATCTTGGGCTTGTACTACGCAGCAGGGGGGTAGGGGGGTCACCTTTAGGGAGCTGGCCGACCATGAAATATGGAGCTAAATGCCTATCTGTATGTCTAAAACGATGAAAAGCAAAGCTTATACTGGAAAAGAAAAATAATTTTCGCAAAAACATTGACTTTTCCCGTGAATTTGTTACAATTTTATGTGATGTCTGTCCGGACAAAATGCCTGTTCGGGCAAAAACACGAAAAGGAGGCTTCAGAAATGAATGCATTAGGCCGTCACATTCTGGCTGAGTTCCATGGCTGCCCCACAGAATTTTTGAACGACATACAGCGCATAGAGCGGACGATGGTTGACGCTGCGCTGGAAGCGGGCGCTGAAATCCGGGAAGTGGCTTTCCATAAATTCAGTCCACAGGGTGTCAGTGGCGTCGTTGTGATTTCGGAATCACACTTGGCTATCCACACCTGGCCCGAACTGGGCTATGCTGCAGTTGACGTTTTCACTTGCGGCGAAACAGTAGATCCTTGGGTGTCTTGTAACTATTTGCGAGAACACCTATCCGCAGAAAACATGTCCGCCCAGGAAATATTGCGCGGTAATATTGAGCTGGAAGCCTCCCACAAGGTAGCAAACTTCTAGCGTAAAGGGGGTTATCGCTTGACTCCACCGGCTTGGAAGTGGTTTGTTGAGTATACCCATCCTACGCAGGCCCACATGCACGGCGTAGAAAGCTTTATCTATAGCGGGAAAACTCCATACCAGGTTGTTGAAATTATCGATACCCAAGTTTATGGCAAATGCCTCGTTCTAGACGGCAAAATCCAGTCCGCAGAACACGATGAGTATATCTATCACGAAACGTTGGTGCAGCCGGCTATGGTGCTACATCCCGCTCCGCGCAACATACTGATCGTGGGAGGCGGAGAGGGTGCCATGCTAAGGGAAGTTTTGCGGCACCCGGTCGTGGAGAAAGTCCTGATGGTGGACATCGACAAAGACGTCGTTGAGCTTTGCCAAAAATACCTGACTTCCTGGCATCAGGGCAGTTTCGACAATCCCAAGGTAAAAGTTCTGTATATGGATGCGCGTCAATATCTTCAGGAAACGGATGAAACTTTTGACCTGATCTTTATGGACCTCACCGAGCCGCTCGAAAACGGGCCGGCCTATCTTCTGTTTACCAGACAGTTTTACCGGGTTGTGGCCGACAGGCTGAGCGCGGGCGGTATCGTTGCTCTACAGGCCGGTTCTTTTAATCCACGACTGATTTACTGTCATGCTGCTATCTGCAATACGCTGAAAACAGCCTTCCCTGTTGTCCGTTCCTATGCTGCCTATATCCCTTCCTACGATGGAAGCTGGGGATTTGCTTTGGCCTCGAAGTTACATGACCCCCTGCGGTCGTCTGGCCCTGAAATAGACAGACGCCTGCAGGAGCGCGGCATAGACGGCCTCAGGTTCTACGACGGAGAAACCCACCGAGGGATTTTTTCTCTCCCTAGAGATGTGCGGCAGGCGAAGCGAATCGAGCAAAGAATCATTGAAGATGATCAACCTTTGATTACCTACTAGCTGAAAAGGGAGTGGCAGCTTTGGAAAAGAGTTTTGTCATGGTCAAACCAGATGGAGTGCAACGTGCTCTGGTGGGAGAAATCACCAGCCGTCTTGAAAAAAAAGGTTTAAAGTTAGTTGCTCTGAAGTTGCTGCAGATTTCACCGGAGCTTGGCGCCAGCCACTACGCCGAACACCAGAACAAACCGTTTTACGGGGAACTGGTTAACTTTATTACTTCCGGACCGGTAGTGGCGATGGTCTGGCAGGGTCTTAATGCTGTTATGGTTATCCGTACGCTGATGGGCAAAACTAATCCGGCGGAGGCCGCTCCCGGTACTATCCGCGGCGACCTAGCCCTGTTTATGGGCAACAATGTCGTCCATGGCTCTGATTCTCTACCAAGCGCGGAGCGGGAGATTAATCTTTTTTTTCGCCCGGAAGAGCTGCTGACTTACAGTAAAGAAGTTGATTTCTGGGTTTTGGGGAAATAGCCAGAAAAGCGCCCTCACGGCGCTTTTTCTGCACGTGCGCTCTATAGGCGACACCTTGCCAGCACCCTTGATTACACAGGCAATTTCGGTTATAATACGGGTGTGTGCGCCTGTAGCTCAGGGGATAGAGCGACGGATTCCTAATCCGCAGGCCGCAGGTTCAATTCCTGCCAGGCGCACCATGAACAAATGTGCTAGAACCGCCCATTCTATAAGGACTTTGGGCAGTTCTTTTTTTTGCCCGTGTGTGTTTTTGTGGTTGGTGCTTACCGTGTGTTGCCCTTCTGTTGCCATATTCCCTGATACATAACGGACGAATTGGGGTTAAGATGACTCCAGAATCGTCCTGAATCTTACTGCAGTCTTTTGGTCGATGTTTGGAATTATATGCCCATAAACATCTTCAGTAAATGCAGTTTTTGAATGACCCAAGCGCGCTGATACATATTTTGGTGATTCTGCAGCAGCCAGCAGAAGAGTCGCATGCGTGTGTCTTAGGCTACGGAAGGAAACGTTGAGACACATATTCTTTGCAGTCCTGCTGAAATTACTGCTTACTGTAAAAGGGGACATAGGGTTGCCATCAGGCTTTGCACAGACAAGACCTTCATCATTATATAGGCTGGCAAAGATATCTTTTTCTTTCTGCTGCTCCTGAAAGTGATTTCTTAGAACAACGATGTCTTCCTCAGTAATACTAATGGACCTTTTTGAGGACTTAGATTTTGGGCTACAGAAATGATAACCACCACTTTTATCAATGTGCAAACCTCGGGACACTTGTATTGATTTGCCAGCAAAATCAATATCGCGCCACCTGATTGCGAGTGTTTCAGACAATCTCATTCCTGTAACGGCAGCAAGATAGACGGGCACATAGAGTCGAGTTCTGTTTACACTTAAACACTCGAGGAGGGCTATTAGTTCTTTCGCATGGAGAAAGCGAGCTTCATAGTCCCCTACTCTTGGAGGTGGTACATTTGATACAGGATTACTTGCAACAGTGCCGTTTACCAAAGCAAGGTCTAATGCTCCACTGAGAACAATACGGTGTTGGCGCACAGTTGTTCCAGACAACCCACCCATGCCGTCAAATCGACCTTCTTCTAAGGCAAATGCAATATAATCCTGTATCATAGATTGTGTAAGGTCCTGAATATGAACATCTCCAAGAGCAGGAATCAGGTGCTGAACAGCTATTCTTTCATAGCGTTCCCATGTTCTGATTCTAATTTCACTGCGTTTTACATTTAAATACCGTTTCAACTGCTCGGCCACAGTGATAGATGGTTTTTTGGCTATTTTGTTTTCTTCTTTGTCTTCAATGAGGGAGTCTTCAAGTTTTTTTGCAATTGCCTCTGCTTCTTTGCGTGTAGGTGCAGACTTGCAAAGGCGTTCTCTCTTGCCTGTAATATGGTTGCGCCCAAGTTCAATCGTCACCAAATAGTTATATTTTGAGACATTACCGTCCTCCCCTTTTTTAAGGATTCTTTTTCTGATTTTTGCTCTTTTCATTAGCAACCTACCTTCTTTTCCTGGGCGAGAGGAATAGAGGTGTTACAAACTTCTGCTTTCATAGGATTAAATCCTTTAGGCCATTCGACTAACGTTTCAATATACAGATTAAGATAGTTTATTGGAACCATGACGCGTTTACCAAGACGCACCACGGGGATTTGGTTTTGTTCAATTAATTCATAAGTAAAGGTTTTTCCTAAACCTAGTAGTTTTGCGGTTTCAGGAACAGTAATCAAAGTCATGTTTTGCATTTCCATCCTAATTCATCTCCTAAATATTTTAGTTTTAAGTGTTTGATAAATTACCTTGGGTCATCTTAAAGACAAAAGAGTAAATTAAACTCCTTCTTAATCTATAAAAAAATCCTTGGGGACATAATTTTAAGTAATCAATCATCAACCAAGTTGATTAATTTTTTTTCGATAGAATCATATCCCCAAAAATATTAAGTAAATTAAAAACAAGATTAAATCCTTTAGGCTATGCGACTAACGTTTCAATATACAGACTAAGGTGTTTGACTGGGATTAGGACGCGCTTACCAAAGCGCACCACGGGGAGTTGACCTTGTCCAATTAATTCATAAGTAAAGGTTTTTCCTAAACCTAGTAGTTTTGCGGCTTCAGAAACATTAATCAAAATCTTATCTTGCATTTCCATTCCATTCATCTCCTAAATATTTTAGTTTTAAGTGTTTGATAAATTACCGTGGGTCATATTTAAGGCAAAAGAGTAAATTAAACTCCTTCTTCATCTTTAAAAAGTTCTTGGGGAGATAGTTTAGACCAAACAATCATCAATTGTGCTTGTCATTTTTTTTCGATAGAATCACATCCTCAAAAATATAATCGAAACTAGTAGACACCACAACTCCTGAAAAGCGCAATTCGCCATTTCAAAAATTGATAAATTCTCTGCTTGCAAATAGTATTGTACTGCCTGAAAAAACAGGATGTCAAATTTCACTAAATGACTATAATTAATTACTTTATTTAGAGGGAGTTGGCAGTAAAGTGAAAACAGGTAGGTAATTCAGTTTCTGAAAGACATGGATAATCCGGGTAAAATTGAGCCACTGTTCCGGTTAGTGAGAGCCACGTATCCGGGAAAATTGAGCCACCCTTCCGGTTACCGAGAGCCAGTTGAACCAATCTCTTGTAGAATGTATGTATGCGCTGCACTAAGCAGTGTAAATACGTTCTAAAGGAGACCATTGTATGACTAACTACCGGGAAATTCTTCGGCTTTTCCATCAGGGGATCAGCCAACGCAGCATAGCCTCAAGCTG
>JAGXSQ010000015.1 GCA_018333395.1 Dethiobacter sp.
TCTTCCATTGCACCTGTGGAATTCTTGCGAGCCATGGATGTCTTGCCGCTCTTTCCTGAAAATCATGGTGCCCTGATTGGTGCCAGGAAAATGGGGGTAGAGCTGGCTGAAGCGGCGGAGATGGTAGGCTATGCTAACGATATTTGTTCTTACGTCAGGGTAGATATCGGACATATTCTGACTGGTAAAAGCCCGGTAGACGGACTAGCCAGGCCTGATTTTCTCGTCTGTTGCAATAATATTTGCAGCACAGTTGTCAAATGGTACGAAAACTTGGCGCATCACTTTCAGGTGCCGCTGTTTTTACTTGACACACCATTTAATCACGGCCTGCAGATTCCTGAATACAGTTTGAATTATGTGGAAGCACAGTTGCGAGAATTTATTCCTTGGTTGGAGGATGTCACAGGCAAGAAGTTTGACGAGCAGCGCTTTAAGGAAGTGGCAATGGTCTCAAAGCAAACGTCCAGCCTGTGGCGGGATGTGCTGGAACTGGCTAAGCACAAGCCAGCTCCCTTTACTGCTTTTGACACATTTAACTATATGTCGCCTATAGTCACTATGCGGGGGACGCCGGAGGCACTGGAGTACTACCGGTTGCTCAAAGAAGAACTGCTCCAGAAAGTTGCAGCAGGGGAGGCTGCCGTCACGGGAGAAAAATATCGGCTATTGTGGAACGGTATCCCGGTTTGGTTTGCCATGCGGCCCATGCTGCAACTGTTTGCCAAGTACAAAGCCAACCTGGTCTGCTCTACTTATACAAACGCCTGGGTGTTGGATTTTGATCCCGATAACCTTTTGCGCAGTATGGCGGAAGCGTATACGGCGATTCTGATTAATCAGAGCTTGGACCTAAAGTTTGGCAATCTGGAAAAATTGCTTCAGGAGTTTGAGCTGGATGGGATCATTCATCATTCCAACCGAAGTTGCAAGCCGTATTGTTTCGGTCTCTACGATTTAAGTCGCAGGTTGCAGGCGGGTAGCCAGAGTATTCCTGAAATGATTTTTGATGGCGATCAGACAGATCCGCGTCATTTTTCTTGGGCGCAGTTTGAAACCAGGTTTCAGTCTTTCATCGAAACGTTGACGCTGAGTGAGCCGCCTAACGAAAATAGGAGGTAAAGCCGATGGAGAGCATACTGCAAAATTTGCTGGAAGTGGCCGCCAGTCCGGCAAAGGAAGTGACGGATTGGAAGCAAATGACGGGGGGCAAGGTGGTGGGTTGGCTACCCATTTATGTGCCGGAGGAAATTATTCATGCTGCCGGTGCGCTGCCGGTTAGCTTATGGGGTGGGAGCACAGAGATTGCCAGAGCCGACGCTCATCTGCAAGGTTTCGCCTGTTCGGTAGTGCGAGCGGTGCTGGAATATGGACTAAAAGGAACCTACAGCATGGTAGACGGCTTCATTTTTCCCTCTACCTGCGACCATATTCAAAACACGGCAGACATCTGGGCTGGACTCTTTCCCCACCGGCCAAAATTTGATTTGGTTTACCCAGCTAATAGGCAAAGCCAGGCCGCCCGGGGTTATCTTGAGCATCTTTTCGCCGGGCTGGTGCAATGGTTAGAAGAGCTGACGGGGCAGAAGGTAACTGAGGATAAGTTGCGGGGGAGCATCAGAATTTACAATCAATACCGCGCATTAATAGCAGAACTTTATAGTCTCCGTTCCCGTAGTCCGGAGAGTCTGAGTGGGCCGGAGATGGGACAAATTATCAAAGCCTCATTTTTTTTAGAAAAAGCGGAATTTAACAGGCGGCTGTCGGAGTTGCTTCCCTGGCTGGGAAAAAGAAAAGTAAGGCTAGCGCCAAGAGTCCGTCTGGTAGTCACCGGGATTATGGCTGAACCTGTGGAAGTTTTGGCTATCCTTGACGAATTAGGCGGAGCCGTTGTGGCCGATGATTTGGCGCTGGGAGCAAGGATTTTGCGCGCGCCAGTCAAAGAAGAACTACCTCCGCTGGCTGCCTTGGCTGACAGACACCTGCGGCTTGGGCCATGTTCCACGCTTTATGATTGCCGTAAAGGTCGGGGCGCCCACTTGCAACAGTTGGTGGCAGAACATGCTGCTGACGGTGTTCTCTTTCTGAACATGAAGTTTTGCGAGTTAGAAGAGTTTGATTACCCGGTTTTGAAAGCGGAGCTGGAGGAAGCGGGCATTCCACTCTTATTTCTGGAAGTGGAGCAACAGATGTCGGCACTGGGACAGGTACGGACGCGCTTGCAGGCTTTTCTGGAGGTCTTGGAACAAGGAGCTGTGTCATGATTTTGACGATGGGCGTCGACTTGGGTTCCATTACGGCTAAGTGTGTTGTCTTGCAAGATGGCTGTCAGGTGCTGGCGGAGCGGGTGGTCAAAGGTGGGATGGTAGGCGGTGGGGCAGAAAAGGCGGTGGCCGAGGCGCTGGCTGCAGCCGGTGTTACGCAGGAGGAGATAACTTATGTGGTGGCTACCGGCTACGGGCGAGTTATTTTTGCCGCAGCCAATGAAGAAATGAGCGAGATCGGTTGCCATGGCAAAGGAGCCTTTTTTCAAGAGCCGGCGGCGCGCATCGTGATTGATATCGGCGGCCAGGATTTCAAGGTTATTAAGCTTGGTGCGGGCGGACGGGTGGTTAACTTTGTGATGAACGAGAAATGTGCCGCCGGCACCGGCCGCTTTCTGGAAGTGATGGCGCAAGCATTGGGTCATCCTGTTTCGGAATTGGCTCAGATTGGCAGCCAGGCAACCGGAAAAGTAGCCATCAGTAGCACCTGCACCGTCTTTGCCGAATCAGAAGTTATTTCTCATTTGGCAGCAGACAAAAAAGTAGCCGATATTGTGGCCGGAATCCATGAATCAATTGCCAGAAGAATTGCCGGACTGGCTCAGCGTTTGACCCTCGAAGACAAAATTTTAGTGACAGGCGGTGTCGCCCAAAACCAAGGGGTGGTAGCGGCTTTGGCGGAAAGGCTAGGGCGGGAAATGTTTGTTCCTCGTTTTGCACAGTCCAATGGTGCTTTGGGTGCGGCGCTCTATGCCTTTGAGAAAAGCACTAGATAGGTCAGGTTAAGACTGGAGGCCTAATTTGACAGTGCTTGCCAAAAGTAGCTCCTGGATGATTTGCAGGCGTAAGTAGCAACAGTAGTGGCGGTAGAAAAATTTTTTGTGACGAATTAAGAGGAAAAAAAGGAATAAAAGAGAATATTAACAAAAATCAGAAAATTTCGACGTTAAGCAACCAAAGTATTTCCTTGCAGAAAGGAGTGTTGACTAAGGCTGAAGAAAAGGCTTGATGCTTATAAGTTTGAGGAAAATTCTAAAAAATAGCTGGGTGAAAACGAAAGGAGGCCAAATAATGAAAAAGTGGAAAAATAGGAAACTGCTGATAGTATTGGCCATGATGCTATTGTTTAGCGTAATCTTGACAGGCTGTGGAGCAAGGCAAACGACTCCTGCTCCTACCCCTGCTCCTCCTGTTACAGCGCCTGCCCCTACACCAGAGCCGGCACCGACGCCAACACCGACGCCTACACCGACGCCGGCACCAACGCCTGCACCAACACCAACACCTGTGCCCGCTCCAGAGCCGGCTCCAGCACCGACACCGGCTCCATCACCGACACCGGCACCGACGCCGGCACCCGCACCTAGACCTGCACCCGCACCTAGGCCTGCACCCGCGCCTACGCCTGCGCC
>JAGXSQ010000016.1 GCA_018333395.1 Dethiobacter sp.
ACAGAGCTGACGCATGAACAAAGAGTGGTTAGTCTACCAAGGAGAAAAGCGGCTAGGCGAAAAAATTTTGTCTCAAAAAGGGCTGGACATATGGAAACGATTATGGGATAATTAGTGTGGAGAAAAGCATTTAAGGAGACCCACACTATGACAGAAGCTTCGAAGAAAGAGACGATTTTGCTCTTTGGTCGGGAATTTACAAAAGAGGACCTTTGGATCGCCAAAGAAATCGTTGGCCGTTATCCCCGCCTTTCTCAAGAAGAGTTGGCCCATACCATCTGCGAGAACCTGCAGTGGTTTGCTCCAAACGGCAATGATAAAGTAGAGTCATGCAAGCAGCTTTTAAGAAGACTGGAATCGCAGGGTGAAATCAAGCTGCCCCCTAAGCGTAGCAAAGGAGTGCCAAAAGACCGTCGTATTGCCCCTACCCCCCAAACAGACGCGTCCGGGGAAATAATGGCGGAACTGTCCCAGGTTGGTGCGCAGGTTCAGCCTGTACTGGGGTCGTCCCTGATGGGGCTTTGGAACGAGTATGTAGAGCGCTATCACATTTTGGGGTACAAGCGACCTTTTGGTGCCCACCAGCGTTACTTCATCCTTTCCCGTGATGGAAGACCCCTTGGGTGCATATTGTTTTCCGCATCCGCCTGGGCACTTGAAGCCCGGGATCAGTGGATTGGATGGACCCGGATCGATCGCAGCAAGAGGTTATATTTAGTTGTCAACTGTACCCGTTTTCTCATCTTCCCCTGGGTTCACGTAAAGAACTTAGCTAGCCGCGTGTTATCCCTGGCAGCAAAACGGATTGGCCCTGATTGGCAGGACCGCTATGGTTACAGTCCGGTGCTGCTTGAAACCTTTGTAGATGCGAGAAAATACCAGGGCACCAGTTACAGGGCGGCTAATTGGGTTTATTTAGGAGAGACGGCGGGACGAGGCCGGATGGACCGGTACAAACAATATCTTTCTACCCCCAAGCACATTTACGTGTATCCCCTGCGTCGTGATTTCCGGGCAATCCTGAGCAGAGAAAGCGGGGGTGCAAAGTGAGCGAAGCCAAGCTAAAGCGTCAGGAACGGAGGGGAAAAAAGCGGGAGCTTAAGGAACAGCTTAAAAGACTGGGGATGCGCCATTCCCGTAGTTTCACCCTTCCAAACCGCAAGTGCAGCCTGAAAACAATAGAGGAAGAACATGAAGCCATACAGGCTGCCACCGAAGAGAAGCTCAAAGTAATTTATCAGTTGCTGCCTGGGTTGTTAAAAAAACTATCCCTTATTCCCGATCCCCGGCATCCGAATAAAATCAAACACCAGATAACTGTGATGATGCTCTATGGTATCTTCATGTTTATGTTTAGTATCTCATCACGGCGGCAGGCAAACAAAGGGCTGACCGGACCCCAACTACTGGAAAACCTGCGCTCCCTTTTTCCTTACCTGGAAGATATGCCGCACCAGGATACCCTGTGCCGCCTGTTGCAAGAGATGGATGCGGACCAGATTGAAGACAGCTACCTGGATTTATTGAGGCATTTAATCCGCAGGAAGAAGTTTCGCCATCTTTTGCGTAAGAACAGGTATCTTGTAGCCATCGACGGGACGCAAAAATGCGTCATGAAGGAGTGTTGGGATGAACGCTACCTGCGCCGCAGGATCCAGGGCAAAGAAGGGGAAAGAGAGTATTACGCCTACGTTTTGGAAGCGGTTTTGGTGTTTGCCAATGGCATGGTGTTGCCGCTTTTGAGCGAGTTTTTAGAGAACGACGTGGAACTGGAAACGGTTGAGGATAGAGAGAAATGGAAACAAGACTGCGAATTGAAAGCTTTCCACCGTTTAGCCAAACGTCTGAAAGGGGAGTTTCCAAAACTGCCCTTTACCCTGCTCCTGGACGGATTGTATGCCAACGGGCCGGTCATGGCAGCCTGCCGCAGATACAATTGGGAATTCATGATCGTGCTCAAAGACAAATCACTGCCCTCGGTGTGGGAGGAAGTAAAAGCCCTGAAGCGGCTTGATGCTAAGGGAGAGCATCAGCTTAAGCGGAAGTGGCAGGGTCGGAGGCAAACATTTTGGTGGGCCAACGGGGTCGAATATGAATACGGCACTGGCCGGCGCAAATGGCTGACGGTTCATGTGGTGGTATGCGAGGAATCTTTTGAAGAAATAGATGCCAAAACGGGAGGTGTTGTCACAAAAGCGAGCCGTCATGCTTGGATTTCCAGCAACCCTATCGACCAGAACAATATCCATGCACGCTGCAATCTGATAGGCCGCAAACGCTGGCTGCAGGAGAACAATATTTTGAAGGAAAAGCATCAGGGCTACAGCTACGAACATATTTTCTCCCATAACTGGAACGCCATGAAGGGCTACCACTACTTAATGCATATCGCCCGCATGATAAACGAGATGGCTGTTCATTCCGTTTCCCTGATTGAGCATGTCAAAGAGGTTGGTATCCAGTCATTCATCAATAAATTCTACATTGCTATGGTTTATATGAAGCTGGATACAAAACGGCTCCGCCGGTTGACTGAAGTCCCCGGACAATTACGACTGGTGCAGGAAGAAAACTGGAAAACAAGCCGGGTAGTGGCATAGCAAATATATTCAGGCAAGACAATCTTACTGCATGGCAGTACCCGTCTGTCCTTTTTGAGGTGCCGGGCAGGGTACACCCACAAAAATTATTTAGCAATAGAAAATTTGGCACAAGCCTTGCCGGTAATTTCCGGTAAAACCAATGATCGCAGGGATATAAACGTCAATTTCCAGCCTTGCAAGACTTTCAAACAATTTCATGCGTCAGCTCTGGTTTGAAATTGTGAAAGTTGACGCAAGAACAAGCCCTTGCTATAATATTCTTGGCTTATGTTATTATTGGTAATGCTAATCAATTCTTTATGCAAAAAACCGGCTAATGCGATAACCCTGCTTAGCTTATCACCAGTTGTTTTAGGTAAGAGGGGCAGGAAGCAAGCCGGCAGCGAAGGGAAGGTGAAAGAATACCACCATCTTTTGCTAGTACGTGCTGGCAGATAATGTTTTTACTCACTTTGTAAAAATCAGTTTAAGTAATTCATGAGAGGAGTTGGCCTGCTTGAAAAAGAAGACCATGCGATTGGTGTTGTGTTTAGTCTTGTTGGTGGCGATGCTCGCAACCGGCATGCCGGCG
>JAGXSQ010000017.1 GCA_018333395.1 Dethiobacter sp.
AACGGTCTAGATTCTTCGTAAAATCATATTAATTCATGCGAATGAAAATTACACGTGGAATTTAGGTTGTATTTCGGCGAGGAGGTTAATAATGAATCATTTGCATTATACCCCGCGACGGGAACTTTACGAAAGAATTAAAAGTTTTCAAGGGCATTTACTTAACAATAATGTGGATGGGGCATTAATCATTCAGAAGGCGGACCTGTTTTATTTCAGCGGAACATGCCAAAACGCCCACCTGTTCATACCCGCCCAGGGTGAGCCAACTTTGATGGTCAGAAAGAGTTTAAGAAGAGCTCAGGAAGAAAGTGCTTTAGAGAATATTACTGCCTTGCGTGGATTTGACGAAGTGTTTAAAAACATTAATACCCTGTTAAAAGGACAGGGGAAAATCGGCCTGGAAATGGACGTATTGCCTGCCAACTTGTTTTTAAGGTATAAAAGCTCTTTATTACCGCTAGAGGCAGTGGATGTGTCGAAATTCATTCGCGAAACCCGCATGATAAAATCCCCCTATGAAATAGAGCGCCTAAAAGAATCGGCCAAGCTGAATTTCAAAATGTTTTCAGAGGTATCGAATATATTGCGAGAAGGAATGACTGAGGTTGAGCTGGCGGGGAGATTAGAGTCAGTATTCCGGGAAAGAGGACACCAGGGCGCCATCCGCATGAGAGGGTTCAATCAGGAACTCTTTTATGGGCATCTGATGTCGGGGTGGAATTTATCCTATCCCAGCTTTTTCGACGGGCCTACCGGAGGAACCGGCCTCAACCCGTCTTATCCCCAAAGCGCCGGCTTTAAGAAAATAGGAAAAAACGAACCAATCATGGTGGACTATGTCGGGGTGTGTAACGGTTATATGGTGGATCAGGCAAGGATTTTTTCCATTGGGCCCCTGCCCGATAAACTGGTGGAGGCTTACCACGCCGCGCTAAAAATAAAGGCACAGATTGTGAAAGAAACTTTACCGGGCACGAATGGAAAAGACCTGTATGAAATTGCTCACAATATCGCTGTTGCATCAGGCTACGAGGAGCATTTTATGGGCTACGAGGATAGAATCAGTTTCATTGGACACGGGATTGGCATAGAACTTGATGAATTGCCCGTAATCGCAAGAAATTTTGCTGTTATCCTGAAACCGGGAATGGTTTTTGCCCTTGAGCCCAAGTTCATTTTCCCCCATGAGGGCGCTGTCGGCATTGAAGATACTTTTGTTGTGACAGAAAGTGGTTTGGAGCAAATCACCTCATTTGATGAAGCCATTCAAATATTGTAATATCCGGGATGTTCGTTAAAGTGCTAAAGGAGGCCTGCTTAAATGGCACATTTATCTGATAAAAATGAAATCCTCAAAGAACTGCGGGAAAGGCTGGACCGCAATCCTATCGGTCTTCCGGAAGATATAAATATTTATGAGATATTGTCCATTTTATTTACAAACGAAGAGGCCATGCTTGCCACCAGGTTTCCTTTGGAGCCGGTCTCACTGGAAGAATTGGGGTTGATTACCAAGAGGCCGGTTGCTGATGTAAAAGCTCTTTTGGACTCCATGTCGAAAAAGGGACTGGTTCTGGAATCGAGGAAGCGCGGCCAGTCCCGGTATATGCTTTCCATGGCGCTGGTGGGGTTCTTTGAATTTATTTTTATGAGGACGAACCAAGCATTACCCATGAAAAGGCTGGCCGAACTGATCCATGAATACCGGCTGGGAACGAAATTCACGGAAGAATTTTTCAACCCCTCCACCCCGCGGTCCAGGGCGCTTATTTATGAATCTGCGCTACAGGAAACAAAGAAGGAAGTCCTGACTTTTGAATTGGCAACCGAGCTTGTGAAAGAGGCAGGCAGAGGGGGGTTGACCAAATGCTACTGCCGCCACGAGACTGATCATTTGGACCAGTCTTGCGGCTATCCCATTGATGACATCTGCGTCAGCCTTGGTGTCGCATCTGATTCTTTGATCGAGAGGGGCTTTGCCCGTAGGGCTGCAGTCACTGAAATATTGGAAAAACTGAGCATGGCCAAGGAATTAGGGTTAATGCATACGAGCGATAACGTCAAACAGAATGTAGCCTTCATATGTAATTGCTGTGGCTGTTGCTGCTGTTTTTTAGCCGGTATTACCAAGCATCGGCTTCCACACGCCGTCTTAACAACAAACTATCTCGCAATCGTTAATCAAAATAGTTGCCTCGGCTGCGGAGAATGTATTGGAAGATGCCAGATTGGGGCAATAAAGTTGTCGGGAAACGAATTGCCTGTTGCAGAAGTTGATCTTAATTTTTGCTTGGGGTGTGGTGTGTGTACCGGTTTTTGCAAGCAAAAGGCGATTTCCATGCAAGAGCGACAAAGGAAAATCATACCTCCTGCCACGATGGGTGAATTAATGCTCAGGTTGAAACAAGACAGGGGTAAGTAAGATCAATTTTCTGTTGTTTTCTTCTTCAGACTGAAAAATGGAAATATATAGGAGCCTTCATGGTTAATTCATTCTGCAAAAACTTCCATCAAGTTAATTACCATATCTTCAAATATGCCAGGCTTCAACTCATCTTCCATTGAGTAAATTTTATGTCTGCCATATTTGTTGTTGTCTTCAAGCTTATATACCAATACTGTGTTGTTATGCGGGTCGATGATCCAGTATTCTTTTACTTGCACTTGTTCATACAGTAAAAACTTGTCTTCCATATCCTTTTTTGCCGTATGAGGGGACAATATTTCCACAACCAGGTCGGGCGCTCCTTTGCAGCCTCTGTCATCCAGCTTTGACCGGTCACATATAACAACTAGGTCAGGCTGCACTACCGTACCGATGCTCTCATCCTGCTCATTTGCTTGCGGCAGTCTCACATCAAACGGAGCATGGTACACTTCACATGTTTTACCTGTTAAATAGTTTGCATACAGCTTTACCAACTCTCTTAAAATTTTTTGGTGTTTTCTTGAAGGCGCTGGCCCCATATTAAACGGAATCCCCTTGATCAATTCCCACCTTTCATCATCTGACCAAGTCAGGTAATCTTTATAAGTATACTTTTTATCAGCCTTATTTACAGGTATACCCATGATTCCAACCCCTTCTCAAATATTAACTTTTTGCCGTCAGTATCATTATCTCAAAAACAGACAGCGGTTACAATGCCTCTTTGAATAGCGGTATAATTTCTTCCCCCTGTCAAAAGATAGTGATGTCCCGGGAAAACGGGACTAAATAGGCAGGGGGAATTTGCTTGCGCAGAAAAGTCTCTAGTTGCTTGCTGGTTACGTTGTTGTTGATGGCTTTGGTGAGCCCGGCCGGCCTAGGCGCGGAAACACGCAGGCCGGCGCCAGCCGCTCCGGAGTTTTCCTTTCAGGCCAAGGCAGCGCTGCTGATGGATGTTGGCAGCAGACAGGTCCTTTACGCGGAGAACATTCACGAACGTGTCTATCCGGCCAGCGTCACGAAAATTATGACCATGCTGCTGGCCATGGAGGCGCTAGCTGTGGGAAAGGTAAGTCTGCAGGACACGGTGACGGTCAGTGAAGAAGCGGCTGGCCTTGGCGGTTCGCAGCTCTTTCTGGCGCCCGGCGACCGGGTTTCCCTGCGGGACTTACTGATTGGCGTCGGTGTGGGCTCGGCCAATGATGGTGCTGTGGCGCTGGCCGAACACCTGGCTGGTACGGTGGAAGCGTTTGTCATGGAGATGAACGCGAAGGCTGATGCTTTGGGCATGAAAAACAGCCACTTTGTCAACCCGCATGGCCTGCACGATGAAAGCCATTACACCACGGCCTATGATATAACCCTGATGTCACTGGAGTTGTTGCGTCATCCGCAAATTCACGAGTGGCTGACGATTTGGATGGATGAACAGTTTTTAAAGGGCAAAATCAGGAAAGAAGAAGGCATCTTCTTAAGCAACCCCAACCGCCTGATTCGCTCTTACCAGGGCGCCGACGGCCTGAAAACAGGGTTTACCGCGCAGGCGGGCAATTGTGTCGCTGCTACTGCCAAGCGCGGTAAGACACGGCTGCTGGCAGTGGTAATGGGTGCTCCCGGACGGCCGGTATTGTTTGACCAGACCCGGAAACTGCTCGATTACGGTTTTGCCAACTATACGAGTGTGCCTATCGCCCAAAAGGGGGAGGTACTGGCTTCGGTGCCCGTTGATAAGGGACAGGCAGAGAAGGTTGACTTGGTTGCGGCGGAGGACTTGGCGTTGCTGTTTAAAAAAGGGCCGCAGGTAGACTTTAGCCGTGATCTGTCGGTGCCTAGACGTCTAGTAGCACCGTTTGCCGCTGGTGACGAAGCCGGCTTCCTAGTCGTCAGGGCGAAAGACGGCACGGAACTGGGCCGGGTAACCTTGGTTCCGGCGAGGGACGTAGCCAGAGCCACATACCTCGATATTCTCCGCCGCTTTCTGCAACGATGGGTCCGTTTCGGACGCTGAAAAACCTTTAAATTATTCAGCAGGCAGGAATTAACAGGCAGATGCAGAATACAGGTCTGTAATTAATCGACAGGCGGGGTGGCTGGCGATGCAGGTGAAACTAAAGACCAAAGGGGAAACGCTGGTAGTACAGATGCTGGGCGAGCTTGACCACCATGTCGCCGGTACGTTACGGGCGGAAATTGATGCCAAATTGTCCGGGGATAAGGTTAAAAATATTGTCTTTAATTTCCATGGTGTGGAGTTCATGGACAGTTCGGGGCTCGGGATGGTTCTTGGCCGCTACAAGGCGGCCAGCGAAAAAGGTGGCAAAGTGCTGGCTTGCTCGCTTAGCCCAGCGGTGCGGCGTGTCTTTGAGCTTGCCGGGCTGCCATCGCGTATCCCGGTTTTTGGGACGGAGCAAGAAGCTCTGGATAATGTCTAGGGGGGAAGAGCATGGATAACTACATGAAACTGGAGATACCAGCCAAGTCCCAGAACGAAGCTTTCGCCCGCGTGGCCGTCGCGCTGTTTGCCGCACAGGCGGACCCTACCATGGACGAGATCTCTGATATCAAGACGGCTGTTTCCGAGGCCGTGACCAACGCTATTATCCATGGCTATGAAAATGCTCCCAAGACAATTCTGGTCAGTGCCATGCTACTGGAAAACCGACTGGAAATTACTGTAGTGGACTATGGTGTAGGCATAGAAGATATTGAGCAGGCTCGCCAACCTCTATATACCTCCAAGCCGGAGTTGGAACGTACCGGTATGGGTTTTACCATTATGGAAAATTTTATGGACGAATTTTCTGTTACTTCTGCACCAGGTCAGGGAACAACGGTCACGATGACCAAGATTTTTGGCGGGGTCAAGGCGGAGCATGCCTGACTTGTGTTATGGAAGAGAAGTTTAAAGAATACCTGCCGCTCGTCAGGAACCTAGCCAGTCGCTACCGGGGTGAACACGCCGAGGCAGACGACCTTTTCCAGGTTGGTTGTCTCGGACTTCTGAAGGCACTGAGAAGTTTCGCGCCGGAGCGGGGCGTGGCTTTTACTACTTACGCTGTTCCGGTTATCGCCGGAGAAATTAAAATGTATTTGCGGGGACAGGGTCCCTTGAAATACAGCCGAGCACAAAAAATGCAGGCTGTTCGGTTGAAGAGGCTGCAGGAGGAGTTAGGCGTCAGCCTAGGTCGCCAGCCAACTCTGGGAGATCTGGCCCAGGTGAGTGGCCTAGAGCGGGAAGAGGTGCTGATGGCACTGGAGGCACTGCGACCGCCGCTTTCTCTAGACGGCGAGCCGGCTGGGCGCTTGATGCCTGCCGTATGCGGAGAGGCGGAGGCGGTTGTTGACCGGGTGGCGCTCTGCGAGATGCTGGCTGAATTGCCGGAGCGAGAGAGGCAAATTCTTATCTATCGCTTTTTCCGTCAGCGTACCCAACAGGAGGTGGCGGCAGCGCTGGGTATTTCCCAGGTTCATGTTTCCAGGCTGGAGCGCAAAATATTGGGTGACTTAAAAGAGCGGTTGAGTAGCTAGAACAGATGCCGGGTCTAGAAAACCCGGCGTTTATTTTTTTTATGTGGGGGCAAACTAAGGCGGCAACAAGCAGGCAGGGAGGTGAAAAAATGTCAGTTGCCAAGGTTATTGAACTAGTTGGTGAATCTAGGAAGAGTTGGGATGACGCGGTGCGCAATGCGGTCGCTGATGCTGCCAAGACAGTGCAAAACATCAGCGGCGTGGAAGTTTACAACATGACGGCCAATATTGAGAACGGGCAAATCGTGGAGTACAAGGCTAATGTGAAGCTTGCCTTCGGCGTTATTGACCGCTAAAGGAAAGGGAAGATAAACTTAAGCCCTCCCTAGGGAGGGCTTTTGATGGAGGTGGCAGATGAAGAGTCACGCGGAGCTGGAGAAAATACAGGCGGAGGAAAAAATCAGTGAATACAAAGGCATTTACGGCCCTAAGCAACCTAAGCCGCCGCTTGCAAAAAATGTTTTTTACGCTTTCGTCATAGGAGGACTGATTTGCGTACTGGGACAGCTCATTAAAAATGCTTTTATCCGGTTTGGGTTTGAACCGGAACAGGCCGGGAATCCCACAGTGGCCACGATTATTTTCCTTGGTTCGCTCGCTACAGGACTTGGTGTTTTTGATAATCTGGCTCGCTTAGCGGGGGCCGGGACGGCGGTGCCGGTAACCGGGTTTGCCAATGCTGTTACTGCAGCAGCGATGGAGTTTCGCCGTGAGGGTCTGGTGCTTGGCGTAGGCGGTAAAATGTTTAGCCTGGCTGGGTCGGTGATTGTTTTTGGTGTGGTAACAGCCTTTGTCGTTGGGCTAATTTCCGCCCTGTTCTAAGTTTATGAAGAAAAAAGGACAGACACTTTTTTTCGAAACGCCGCCGCGGGTACGCGGCGCGGCAGCGGTGGTAGGACCAAAGGAGGGCCTGGGGCCGTTCGGTGCAGACTTTGACTTGGTGTACAAGGACGTACGCGCCGGGGAGAACAGTTTTGAGCGGGGCGAGCGGCGCATGTTTCTGGAGGCGGCAAAACTGGCTATGGATAAAGCCGGGGTCAGCGATTTGAAGGTCGATTTTCTGTTGGCCGGAGACTTGCTAAACCAGATTATTTCCTCCGGATTTGTGGCGCGGGAGCTGAATATTCCCTATTTAGGGCTCTACGGAGCGTGTTCCACCTTTGGCGAAGCGGTAGTGCTGGGCTCTGTCTTAGTGGATGGCGGTTTCGCGCGTACTGTGCTGGGCGTGACGGGCAGCCACAACTGTGGGGCAGAAAGACAGTACCGCTACCCTACGGAATACGGCGTCCAGCGACCGGGCACAGCTCAATGGACAGCCACCGGCGCCGGTGCCGTTGTCCTTGGTCTGGAGGGGGAAATCATGGTGAGAGCGGTGACAGTTGGCAAGGTCCATGATTTGGGGGTCAAGGACCCGTTTAATATGGGAACGGCTATGGCTCCTGCCGCCGCCGATACCATTTTTCAGCACTTTCAGGACACGGGCCGGGACGTGAGCGAGGTGGACCTGATTGCCACCGGAGATTTAGGGATGGTAGGAAAAGAGGTTAACGTGTCTCTGCTGGAGAGGCAGGGGCTGGACATCGCCGGCCGCTACCTTGACTGTGGTGTGATGCTGTATTACAGCCATCAAAAAGTGGACGCCGGTGGAAGTGGCTGTGGCTGCGCAGCCGTTGTCACTATTGCACACTTGTTTAAGCGCTTGCGGGAGGGTGATCTGCGGCGGATCTTGGTTGTGCCGACGGGCGCGCTGCACAGCCCTACGTCTTACCTGCAGGGTGACAGTATCCCCTGCATTGCGCATGCCGTACTTTTTGAGGCTGTTTAGGAGGTGAAGGTGAGTGGGTACATACTTGACCGCGTTTCTTGTCGGCGGTCTAATCTGCGTAATTGGGCAGCTCTTGCTTGACTTGACACCGCTTACCCCGGCACACGTTTTATCCCTTATGGTGGTGGCCGGAGGAGTGTTGTCAGGGCTTGGCCTGTATGAGCCACTGGTCCAGTTTGCCGGTGCCGGGGCAACAGTGCCGATTTCCAGTTTTGGCGATGCTTTAGTGAAAGGCGCGGTCCGAGAAGCTGAGCGTACCGGCGTTATTGGCGTCCTGACAGGCATGTTCAAATTGACCAGCTCCGGTATTACAGCGGCTATTATTTTTGGTTTTTTTACGGCACTGGTATTTAAGCCGAAAGGCTAGAAGCATAAACAGCTTGCTGGCGGTCAGTTTCTTTACATATTTACGCGATTTATCGTTAATTATCTCCCAGTTTTGATGATTCTTAACAATTTAAAGCAAACTTAATGCTTTATTAGTAAGGCACATAATGGACAACCTCTTATCACTTCGTTAGGCAGTATTTCCACCATACTGCCTATTGTGCAGAATAATGCCCCCTATTTTTGGTTAAAAATCAAAACAATCTTTCCCCAGAAGCCTTATGCCGCAAGGAGTTTAAGGTTTCTGTTTTTAACTGTACTGTCAAGGCAACATGAGACTCATTATCAAGAAATAGTGGAATAGGCACTAAGAACTTATAAAGCAGAGAAAAAGGAATATACTTTTCACAAATAGCGATAATTGGAGTTTGGCAAAGCCATGACCGCCAGGTATACTTATAATCACTCTCATATGATAACAGTTATCTATTGATTAACAATCTCATATGAGAGATCAGTTGCCGGAAAGTGCGTGCCATTATCCGCACACGGAAAAAATCGCACAAACCACACTACACAAGGAGGAGAAAAAGTGAGAAAAACGCTAAACAACAGTTTCAGACGGCTCAGCCTACTTTTTGTCGCCACATTAATGCTAGTGTCCGTCATCCATCCCGTGGCCCAAGCCGCCGCTCCCAGACCAATCCGAGTGGTTGTTGACGGCACTACTCTGACAATGGAGGCAACGCCGCAAATTATCAATGGACGCGTCATGGTACCCTTCCGGGCAGTGACGGAACGCCTTGGTGCCCAAGTTAACTGGAACAGCCAGGAACGAAGCGTGGCAGTGACGAAAGGCGACACAGCTCTGAGGCTGGTGGTGGGTCAAACTGCCGCCACAAACAGGGGCCGTATCGTAACCTTAGAGGCCGCGCCTGTACAAGTGGCCGGACACGTCTTAGTACCACTGCGATTCCTGAGCACAGGACTCGGCTATCTCGTACACTGGGATAGCGCCACAAGAAGCGTCATTATCAGATCGGCTTCTGAAGAGCCGCCTGCCAAACCAAGAGCGGGAGGCGTAGTCAACCTTTATACCTCCCGCCACTACGGTGTAGAGCCGGTCTTTACCGCCTTCACCAGAGCAACTGGTATCCAGGTAAGATTTACGACCGGAGCAGATGCCGTCCTGCGTGAGAGGATTAGAGCTGAAGGACGCCATACCCCGGCAGACGTTTACTTAGCTGTGGATGCCGGCAACCTCTGGCTGGCAGCCAGGGATGGCCTGTTGGAACCGATTAATAGCGCTACCTTAAACAGAAATATCCCCGCCAATCTGCGTGACCCAAATAACCGCTGGTTCGGCTTAACGCAACGTGTGCGCACAATTCTGTATCATCCGGATCGAGTTCGTCCCGAAGAGCTTTCAACCTATGAAGATCTGGCCGACCCAAAATGGCGTGGACGCTTAGTGATGAGGCCCGCAACCCATTCCTATACGCAATCACTGGTGGCCAGCTTGATTGCGGCCCACGGCGAAGCCCGTGCCGAAGAAATTGTCAGGGGCTGGGTGGCCAACCAACCAACGCTGATTGATAGCGACACTAGAATTTTAGAAACACTGGCTGCAGGCAGAGGAGATGTGGCAATTACCAACCATTATTACCTGGGACGTCTGCTGCAAGCGAACCCCGCTTTCCCTGTAAGACTTTTCTGGGCTAACCAGAATAACCGCGGCGCCCATGTTAACGTCAGCGGAGCCGGCGTTACCGCCCACGCACCGAACCGGGAAAACGCGATTAAACTGCTGGAATGGCTCAGCGGTCCGGAAGGACAGAAGCTGTTCGCAGACTCTAACCACGAATATCCCGCCAATCCAAACATTGCTTCCCATCCGATTATTGCCGGCTTCGGCAGCTTTAGACGCGACCCTCTAAACATGGCTGAATACGGCCGCCTTCAGGAAGCTGCTGTGAGGTTGCTGGATAGAGCCGGCTACCGTTAAACATCCCTCACTCCTTCAAAAGCGGGTGGGCCTATGGCTCCACCCGCTTTCAATTTCGTGTGCGCCCAGCACCCCAGCACCCGCAAATACTCTGCCATCACGAAATTTACCAGAGCAAGGTCACAACTGACGCATGAATAAATAGAGGCTTATCTGTTAAGGGTTTAAGCGGCCAAGCGAAAAAATTTTTTCGCAAAAAGCACTGGACAAGCGAAAACGTTCATGTCATAATTAGTGTGGGAGTTAAATGTTTTTAAGGAGGCCCACACTATGGCTGAAGCTTCAAAGAACGAAACGATCCTGCTTTTTGGTCGGGAATTTTCGGAAGCGGACCTGTGGATCGTCAAAGAGGTTGTTCGTCGTTATCCCCGCCTTTCCCAGG
>JAGXSQ010000018.1 GCA_018333395.1 Dethiobacter sp.
GACCTGCTCCATGATTTCCCGCCGGCCGCCGTAAGCGCCTACCGGCAGCCCGCCGCCGATAACCTTGCCCAGGGTCGTCAAGTCAGGGTTCACGCCATATAGGGCCTGGGCGCCGCCGTAAGCGACACGGAAGCCGGTCATCACCTCGTCAAAAATAAGCAGCGCACCGTACTGCCGCGTTATCTCCCGCAGCCCCTCCAGAAACCCGGCCTGAGGGACGACTAGGCCCATATTGCCAGCTACCGGCTCGACAATCACGGCGGCAATTTCTTTTCCCTGGCGTGCAAACAGTTCCTGGACGGCTTCCAGGTCGTTATATTGGACAGTCAGAGTGTCTCTGGCCGTACCGGCGGTAACGCCGGGACTGTCCGGCAACCCGAGCGTAGCTACGCCGGAGCCGGCCTTAACCAGCAGGCTGTCACCATGGCCGTGGTAACAGCCGATAAACTTGACAATTTTGGCGCGCCCGGTATAGCCGCGAGCCAGGCGCAAGGCCGCAATGACCGCTTCCGTGCCGGAATTGACCATACGCACCATCTCCACCGAGGGAACGGCCTCCATGATCATTCGGGCCATTACCGTCTCCAGCTCCGTAGGAGCGCCAAAGCTGGTCCCCCGTATAGCCGCCTCCTGCACAGCCTTAACGATGCGCGGAGGTGCGTGACCCAAAATCAGGGCCCCCCAGGAACCTACATAGTCCACATACTCGTTGCCATCCACGTCATAGATTTTTGTCCCCTGGCCGCGGGCGATAAAAAGCGGCTCCCCCCCCACCGCGCGAAAAGCGCGTACCGGGCTGTTGACACCTCCGGGCAGCACCTCTTTTGCCTCGGCAAACAACTGCCTTGATTTGTCAAACATCTTGTCCTCTCCCCCTATCAACGCTAAAAGTAGTTCATGCTGGTTTTTTTAAACTCCTGGGTGCTGTACAGCAGGGTGTAGTCGCAAATGCCGGTGCGCGCGGACATTTCTCGGGCGGTTAGTTCCAACTCCTCGTCCGAGCGGCCGTGTAGCATGGTAAAAAGATTGTAAGGCCAGTCAGGATAGGTGGGCCGCTGGTAAACATGGGAGGCCTGAGGAAAAGAACCCATCACGCGTCCCACCTCCTCCACCCTCTCCGGCGGCACCTTCCACCCGCACATGGCGTTGGCGTCGTACCCCGCTAGGTGGTGGCGCAGAATAGCGCCTATGCGGCGCAGAAGGCCCGCCTCCAGGTAGGCGGCGATTTTTTGCAGCAACTCTTCTTCCGTTATACCCACCTCTGCCGCCACAGCGGCGTAGGGGGTCAAGCAAAGCGGCAAGTCTTCCTGCAGGCGAGCGATAATCTTTTTGTCCAAATCAGTCAGTCGCTTCATTCTTCGTCACCGCTCAAGTCAAAATTGACGCCGATTTTAAAGAGCCTAAGCGCCGGCAGGTTGCGAAGCTTAACCACTCCCGGCAAGCTTATAATCTCGTCCAGCGTTTTTTGCAACTCTTCTGCTGAAGCCGCTACCAGGGTAAACCAGACGTTGAACTCGTGCTCCCGCTCATAATTATGTGTCACCCCTTGGTAGGAGCTAACGGTTGCCGCCACTTCGCCAATTTTATCAGTCTCTACCTCGAGCGCTACGAGCGTGGAGATAAAACCCATCTTCTGAGAATCAAAGATACCGCCGATGCGACGGATAAGACCGCTTTCTTTCAGCGCCGCCACGCGACCAAGCACCTCTTCCTCCGTCATGCCAAGTTGCCGGCCAAGCTCGGCAAAGGGGCGGGAAACACGGGGGAAGCCCGTCTGGAGCATGTTCAGCAGTGACCGGTCAAGCGTAGAAAGGGGCTCAGCAACATTTCTTTGCTTCATTAGCCAGTCCTCTCCGGTATAAACACCAGGGGTCCTCCGCCATGTAGTCACCACCGGTGTAGTAATAGGCACGGGCGCGGCAACCGCTGCAGACGTCTTTGTGGTTGCAGGTGCCGCACTTGCCGCCGAACTCTTCACGGCGCAACTGCCGGAAAATTTCCGCACTCTGCCAGATTTCAGAAAACGGCGTCTCCCGCACATTACCTACCTTTACAGGCAAGTAGGGGCAAGGATGAACGTCTCCGCTCGGGAGGATACAGCAGTAGGCGGTGCCCGCAAGACAGCCGCGAGTAAAGCGCATCCCCATCCCGAGCTGGCGGGCAAGGCGCATAAACTGCGGCGCGCAGGTAGGTTTCAGCTCAATGTCCACCTCCCGCTGCTTTTTCAGGATACGGTGCAGCAACTGTTCATACTGCTTTTCGCGCAGCGCTTCTGACTCCAGATCTTTGGCCCGACCGGTAGGCACCAGGAAGAAAACGTGGTGGGCCACAGCGCCAAGGCCCACAGCTAGGTCGGTGATATCCTCAATATCCTGATAGTTCTGTTCCACCGCCGTTGTGTGTATCTGGAAGGGCAACCCCACTGCACGGCAGTTCTCCATACCCTCGATGGCCGCCGCAAAAGAGCCGGGCACCTGGCGCAACTCCTCGTGGATCGCCGGTCCGGAGCTATCCAGGGAAATGCCGATAGCGGCGGCGCCGGCGTCTTTTAGTTTTTGCGCCACTTCAGGGGTGATGGTGGTACCGGTAGTGCCAAACACCGGACGCAGACCCACCGCTTTGGCGTAGGCCGTCAGTTCAAAAATATCTTCCCGCAACAGCGGTTCGCCGCCGGAAAGGATCAGGATTTTAAATCCTGCCTTGGCAATCTCGCCAATCAGCTGTCTGCCCTCGTCTGTAGAAAGCTCACTTTGCTCCCTAGCACCGGCATCGCGGTAGCAATGTTTGCATTTCAGATGGCACTCCCGGGTCGTGTTCCAGGAGATAATCACTTATTCTCCTCCTTTAGCCAAGCAGCAACGTCTTTGGCGAAATAAGTGAGAATCATATCGGCACCGGCCCGCTTCATGCCGGTCAACATTTCCAGCGCTACTTTCCGCTCGTCAATCCAGCCGTTTTGCGCCGCCGCCTTAACCATGGCATACTCGCCGGATACGTTATAGGCGGCTACCGGCACGTTGGTGTACTCTTTGACCGCCTTAATCACATCCAGGTAGGCCAATGCCGGCTTGACCATCACCATGTCGGCGCCTTCGGCCAAGTCCTGCTCAATTTCTTTCAGCGCCTCACGCACATTGGCCGGGTCCATCTGGTGGGAGCGCCGGTCCCCAAATTGAGGCGCGGAACCGACAGCATCCCGGAACGGCCCATAGAAGGCCGAAGCGTATTTGACGGCGTAGGAGAGAATCGGAACGTGGGCAAACCCGTGCTCATCTAGCGTGGAGCGGATGGCTTGCACACGCCCATCCATCATATCGGACGGGGCCACAATGTCGGCCCCGGCACGAGCGTGGGAAAGCGCCGCCCTAGCCAGAAGATGGAGCGTCGGGTCGTTTAGCACCTCGCCGCCCTCTACCAGGCCGCAATGTCCGTGGCTTGTATATTCACACAGGCAAACATCGGTAATGACCACCAGCTCCGGACAGACTTTTTTCAGAGCGGCAACCGACCGCTGCACCACTTCTTCAAGGTCAGCGGCAGCAGAGCCTTTTTCATCCTTGCCCGCGGGCAAGCCAAAGAGAATTACGCCAGGAATGCCGAGCTCCAGACATTCCTGGCCTTCGCGCACAATCTCGTCTACCGACAGCTGAAAAACACCGGGCATGGAAGCAATTTGCTGCCGGACTTTCACTCCGTGAGTCGCAAAAAGCGGGTAAATCAGATCGCGAACCAACAGATCCGTCTCCCGCACCAGCCGTCGCAGCTCGGCCGTACGCCGCAGCCGCCTCGGCCTCGTCACAGGAAAGTACACTCTCTCAACGCCTCTCTCCATTTAATAGGGACAGATACCTATTATATTTCGGCATCAGTAAGGTAACACGCCGGATCAGCCGCCCAAAAGTCCCCGGTAGCTGCCTCGGCACGGGCCCGGAAGTTGCCGTTGCAGACAGCCAGCCACTTGCACGAGGCACAGCGGCCTTTGAGCAGCGGTTTGCGGTTTCTTAAACCGTCCAAGATCGGGTGGCTGGTAGCGGTCCAGACGTCGCCAAACTTGCGCTCGCGAACGTCGCCGAAAGGATGGTTCTGGGTGAATTGGTCGGCATGCACAAAGCCTTGGTTATCCACCTGGCCGATAGCAATACCGGAGCGGTTGCCGCCGTTGTTGCGCAATAGCTCCCAGACTTTTTCGGCGCGCCTGGGGTTTTCTTTTAGCATGCGCAAGTAAACGTAGACACCATCGGCATGGTTGTCCACGGTGAGGATTTCCTTGTCCAGTCCCTTTTCCTGGAAGTACAAAGTCTTGTCGATAATCAGGTCCATAGCACTGCGGCTCTCCTCTAGGGTAACATCTTCCTTCATCATTTCCGAGCCACGACCGGCGTAGACTAGGTGGTAGAAACAAACACGGGGGATCCCCTCTTCTTCAATAAGTCTAAAAATATTTTCCATCTCCGCATAGTTATGGCGGTTGATAGTAAAACGCAGACCCACGCGCTGCCCTATTTCCAGGCAGTTGCGGATGCCGGCCAGCGCTTTGTCAAAGGCACCTCTTACCTTGCGGAACTCATCGTTTTTCTCGCCAATGCTGTCGATGCTGATGCCGACATAGCCTACTCCTATTTTCTTAATATCGCGGGCCGTCTCCCGGTCAAGCAGCGTACCATTGGTGGAGATAGTCACACGCAAACCACGGGCGACGGCATAGCGGGCCAGCTCGAAAAAATCGGCGCGAAGGAGGGGCTCGCCGCCCGAAAAAAGGATCACGGGCACGCGGAATTCGGCTAGGTCGTCAATAAATCTTTTGCCCTCGGCCGTGGTCAGCTCGTTCTCGTACCGGGTAGCATCCGATTCCATGTAGCAGTGGATACATTTCAGATTGCACGTTCGGGTGACATTCCAGACAACCACCGGCCCGGAGCCATGCGTCGCGCCGTGAACGGCACCGCGTGAGCTCTCGTTATAGCGTAGCTGATCGCCAAAATGTTCCGCGCCGCCAAGCAGTTTGGTCACGCTAATCATCTCGGATTTCCCCTTTCCGATCTGCCCGTCAAAACATTTCTCTCCCCAAGGCAAAAGCGTGTGAGTGCCTCAACAAGGCCGTCGATAGTGTACTCTTGAGCTTCGATATCAATAGAAAGCCCCAGGTCCCGGGCCGCCTGCGAAGTGATAGGACCGATGCTGACTAGCTTGAGGCCCTCTAGCAAAGTCTGGAGATCAATGCTCTCCAGTGCCTCGACAAAGTTTTTTACGGTGGATGAGCTGGTAAAGGTTATATAATGAATCATTTTTTCCGCCAAAAGTTCCCGCAGCAGCCGGGCATCCCCACCGCCGCGCACAGTGCGGTAAGCAGTGACATCATCAACCTCCGCACCCATGGTACGCAGCGTCTCCGGAAGGATTGCCCGGGCCATGTCGGCCCGGGGCAGCAGTACCCGTTCGCCGGCTTTGAGCTTGCCCTGCAGCCCCTCCAGCACTGCTTCGGCACGGTATTCCGCCGGTACATATTCCACCCGCAGACACATTCCCTCCAAGCGCTCCTTCGTTTTAGGGCCGATGGCACAAAGGCGGGCTCTCTTTAGGTCGCGAATATCTCGGCCATGGTGACGCAGGCGGGCAAAAAAAGCGTCCACGCCATTGACACTGGTAAAAATCAGCCAGTCATAGCTATCTGCCTGGCCGATGGCCGCATCAAGCGGGGCAAAGTCGTCCGGCTCGGCAATCGCGATGGTCGGAAACTCGAAAGCCTCGCCACCGAGTTCCTCGATGCGGCGGGAGAGGTCGCTTGCTTGCTCCCGGGAACGTGTAACCACCACGCGTTTGCCAAACAAGGGTTTTTTCTCAAACCAGGAGAGCGTATCACGCAGCGTGACAACTTCGCCCACAACAATGATGGCCGGGGAGGTAAAGCCGGCTTCCTCTGCTTTTTGCACCATTGTCGCCAGCGTCCCGATGAGGGTACGTTGTTCCGGACGCGTCCCCCAGCGGATAAGCGCTACGGGGGTAGCTGCCGGGCGGCCATGTTCCAGAAGCTTTGCCACAATGAGCGGCAAGTTCCCCACGCCCATCAGGAAAACAAGCGTGCCGATACCGGTGGCCACCTTGTCCCAAGCAATGGCTGATTCGTCTTTGGCTCGGTCTTCGTGTCCCGTGATCACAGCAAAACTGGCCGTAAAGTCGCGGTGGGTCACCGGAATACCGGCATAAGCCGGCACAGCAATGGCAGACGTAACGCCGGGAACGACTTCAAAGGGGAGGTGGTGCTGGGCAAGCAGCTCCGCCTCCTCGCCTCCCCGGCCGAAAACGTACGGGTCTCCGCCTTTCAGGCGAGTGACAATTTTCCCTGCCAACGCCTTGTCCACCAGCAGCTGATTAATTTCCTCCTGGCGCAACGTGTGCCGGTCAGGCAATTTGCCGACATAAATCAGCTCACATTCACCGGGAGCATAACTTAGCAGGCGCTTGCTGGCCAAGCGATCATAGACGAGGACCTCCGCCCGCTTGATACATTCCAGCCCCTTGACGGTAATCAGCCCGGGATCCCCCGGACCGGCGCCCACCAGGTAAACAACTCCTTGCTTAGGCATGGCTCCCGCACTCCTGTCTTGCTTGGATTAAGATTTCCGCGGCGCCGCGCCCGAGGAGCTCTTCTGCCAGCCGCTCGCCAAGTGCCACCGCCTCCTTGACGTCTCCGCTGCTCTGTCCGCGGACCACCTTTTTCCCGTCCAGACCGGCTACCACGCCGTCCAGAACCAACTCGCCATCTTCCAGCCGCCCGTAAGCGCCGATGGGGACCTGACAGCCGCCTTCCAGCGTGCGGAGCAGCGCTCTTTCAGCGGTCACCGCCGCCCGCGCCGCCTGATCGTCCAAAAAGCTGACTACCCGGTTGGTGCGTTCATCGCCAGCCCGTGTTTCAATGCCTAGCGCTCCCTGCCCGGCAGCCGGAAGGCTTCTTTCATAACTAATGATTTCAGCAACCCGGTCAGACCATCCCAAGCGGGAAACACCAGCAAAAGCGAGCACGATACCATCCAGCGCCATCTCGCGCAGCTTGCGGAAACGGGTGTTCAGGTTGCCGCGCAGCGGCACGATTTGCAGGTCAGGGCGCAGATGCAGCAACTGCGCCGAGCGGCGCAGGCTGGAAGTACCTACGACGGCTCCTTCTCTCAGCTCTGCCAGCTTAGTTTTGCCGTCTAGAGCAATAAAGCAGTCCCGCGGGTCTTCCCGTGCCGTGACGGCAGCAATCATCAGCCCCTTCGGGAGTGCCGTGGGAACGTCTTTCATGCTGTGAACGGCCAAGTCAATCTCGCCGGCCAGCAGAGCACTCTCGATTTCTTTGACAAATAAGCCTTTGCCCCCTATTTTGGCTAGAGCTACATCAAGAATCCTATCTCCCTCGGTTTTAATCTTGATAAGAGGAAAAGCAAACTCCGGAAATCTTTTTTGCAGCTCAGCAATGACATAATAAGCCTGTATCAGAGCCAGCTCGGAATCACGGCTGCCAACAATGATTGCTTCTTTAGGCATAGAGGCCTCCTGTGATTTCATTGATGCGGGCAAACAAGGCCGCCGTTCCGTCCTGTTTTAGAACGGACAGCAGATCAGGCTCGTACAGAGCAGCAAAAATCTCTTTGCGTCGCACAGGGTCAGGCACGTTTTGCCTGACGCGGGCGCGCGCCTCTCCCAGTGCTGCCAGCAAAACGCTGTAAGATTCGTCAAATTGCTCCTCCAGCTGCTCCCGGATACGCCGGGACAAGGCCGGGGAGGCCCCCCCGGTGGAGACAGCAATGACCAGGGAACCGCGCTTCACCACTGCCGGAACGATAAAAGAACACAGTTCTGGAGCATCAACGATATTTACCGGCAACCCGCGAGTCTCGCAGTCGGCAGCCACCTGCCGGTTGACGGCGGCCTCCCCGGTAGCTCCGACGACCAGGAAAGCGCCGGCCAGCGCCTCTACACTATAAGGGCCAGCCCGCCAGGCGATGCGTCCCTGCGCTGCCAACTCCCGCAAAGCGGGCGTAAGTTCCGGGCTGACCACCCGCACGTCCGCGCCCGAGTCAAGCAGTGAGGCCGCCTTTCTGGCAGCTACCTTCCCGCCGCCGACAACTACACAGAGCTTGTTTCGCAATTTTAAAAACACCGGATAATCTTGCGCCATCACTTAATGCTTGTGCCGCGCCGCTCACAAGCTCCTCCCTTCACGCCGACCTCCGTCAAAGATTCGCCAAACCGGGGAGTACCACTTGCGTTTGGGGCTATCTGCAGGTCAAACAATTTATACAGCGCCTCGGCGTAGATGTCACTCCTGTCTTGCAAGGCAAGCTCCTTAATACGCAGCACCGGCTCACGCAAAAGGCGGTTGAGAATGGCCCGCGTCAGGTTATCTACATATTTCCTTTCTTTTTCGCTCAACCCCGGCAGCTTCTTCAGTGAAACACCAAGTTCATCCTGGCGAATGTTTTCCGCCTTACGGAGCAGCGCCGTAATCAGCGGCACTACTTCCTGGGTCTTAAACCAGACCTGGAATTCGTCAATTTCCTGCCTTAAAATCAGCGTCGCTTTGACCGCCTCCTGCTCACGTTCCTTGAGATTCGCGGAAACGACCGCTTGCAGGTCGTCAATATCGTAGAGGCAGATGTTCTCCAGGTCCTTAACCTGCGGGTCAATGTCACGCGGCACGGCGATGTCGATAAGAAGGAGAGGGCGCCCACGGCGGCTATGCATCACCTGGGCCATCTCCTCTTTTCCCAGCACAAAATGCGGCGCACTAGTGGAGGAAATAACAATGTCGGCCTTGATCAGACACTCGCGCCGCTTTTCATAATTTTCGGAAATGCCGCCAAAAGAGACGGCTAGTTGGTCAGCATAGGCTCTGGTGCGATTGACAACGATGAGACGTCTCGCGCCATGTTCATAAAGATAGCGCAGCGTTAGCTCACTCATCTCACCGGCGCCAAGCACCAGTACGGCACGATCATCTAAGCGACCGAAAATCTTTTTCGCCAGTTCCACGGCAACGTAAGAAACCGAAGCCGCATTCTGGTTGATGCCGGTCTCGGTCTGCACACGTTTGGCAGCAGTTACCGCCTGGCGAAACAGAGCATGGAAGATACTGCCTACCAGACCGGCAGCACTGGCCTTGCTACAGGCGCTTTTCACCTGCCCAAGAATCTGCGTCTCCCCGAGAATCATGGAATCGAGACCGGCCGTAACGTGGAAAAGGTGCTCCACCGCCTGCTCCCGCCTGTAGGTGTAGAGGTTGGGCCGGATAGCCGCCGGGTCGAGGCCCTTGACAGTAACCAGCATCTCCAAGACAGCTTGACAGATGTCTTGCTCCTCCCGGCCGGCAGCGTACACTTCCGTACGGTTGCAGGTAGTCAAAACAACACATTCTGAGATTTCGCCGTGTTCTTTGCAAAAATCAAAGGAGCGGAGAAGCTGGCTTTCCGTGAAAGACAGTTTCTCCCGCAATTCCACAGCGGCTGTCTTATGGTTAATGCCTATGACGACGATTTCAGTCACTGCCCCCGCACCCCATCGTCTGTTCTTATTTTTCCGACAGTTTTTCTTCAGTACATTATAACATCTGACACTCCCTATGAGATAAACATTTCGTGGCGAAAGGCAGAATTTTTTCCCACAAACTGCTCCTTCCAGAGGGCAAAAATAAGCAGCGTCCAGATTTTACGACTGTTATCCGCCCTTCCTCCCCTATGCTCGCCAAGCAACCTCTTCACATAGGTACGGGAAAAATATTTTTCGAGCGCCGGGTCGGTAAGTACGGCCTGCACTTCCTTAAAGAGGTGGCCGCGCAGCCAGACCCTCGTCGGCACAGGAAAGCCTCGCTTTTTGCGCCAGACAGCAGCAGAGGGCACCAAATCTTTGAAGGCCTGGCGCAGCACGTATTTGGTCAGCCCACCGCGGATTTTGTATTTGGTGGGGATGGTGGCCGCAAATTCAAAGACGTGATGATCAAGATACGGGACACGCAACTCCAGAGAGTTGGCCATAGTCATTTTATCGGCTTTGACCAAAATATCCCCCACCATCCAGGTATGCAGGTCAATGTACTGCATCCTGGTTACATCGTCATAGCCTGCCGCCTGCCTGTAAAACGGCAGTGTAATGTCCGTGGCCGGACGGAAAGACTTCTTCTTCAGGAGCAGACGTTTTTCCTCTTCTGTAAAGATGAAGGCATTGCCAAAATAGCGCTGCTCGACCGGTATGGCCGCCCGGCGCAGGTAGTTTTTCCCCGGCACAGCATCCGGCAAGAAGCGCCCGGCGCCAAGCAACGTCTGCGGCAGCCAAGCCGCGTATTTCAGCGCCTCCGGCTCGCGGTAGATGGCATAGCCGCCAAAAACCTCGTCGGCCCCTTCGCCGGAAAGAGCAACAGTAACCTTTTGGCGCGCCAATCGGGCCACAAAATAAAGCGCTATGGCCGCTGGGTCAGCCACCGGATCGTCTAGATGCCAGACGAGTCGCGGCAGATGCTCCCAGAATTCGCCGGGACTAATCAAATACTCTTCGTGGTCAGTCTCCAGGCAGCGCGCCGTCTCCCGCGCCTCAGGCAACTCGCTGTACATCTCATCGGCGTAGCCGACACTAAAAGTGGCCACCGGACCAAGCTCGCGCAGCAGGGCCACGATGATCGTAGAATCAATCCCGCCGGACAGGAACGCCCCCCAAGGTACGTCCGCCTGCGTGTGAAGGCGCACCGCCTCGCGCAGCACCTCTTGTGTCTCTTCCAGGAACTCGGCCAGCGGGCGCGTCGCCGGTTTAAATTCTGCCTGCCAGTAGCGTGTTGTTTTCAGCCGCCCGTCACGCCAGATAAACGAGTGAGCCGGCGGGATTTTACGCACCCCGGCCAGCATCGTTTCCGGCTCAGGGACGTACTGGAAGGTCAGATAATCAGGCAGAACGTCTTCGTTGACCTGCGGACTAAACCAAGGTAACGCCAGGAACGCCTTAGCTTCCGAAGAAAGCGCCAGACACTGGCTATCCTCCAGCCAATAAAGCGGCTTGATGCCAAAACGGTCACGAGCTCCAAAGAAAAGCTGCCGGCGGCCGTCATAGAGGCAAAAAGCGAACATGCCCCGTAGCCGCCGGACACAGTTCTCGCCCTCTTCCTCATAAAGGTGCAGAACAACTTCGCTGTCGCTCTCACTTTTAAAGACGTGTCCTCTTTGCCGCAGCTCCTCGCGCAGCAGCCGGAAATTATAGATCTCACCGTTAAAGACGAGGCAAAGCGTACCGTCCTCGTTAAACATCGGCTGGCACCCGCGCGCTGAAAGGTCCATAACGGCTAGCCGTCTGAAGCCGAGAACAGCGTGACCGAAATCTGCCTGCCCATAATCGTCAGGGCCGCGGTGCGCAAAAACGGCTGTCAGTTTATTCAGGGCCGGCAACTTCGCGCTACCGCTCTTGCGCCACAGGGCAAAAAAACCGCACATCTCTTTTCTCCTCCCGTTACTTTTGTCATATCCCTACTAAGATATGACTATGTTTCCCGGAAAAGATAGTTTCATTTAATGATAGGTGGCTCAACTGCTCTGGACTCCGCCCCTTCCAGTTTTGTCCTTTACAAACATTGCCGCCTATTCTACAATGAAGCAAAAGGCAAGGTGTTTTAAAGTGTGTCTGCTGCTTTTCGCGTATCAATGCCATCCGCGCTATCGCTTGGTTCTGGCCTCCAACCGGGACGAGTTTTACGACCGGCCGACCGCCGCCGCCCACTTCTGGTCAGACTGTCCCGAAATTCTGGCCGGACGCGATCTGGCCAGGCTTGGAGCCTGGCTAGGTGTCACTCGGACAGGGCGCTTCGCGGCGCTGACCAACTACCGCGTACCAGCCTCGGCGATGCCTGAGGTCCGCTCCCGCGGCGAACTGGTGAGCGCCTATTTGCACAGCAGGCAACACCCCCGCGCTTACCTGCAAACTCTGGATGGCCAAGGCTCCCTTTATCCGTCGTTCAACCTGCTGGCCGGCGACCTGGCATCCCTCTGGTATTACTCCAATGTCCGCAACCGCCTGGAGGCAATCCCTCCCGGCCTCTATGGCCTAAGCAACCATTTCCTGAACACGCCGTGGCCGAAAGTGGAAAAATGCCGGCAACAACTAGCCGCCTATCTGTCCGCTGCCGCCACCGTGGAACCGGAGCCGATCTTCAAATTTTTGGCCAATGAATCACGCGCCCCTGACGCCGATCTGCCAGACACCGGCGTAGGCCCAGAATGGGAACGCCTCCTTTCCGCCCCCTTTGTCCGTTCGCCTAGCTACGGAACAAGAGCCTCCGCCGTCCTCCTCATTGACCGCCAGAGCCGCGTCCTCTTTAAAGAAAGAACTTTCCACCCAGAAAAAGACGGGTGGAAAGAGGTTGCTTACGAGTTCGACCTTGACGCCGACGTTTCTTCACCCCGGTAACGCGGGTCGAAGGGGACATAAGTTTACCCGGACGAAAAAAGTTCCTTTATTCGTATAACCCGGCTTAAATGGGGGGCAGAATAAAGGACAACGTCTGCGGGAGATCATATGAGCATAAAGATCAAAGATCGGTTGCTGTTGGCGGCTCTTTGCGGTCCCTTAGCAGCCGCGTGTGCAAACTTATTCCTGTTTGCGGTTAACCTGTTCTTGCCAGGCAAAACAGTAAACATGCCCCAGGTTACACTGGAAATATTCCTGATTGTAGGCTCGTACACAGCATTGCAGCGTGTCCTGGGCTTCATCTGGAGCCTGGTGATCGGCGGAGCATATACCTTCGTGTATGTTTTAGTGCTGGACTGGACAGGCTGGCGTCATCTTTGGCTGAAAGCTCTCGTGGTTGTCAATGCTTCCTGGTTGTTTATGGCCGGGTATGTCATGAACTCCTTAGCTTTAGCGGTGGAAACACGCCACGAGCCCCTGTCCATTGCAGCCTTCTTTGTCGCCCATATCTTCTTTGCTACCGTAATGGCCCTGCTAGTCATAAAGTTCGGGGAAGAGTGAAGGCAACACTTATCTTACGGTGCCAGCCTGATTAGCCCCGGTTCGCCAGCCAGCACGCGGCCAATAACGGCGGCAGCCACGTCCCGGCTGGCAA
>JAGXSQ010000019.1 GCA_018333395.1 Dethiobacter sp.
CACCATGGCTACCAAAGACGACCTGCAAGCCGTCAAAGACACCATGGCTACCAAAGACGACCTGCAAGCCGTCAAAGACACCATGGCTACCAAAGACGACCTGCAAGCCGTCAAAGACACTATGGCTACCAAAGACGACCTGCAAGCCGTCAAAGACACTATGGCTACCAAAGACGACCTACAAGCCGTCAGCGCCGGATTGTCTGCCTTGAGCCTGACGGTAGAAAGCATGGATCAACGACTGCTCCGGGTAGAACAGAATCAGGTTCGGATGGAAAATGAACTTACCCCTAAAATCCGTGCCTTATTTGATGCCCGAGAAGTTCAGACAGACATTAATATGCGTATTCTTTCAACTCTTAGCCGTGTTGAAAACAAAGTTGACAAAATGCAGATGGAGACAATTTATCTCCGCGACAAATAAAAAGCCGCAGACCATCCTGCGGCAAGTTCACTGCGATATTTTACTTCAAGAGAGTTGGCAAAAACAAGCGTCATGCCTGCGAAATTGATATGACTCTCACAAATGCCGCAGAGCGCATTGAGAGCGGTTTGGTCCGCGATCTAGCCGTAGCGCAGATTTTTGCCACCAGACCGCTTCTATTAACGAAGATGGAACAGGGCGATGTAGGCGGGATGAATATGCACCTGCAGCATTTAATTGACCATGTGGAGCAGATGGACAGAGTGACTAGTCAACATGCAAGGCCTTCACTAGGAATCTTATGTTAATAAAAATAGACCTGACCCCTTGTTGCTGTTGCACACTTAGCATAATTATGATAATAGTAAGCTAAACTATGAGGGGAGGGAAAAACATGCCTAATATAAGACCTGTATCCGATCTCCGTAACAATTTTGCTGAAATATCAAGAATAGTTCATGAAAGCTCCGAGCCTGTTTTTTTGACAAAGAATGGCTATGGAGACATGGTCGTCATGAGCATGGAAGCCTTTGAACGTCATCAGTTTAACAGCGAAGTCTACTTCAAGCTGAAAGAGGCGGAGTTGGAAGCTAAGACGACCGGTAAACGCTTTAAGCATGACGAAGTGTTTTCCGGCCTGAGGCGCAAGCTTCAGGAGAAGGCAGCGGAGGATGTATAGGATTTCGTATCTTCCCGTGGCCAATCGCGATATAACGGAGGCCGTAAATTATATTGCTGAGACGCTCATCGCGCCAAGAGCGGCACAAGACCTGCTGGAGGCATTGGATGAATCCATATCCCGCCTGAAGGACTTTCCGTATTCCTGTAGCGCGTATCAGCCGGTAAAGCCTATGGATCAGGAGTATCGCATCATGAATGTCAAAAACTACGCCGTTTTTTATACTGTCAATGAACAGGAAAAGCTCGTAGAGGTTTGCCGCGTGATCTATGCAAAGATGGATTTAAGTAAACAGCTTAGAACTGTTTAATCTGGGCCTAATTAATCGCTTTCACCACGCACGGTGTTTAGCATCTCACGGGCATGTTCCAGCGCCGCTTGGTTTTGCGGGTCGCCACCTAGCATGCGCGCCAGTTCTCTTTCCCTGTCCGCGCCGCTTAGTTCCGCCAGTCCGGTTACTGTTCGCCCTTCTTCCTCCCGCTTGAAAATCTGGAAATGGTGGTCGGCGGCAGCGGCAATCAGAGGCTGGTGCGTGACACAGATGACTTGGCGGTGCCGGGAAAGGAACCGCAGTTTTTCCGCTACGGCACGAATAGTCAGACCACCGATGCCGGCGTCAATTTCGTCGAAAATCAGCGTAGGCACGTTGTCTTGGGCTGCTAGAACGCTTTTCACTGCCAGCATTACGCGGGCAATCTCCCCGCCTGAGGCTACTTTGCTCAGAGGTTTTAGCGGCTCTCCACTGTTAGCCGAAAACAGAAACTCTATTTTGTCCTGCCCGTGCGCATTGATCACTCCGACAGCTTCGAGGGCAATGTGCAGCCGAGCGCCTCGCAGCGCCAGGCTCTGCAAGGACTCCCCAATCTCCTTTGCCAGTATATCAGCGGCCTCCCGCCGTCGCTCGCTTAGCACCCCAGCAGCATGCCAAAGACGTCCGTCCAGCAGCTGCAGCTCGCGGGCGGCGGAGACTACTTTTTCTTTTCGCCCTTCCAAGAGTGCCAGGTCTTTTTTAATCTGCTGTGCTAGGCTAGTTACCTCCGCTACGGTCGTCCCGTATTTTTTTTTCATCTTTTTATATGTCTCAAGCCGCTCGACCACCTGTTGCAGTTCCGCTTCATCAAGTTCCAGGCCCTCATGGTAGTCGCGCAGTTCCCGCGCCACCTCCGCCAGCTCCTGCATTGCCGCCGCCACCTGTTCCGCCAGGCAAGCCAAATCTTCGTCCAGTGCGGACGTAGCCGTAAGTTCCTTGGCTGCCTCACCCAATCGGTCCATAATAGCCGCACCGTACGTGCCTTCGCACAGTTCAGCGTAGATTTTCGCTGTTCGCTCCCGCAGTCGCTGCGCCTGGGAAAGCTTCTTAAAGCGTTTCCCCAGCGACTCCTCCTCGTCGCTCGTAAGCGCCGCCGCCGTTATTTCCGCCAACTGATAGCGTAGGAAGTCCGCCTTACGTTCAAGTTCGGCATCATCGCCGCCGAGCTCGTCCAGGAGCTTTTGCGTTGCGGAGCGCTCACGGTGCACCTCGGCCAACTCCTGCAGCGAAGCAGCCAGTTGCGGGCCACCGTATGCATCGAGCAAGCGACGCTGCACACTTCCGGAAAGCAGTGATTGCTGCTGGTGCTGACCGTGCAGATCAACCAGTTTCTGCCCCAAGGCAGCTAGCTGCACAAGCGGTTGCACCCGACCATTAATGCGACAGATATTCGGGCCACCGGCCCGCAGTTCACGACCTAGGATTAATTCTTTGTCTGCCGCAGGGCAGAAATTTTCCTCATCCTGCTCCGTTTCCGGCAGGTTACCGGCAAAAACGGCCTGCAGCAGAGCGCCGTCAGCGCCGAAGCGAACAGCTTCTGCGCCAGCCCGTCCGCCAAGAAGCAGTTCCAGAGCCCCCACCAGCAACGATTTGCCGGCGCCGGTCTCGCCGCTGATCACATTCAGCCCGGCACCGGGATAAAAAGACAAGTTGTCTATCAAAGCCAGGTTGCGGACTTCCAGCAGACGCAACATCATATCAACTCCGGTTCCCTGTGAATAACTTTCATCAGCTTTCTGTGCAGAAGCGAGTAAAAATCGGTGCCTCGCAACTGGACAAGCGGCGTCGTCAGCGGCGCACGCGTCACCTGCACTAGGTCGTTATCTTGGAGAGAAAGGGTTACCTGTCCGTCCACCGTCAGTACCACCTCAGCCTGACGCGTCAGCATACGCAAAGAAACGCGCTCGTTGCTCGAAACAACCACAGAGCGATGATGCAACAAGTGCGGGCAGATGGGCGTAATTATCATCACGTCCAATGCCGGATTAACAATTGGCCCGCCGGCTGAGAGCGAGTAGCCTGTAGAACCGGTAGGTGTAGCCACAATCAAGCCATCACAAGGGTACGATTCCAGATGTTTGGCATTCACATAGGTATCCACATAGATAATGCGGGAAGCGGGCCCCTTGGTGGCCACCACATCATTTAACGCCGTATACTCAGCCACCAGCTTGTCCTCCCGCAGGACACGAGCCGACAGCATCAGCCTGTGACAGATCTCGTATTTTCCTGCCAGTAAAAGTTTCAGCGCTTCTTCCAACAGCGGCGGCTCCACCTCGGCCAAAAAACCCATCTGCCCCAGGTTGACACCGAGCAGCGGCAGGTTGGTGCCGGTAAACTGTCGCGCCACCCGCAAGATAGTGCCATCACCGCCCAAAACAACAAGCAGATCTGTAAGGCTCGCGAACTCTTCCATAGGAATGTACCGGACACCATCAAGAATTTCCGCATCTGTAGTAACAGGCAAAAAGACCGGAACTTCTTTCTGATGCAGATAGGCCACAATTCTGGCCACCAGTTCTCGGACGTCCTTCTTCTTTTTCCAGTCAGGAATCACACCAATGCCCTGCATGTTCCACCTCTTTTCAGATCAGACGCGGAAGCTGACCTGCTGCAGCGTCTCCTTCTCCATATTCAAAACAACTATGCCGGCAACCCTGAAGGCCAGCACATCGCGCAAAAGGGCATTGCGCCACATTTTGGACTGCAGACGCATACCCTTACCGTCCCGGTATACGCACACCAAGTACCGCCGCCCGTCGCTCCGGGCGACCAGGTAGTCGCTTTTAAGCTCGAAACGGAAGCTGTTCTCCCCAATGTCCATCTGCACATCCACCGCCGGCTTTACCTTCAGAACCTTATAGCCGGCACTCTCCAGGAGTTGCACGGTGGGGGCACTCCCCTGGTCAGGCCGCTTGCCGCGGACACGCCGTCGTTTACGGAACAGCCAAAAAAGAGTCGCCATAAAGACAAGTGCCAGCAGTGTCCAATCCTGGGGCCTTAGTCCCATTTCAACCACCTGCCTCGCCACTTTATTCGCCGTGCGGGGGCAGGTTCCCTTTCAGCAGAAACTCTTCGTGGGCCGCCGTCACCACGCCGACAAATTTAGCCTTGTCCGGCGTTTCTGCTAGCCCATCCCGGCACAAGTAAAGCAAATATTCGATGTTGCCTTCCGGTCCTCGCAGCGGCGAATACGTGACTCCTGCCGCCACATAGCCTTCCTTGGCCGCCGCCGCCACCACCCGCTCCAACACAGCCAAGTGGTCAGCTGCAGCGCGGACTACGCCTCTTTTGCCAACCCGTCCCTTCCCTACCTCAAACTGCGGCTTGACGAGGGCGATGATTTCCGGAACATCAAGGCTTTTAAGGACCGGCAAAACAAGCGTCAGAGAGATAAAAGAGACATCGATAACAGCCAAAGCCACTGACTCGCCTACCTGTCCCGGTGAGAGTCGGCGGATGTTGGTCCGCTCCATCACGACTACCCGCTCGTCCTGGCGCAAGCGCCAGTCCAACTGTCCGTAGCCGACATCAATGCTATAGACTCTGGACGCGCCGGCCTGCAAGAGACAGTCGGTAAAACCGCCGGTGGAGGCTCCGACATCTATAGCAGTTTTACCGTGAACATCCACGGCAAATTCTGCAAGCGCCTTCGCCAGTTTCAAGCCGCCGCGGGAAACGTAGCGCGGCAGCTGGCGCACCTGCACTTCCGCCCCGCTATCTACCGGCATACCCGACTTGCCGGCCGGCTGGCCGTTCACCAGCACCAATCCGGCCATCACCGCCGCACGAGCGGCCGAACGGGTCGCGAAAAAACCACGCTCTACCAGCAGCACGTCTAACCGCTCTCGTCGTGCGCCCACGGCAACCCCTCGTTCCGCTCTCCGGCCAGCCAGAGACAAGCGTTCACAATGCCGGCCATCGTCAGGCCGAGATCTGCCAGGAGCTTTTCCCTGGTGCCATGGCCCACAAACTGATCCGGGACGCCAAGTCTCCGCACAGGCAGTAAAGGCAACCCTATCTCCGCCAACAATTCCAAGACTGCCGCTCCAAAACCGCCCGCCAGGGCATGCTCTTCCACCGTCAGCAGCCCGTAGCGGACAGAGGCGGCCACCTCCCGCAGTAATTCCTCATCCAGCGGCTTGATAAACACTGGATCGACTACAGCGGCTTCCAAGCCCAGCCGGGACAATTGCTCTGCCGCCTCCAGGGCAGCGTGGACAGCCGTTCCTACTGCCAAAATCGCCACATCTTTCCCCTGCCGCAAAAGCTCCCCCCGGCCCCATGGTAAAAGGCGCGGCTCTTCCGCCGCCGCACCGGTCGTCTTGTCCCGCGGGTAGCGGACAGCTACCGGCCCATCGTGGGCCAGGGCGGTGGTCACTGCGTGACGCAGCATATTCTCCTCCCGCGGCGCAATGATGGAGATGCCAGGGATATGGCGGAGATAAGACAAGTCAAAAAGCCCGTGGTGAGTTTCCCCGTCTTCTCCGACAACGCCGGCGCGGTCCAGAGCAAACAACACCGGTAGCCCCTGCAGACAGACATCGTGAAGAATCTGGTCGTAGGCCCGTTGCAGGAAAGTAGAATAAACAGCCACCACCGGACGAAACCCGGCGCTGGCCAACCCCGCCGCAAAAGTCACGGCGTGTTGCTCGGCAATGCCCACATCAAAAAAACGTTCCGGATATGCTTTGGCAAACCGGACGAGCCCCGTGCCGCTGGCCATGGCCGCCGTAATGGCTACCAGCTTGGGGTTGGTTGCGGCTGCCGCAGTGATAGTACGGCCAAACACTTCCGTGTACGTAGGGATTGCACTGTCCTGCCGTTTGGCTAGAGATTGAGGGTCAAAAGGACCAATACCGTGATAAATGTCCGGGTTTCCTTCCGTAAAGTCAAAGCCTTTGCCCTTTTTAGTCAGGACATGAATTAACACCGGTCCTCTCATTTTTTGCGCCCCGCGCAGCACACCAAGCAAAGCATCAAGCTGGTGGCCGTTGACCGGCCCCAGATAAGTAAAGCCTAGCTCCTCAAAAAGCATCCCCGGCACAAGCAGAAATTTCAGAGCATCCTTCAGCCGCTCTGCCGACTTAACCATCCGCCCGCCAATGGCCGGAATTTTTCTGATAATTTCCTCCACGTCTTCCTTAACGCGGAAATATTTGGGGTCAGTGCGCAACCTGTCCAGGTAAGCGGCCATGGCGCCGACGTTTTGAGCAATAGACATCTCGTTGTCATTCAAGACCACCAGCAGATCCGTCCCGGTATGTCCGGCGTGATTTAAAGCCTCAAAAGCCAAGCCGCCGCCCATAGCTCCATCTCCGATAACAGCGATGACCCGATGCTTTTCTTTAAGTAAGTCGCGCGCTGCGGCTATTCCAAGCGCCGCAGAAATGGAAGTGGAGCTGTGCCCGGTTCCGTAAACATCATGGACGCTTTCCCGCCGCTTGGGGAAACCGCTCAACCCCCCAAAACACCTTAGCGTGTCAAACCTGTCCCGCCGCCCGGTCAGCAGTTTGTGGACATAGGACTGATGGCCAACGTCCCAAACAATTTTATCGTCCGGGCTATTAAAGACGGTATGTAAAGCGATCGTCAACTCCACCACGCCCAAGTTAGAAGCCAGGTGTCCGCCGTTTTGCGCCACTGCTTCCAGCAGAAAAGTACGCACCTCGTCAGCAAGCTGCAAAAGCTCTGTCACACTGAAATTTTTTAAGTCCAGGGGGGCATTAACCCTGGAAAGCAACTTGCCCATTTAGAACCTCACTTTCTCCGTGGCGGGAGCTGCCGGCCGAAAAGCAAACGTCCAGGTAAAGCCGCCTCTATCTTTGCCAGAACGACCGCAGACCAAAGAATGATGTCGGTTGGCCGGTCCATGGCCACAGCCTTGCCGAAGGCTTTGCCGCCCACGGTCAGGGCGGAAATCAGGCCGGTTGTCAGAATGCTCACAAAGGGACTTTCCGTAACATGCCCCTCGGCAACCAAGCGCAGTACGAGAAAAGCAGCCAGCACCCCGCTAATAATATTGGAGATGTCGCCCACCACGTCGCTGCAAAAGTTAGCCACCCGGTCGGCATGGCGCACCAGATACAGCGCTTCTCTCGCGCCAGGAACCTTTTTTGCTGCCTTAGCCAACAACGGCACCTCGTCGGCAGCTGCGGCGGCAATACCGATCATATCAAAAAGTGTGCCGGTAAAAACAATGGCCAGCAGTATGAACAGAGCGGCAAAAAAAGATTCCAGAACCCCAAAGAGAAGTTGGGTGATCACGCTAATCAGGATGGCCAGCACAAAGGCCAGTAAAGAGCTGGCGGCTACCCAGCGCAGACGAGGAGTTTTTTTTAGGTTTTGGTTCACAAGACCCGCTCCTGCAGCAGACGTTGGTCAAGTAACTTTATTTTCCCCGATAAAAAAAAAGACTAGTACAATTATAAAATAATTACCGTAGGAGAGCAACCCTGCAAGTAAACGTTACGGCTTGAGGTCCAGTAGGTTTTCCCAACCGGTCGCCAAGACGTCGCCATCCTGACCGTTTCCGTTTCAGACCGATTCCGCCGTGTTGCCAGCGACGGGACTGGATTGCCACTTAGACCGTACTTTAATCCCTGCAGAGTCTCCCTGTGAGGAACAGTCTAGGGGTTTTCCCCGATAACGCAGATTCGCTTTTTATCCTCTATTGCAGCGCTGGTTTCATGTTTTACCACTCCACCAGAACCACTCAAGGCAGGCTACACTGTACACAGCGCGCACCGCATACAGGTTCTTCCCAAGCTGTAATCCTTTACCTCGACGGTAATTCACCACACGCTTTGGGTCTCCACGGGGCTAGGGTCCACGCCTGCATGCCTTTGCAGATCGCCCCACCCCCTTAACTCCCAGCACCAGCCCCCGACTGGGCGTCAGTAGCCAGCACCAAGAACTTCATCGTTGTGCCCTTTACGGATTTTTAGGCCCGTCCTCAAAAGCGGCTGCATTAACTAGAATACTGTGCCACCTACGGATTCCCATTAATTGTAGCACATCCGGCGACAATTCTCAAATCACCCCACAACCCGCCCCGGCTCTTGACGAGGCGCCAAGAAAGAAAAACGCCTCTGTAACCAATCCACAGTAACCAGGCCTGCTTTATACACACGCAAGAGCTCTCTGACTCAGAGCGGGCAGAATAGACGCGTCTATTTTTTCCGGCGGACTAGGAACTTGGCCAAGTTTAGCAGGTTTTGCGCTCTATCGCCAAACGGCCCTAACTCAGCCACCGCCAGGCACATATTCTCTTCCGCTTTCTTTTGGGCCTCTGTCAGGCCAAAAAGCGCCGGGTAGGTTGCTTTTTGTTTTTGCGCATCAGAACCGGTTTTTTTGCCAAGCACCGCTTCGTCCCCGACAACATCAAGAATATCGTCCGTAATTTGAAAAGCTAAACCAGCATATTCCGCAAAACGGGTCAGCCGGGCTAGGTCCTCCGGACAGGCCTCTCCGAGCAGAGCCCCACCGCGGACACAGGCCGTAAAAAGCGCTCCCGTTTTATGCCGGTGGATGTAAAAGAGCGTCCCGGCATCGACCTGCCTGTTTTCAGACAGAATGTCCACTACCTGCCCACCAATCATGCCCGTACTACCGGCGGCTCGGCCCAGCTCCTCTACCAGCCGAACTACCGTAGTTGCAGGAAAACCATGCGCCGTCTCCCGAGCCAGAAGCTCAAAAGCCAGGGTCAGCAGGGCATCTCCCGCCAAAATGGCCATGGCCTCGCCAAAGACACGGTGGCTTGACGGGCGGCCACGCCGCAAATCGTCGTTGTCGAGCGCCGGCAGGTCGTCATGGATCAGCGAATACGTGTGGACGAGCTCAAGTGCGCAGGCCAGCGGCATGGCACGTTCACGTGTAATGCCGAAAACGTCGGCAGTAGTCAGTACCATGAGCGGCCGAAGCCGCTTGCCGCCGGCAAAAACACTGTAACGCATGGCATCGTGAATCATCTCCGGATAAGTTTTGGCCGCCGGCAGGTAGTGCTCCAGCGCCCTGTCCACCTCCGCCGCCAGCGCCGGCACATCAAAAAACACTAGCGCTCCTCCCTGCCAAAGGGTACTGTCTCTCCTGATTCACCAACAAGAACAGCGATTTTCCCCTCCACATCAGCCAGCTTCCCGCGGCAGTATTGAACAAGGCTCATCCCTTCCTGAAACAAAGCCAGCAGTTCTTCCAGCTGCACTTCGCCGCGCTCCAGCTGCCCCAAAACTTGCTCCAGACGCTCCAGTGCCTCCTCAAAAGTGCGGCTTTCCGTCTCCATCACTTGCCCTCCTCGTTAACATGACTGACAATCACTTCCGCCCGGCCACGCCGCAGGCAGATTTCCAAATTATCGCCGGGGGATAGTTTGCCGGCCTCCCGGACTATCTGCCCCTTGGCATCAAGACAGAGCGCAAAGCCACGGTCGAGTACAGCGCTCGGGTCGAGTGCGGCGAGCTTCTCCTGCGACCGGTGAAGCCTGCCCTGACAGCCCTGCAGCAAAAACCTCACTCGCCCCTCCAGGCGAACCTGCAGGTTATCTAGGCTCTGTTTCTGTTGCTCCAGGCGTTCATATGGTCTGGCTAGGACAGCAGAGCAGGCCAGCTTTTCCAGATAGCGCCGGTCGTGCTTCACTTTGCGCCGTAGCGTACCCCTCATCCGCTGCTCTGCTTGCTCGAGAAAGGCCAGAATCTCCCGCTGGTCAGGGACTACCAGTTCAGCTGCCGCCGTCGGTGTGGCGGCACGCACATCAGCTACAAAATCGGCAATGGTAAAGTCAGTTTCATGTCCAATGGCGCTGACTACCGGAACGCCCGACGCGTAGATGGCCCAGGCCACCGCTTCTTCGTTAAAAGCCCACAGCTCTTCAATCGAACCACCGCCGCGGGCTAAAATGATTACTTCTGTTCCCGGCAACCTGTTGAGCAGGTTAATGGCGGCGGCGATTTGCCCCGCTGCCTCTGGACCCTGAACTAATACAGGTACAATCAGTACCTCCGCCGGCGGGAAGCGCCGTCCCACCGTGGTCAGAAAATCTTGGATAGCGGCTCCTGTCAAAGACGTGATGAGACCCAGGCGCTTTGGTAAGCGCGGTAGCCGTTTTTTGCGTTCTGCCGCAAAAAGTCCCTCGGCCTGCAGCTTTTGCTTAAGCATAGCAAAGGCCGTATACAGGCTGCCCACGCCTTCGGGCAGCATTGTCTCCACATAAAGCTGGTACTGGCCCTCCCGCTCAAAAACAGAAAGCCTTCCCGAGGCCACCACCTGGAGGCCATCAGCCGGTCGGAAAGTGAGACGGGCGTTCTGAGAGCGAAACATCACGCAACGCAAAGCGGCGGAGGCATCTTTTAAAGTAAAATACAGATGGCCCGACGTGTGCCGCTTGAAGTTAGAAATTTCACCGCTGACCCGCAGCCGGTTAAGCTGCGGGTCAGCGGCGAACAATTCTTTCACGTATTGCGTTAACTGGCCGACCGTCAGGATACGTCCATTATCGTCAGACACTCGCTTTGACAGAGAGAAATTACTTGATACCATGCGCTGCTTTAGCGGCATTCACTGTGTTCAGCATCAACATGGTGATAGTCATGGGGCCCACGCCGCCGGGGACAGGCGTAATCATACTGGCCTTTTCCTTCACAGCTTCAAAATCCACGTCCCCGCAGAGCTTAGCCTTCCCTCCGGCGGTGACGCCGACTCTGTTGACGCCCACATCAATGACTACCGCGCCTTCTTTGACCATATCGGCCGTTACGGCATTCGGGCGTCCCGCCGCCACAATGAGGATATCCGCCCGCTTGCAGTGCTCCGCCATGTTTTTTGTACCTGTGTGACAAATTGTCACCGTGGAGTTAGCACCCTTTTTCTTCTGTGCCATCATCATCGCGATGGGCTTGCCCACTATATTGCTTCTGCCCACGATCACTACTTCAGCACCGTCAGTGTTAGCGCCGGATCTAATCAGCATCTGCTGAATACCGTAAGGAGTGCAGGGATAGAAATGAGCTTCGCCAATCATAATCCGGCCCACATTCACGGGATGGAAGGCATCCACGTCCTTGTCGGGATCAATAGCATACAGCACCTTATGTTCATTAATGTGTTTGGGAAGCGGCAACTGCACAAGTATGCCGTGAATCTGCGGATCTTTGTTGTATTTGTCTACCAGGGCCAGCAGTGCTTCTTCAGTCAGGTCGGCTGGCTGATTGTCCTGCAGGGAATAAAACCCTAGTTCCTTGGCCGTCTTTTGTTTCCCCGTCACATAGCTGACAGAGCCCGGGTCTTCACCGACAAGGATGGTGACCAAGCCCGGCGTGATGTTATGCTTCTCCTTGAGAATCTTTACCTCCTCTTTTAATTCCTCCCGAATTTGACTTGCAATTTCTGCTCCGCTAATGATCTTGGCAGTCATGAACTCATCTCCCTTTCTTTTTATTTAAGAAAAGCTAGCCGTTAATTGCCTATAGTAGCAGCTTTAATTAGTTCCTACGGGCCGCCACAGGAACTTTTGCCGGTCCCGGAGTCTTCCGGGCAGTGTAATGGGTATGCAGAAGTTCATGGGATTTATGACCCAGAGGCTCGACTAAGAATTCCTCGTACAGGGTTGCTACAGCCGGGTTCAGGTGGGATTGGCGCATTTCCATCAGCTCATCAGCGGTATAGGTTGCGGCTACACGTTTACCTCGTATCTCCAAATTGGTGGGAATAGGCTGGCCGCCGCCACCGATACAACCACCAGGACAGCACATAATCTCGATGAAGTGATAGTCAACTTCTCCTCTCTTCACCGCCTCCAGCAAGTCGCGGGCATGGCCCAAGCTGTGGGCTACCGCTACTTTAACCGTCAGGTCGCCGACCGGAATGGCCGCTTCCTTAACTCCGTCCAAACCACGGACCATAGTTAAGTTAATATTCTCCAGTTTTCCCCCGGTGAGAATCTCATAAACAGTCCGTAGGGCCGCTTCTGTAACACCACCGGTGGCTCCAAAGATCAGCCCGGCTCCTGTGGAAATTCCCAGTGGATTATCGTAGTCTTCACCAGGCAACTCTTTAAAGTTGATCATAGATTGACGGAACATCCGTCCTACCTCGCGGGTGGTCAAGACAACGTCAATATCCGGGTAACCGCTGCTACGCATTTCCTCGCGCTGAGCTTCAAATTTCTTGGCTGTACACGGCATGTAAGAAACCATAAATATATCCGCAGGGTCAAGGCCCATCTTCTCGGCATAATACGTTTTAGCCAAGGCACCGAGCATTTGCTGCGGTGATTTGCAGGTAGAAAGATTCGGCAGCAGTTCGGGATAGAAGTGTTCAATAAACTTAACCCAGCCGGGGCTGCAGGAGGTTATCACAGGCAAGACGCCGCCTGTTTTGATCCGGTGGATTAATTCGCTACCCTCTTCCATGATGGTCAGGTCAGCAGTAAAGTCCGTGTCAAATACCTTGTCAAAGCCCAGTCTTCTAAGACCAGCCACCATTTGCCCCGTCACTATACTGCCGGGTTCCATGCCCAGTTCTTCACCCAGAGAGACTCTAGTGGCCGGTGCAGTTTGTACTACGACGTGCTTTTTCGGGTCAGCCAAGGCCGCCCAGACTTCCTCGGCCTGATCTCTTTCATGCAGAGCGCCCGTTGGGCAAACCAATGTACACTGTCCGCACTGCACACAGGCCGTATCAGACAAAGTAGCTCCCCCTGCCGGGGTTACAGAGGCCTCAAAACCTCGACCCTGAGGAACTATAGCATGCACGGTCTGCACTTTGGCGCAAACAGCGGCACAACGGCGGCACAGGATACACTTTTCACGCTCCTGGACAATGGCCGGAGTAGAGTTATCAGGCTCATATTTCGAGTCAAACAGCGGGAAACTAATTTCCCGGATACCGTATGTTTCGGCCATGGTCTGCAACTCACAGTTCAGGTTTCTGATGCAGGTGAGACATTCCATGGGATGATCCGCAAGAATTAATTCCAAGTTTGCTCTCCTAGCTGTTCTCACCCTAGAAGTGTTAGTTGAAACATCCATGCCCTGCGCAACGGGCGTGGCACAGGAAGCCTCTAGAGCCTTGGCCCCCTTTATTTCCACTAAACACATCCGACAGGCCCCGATATTGTTGATATCCTTTAAATAGCACAGCGTAGGCAGCTTTATCCCTACCTGCCGAGCTGCTTCCAAGATAGTCGTACCTGTCTCCACTTCAACCTGCTGCTTATCAATAGTTAACTTAATCGTTTCCATCACGTTTACTCCTCCAAACACTGCTTGTACTTATACCCCTGCTGATAAACATATCTCACCCTCAGGTAACAACAAGAACCAACCGGCGGCACTGCAGACAGCGGTTGGCCTCCTCTATGGCCACAGGTGTTGTCAAACCCTTTTCTACCTCGGCGAAATTGCTTATCCTTTCTGTAACAGGCAAAATCACTTCTTTGCCCCGTTTTCTTTCTCCAACTATGCCCGTATCCTCGTTCGGATCATATTTGCCCAGCACATCAATAATAGGCTGCAGATAATCGATTTCCGTCGGCTCAACTACTCCGTCCTGTAAGTAGCGATCAATGGCCTCGGCAGCCCGGTTACCTGACGCAATAGCTTCAATAACTGTGCTGGCCCCCAGTACGGCATCGCCACCGGCAAAAAGACCCTTTGCCTCCGTCATCAGCGTCAAGGAGTTGGCTTCAATCTTGCCGTTATGCTTGACCTTTTCTCCCAGGAAGGAAAAGTCACCCTTTTGTCCGATCGCCGGAATTAAGGTATCCACGGGAATGATAAACTCCGATCCCTTCATGGGCACAGGACGACGGCGGCCGCTCTCGTCAGGCTCTCCCAACTCCATCTTGATGCACTCCACAGCAACGACTTTACCATTTTCCGCAATAATTTTTGTAGGGTTGCAGAGGAGGTGGAACTTAATACCTTCAGCCTCAGCATCCTCAACTTCATGTTTGTTGGCCGGCATTTCCTTCCGAGAACGACGGTAAATAAGACTTACCTCTTTTGCTCCTAAACGTAACGCGGAACGGGCACAGTCCATAGCCACATTACCGCCACCAACCACGGCCACTTTTTCTCCGAGGTTAACTTTCTTGCCCAGGTTCATATCCCGCAGATAATGGACGCCGTGTAAAAATCCGCTGTAGCCGGCATCTTCCCCGTCAACACCCATATTGGTACTCTCATGTAACCCGGCTGCCACGAATATGGCATCGTAATCCTTTTGCAGTTCCTCAAACATAACATCCTTGCCGACCCGGGTATTAAGTTTGATCTCCACACCAAGGGCTTTAACAATGTCAACCTCTTCTTGCAAGACATCACGAGGCAGGCGGTAACTGGGAATACCTACTACCAGCATGCCCCCAGCCACAGGAAGGGCCTCAAAGATAGTAACCTTGTAACCTCGCCTAGCCAATTGATAAGCGGCATTTAGGCCCGCGGGTCCTGAACCAATTACGGCTATTTTTTTATTTTTATCAGGATCCTTCTCTACCGGGTGTTCTCGGCCAAGGTCTCTCTCAAAATCAGCGAGATACCTCTTTACCGCCCGCACCGAAATAGCCTTGTCCACATTCTGGCGGCGGCAATCGTCTTCGCAAAAATGAACACAAACCCGTCCTAAAACGCCTACCAGAGGCGTCCTATCAAGTATAACTTCATACCCGTCACCACACCGGCCTTCATCACAGTAACCAATGTAATCGGGAATTCTTACCTTGCCGGGGCAGCCACGCACGCAGGGAGTAGCCAAAAATTTCCTGTAATTGTTATTACCCGAGGTAACTTCCTGGCTGTCCTTAATAAGCTTCGCATACTCATCTTTAAAGTATTCCAAAGAATGCAGGAGGGCTACCGGAGCTGAACGACCCAGTTCACAGAGTGAATTATCTTTCACCAATTTGCCCAAGTCTGCCAGCATAACGAGATCTTTCTCAGTTCCCTTGCCCTGGCTGAGGCGACTTAAAACTTTTAAGGTTAATCTTGTTCCCAAACGGCATGGTGTACACCTTCCACAGGACTCATCGTTGACATACTCAAAATAAGCCCGCATTAATTCCACTATGTTAGCAGACTCATCTAAAAGAATTATGCCGCCCCAGCCAACGATAGCCTTCATATTCTCATTGCCTATGCTGCCAGGTAGATTTAACTTCTTGATATCAAGAGACTTATCCTGCTTGTTTCGATCATTTACTAATTCACCTATCCAGCTATTAAACACTACTTTTGTCATATTTATATTCCCCCAATTCTACACCTGGTTTCCTGAAAGTTATACTAAAGCGCCAGATTTACAATTGCACGAGATTATCCAAGCAACACACCCCTCCTGCAGCACTTCCCAGTTTTATCCCTAGCCTGTACAATGGCAAACCTCCCCTATTTATCTCTCTTGAGCGCGATTCATTTCTATTCGCTGATGTGGTCGCGTTCTCCTTTTTTATCCTTCTGCAGGGTATAAAAAACTTCTAAATATTATGATCGCCCCCTTTGCCAGGCATACAGCGCCGCGCCCACTGCGTTGTCGGCGGCCAAAGACGGGGAAGCGAAGGCCACGGACAGGCCGCCAAGGATTTCTGTCAGGTAAGCACGGATGAACGCATTGGCAGCCACACCACCTACAAATAGCACGTTTTCCAGCCCGGACGCCTGGCGTGCGTTTTGCACCAGACGGCAAAGAGTCTCTGACACACAGCGTTCCACCCCCCGGGCCACGGCAGCAGGCGGATAGTTTCCTTTCTCTAATACACGCTGCACATAGCTCTCCGGTCCGGAAAAAGAAATTTGCAGCCCGGCTACGGAAATAGGCACCTGCAGGCAGTCTCCCCTGTCCCCGTCTGCCGCCAGCTTTTCCAGGTGTGGCCCGGCCGGAAAAGGCAGCCCCAGGCTCACACCGACACGGTCGATGAACTGTCCGGCATGCAGGTCAGCGGATCCGCCGAGCTCCGTTACCGCCATTTGTTCTGCCATGCTGACGCGGAGCACTTCCGTGGTACCTCCGGAAACGTGGACGGCCAGAAAGTTGGCCCATTCGAGACCAGCCGACCACATGCCTGCCAACAGGTGACCTTCCTGGTGGGAAAGAGCAAGAAAAGGCACGCCCAAGGTCGCAGCCAGCGCACGGCCAAACGACTCCCCCACTACAAACACGGGCATATAGGACCCTTCCACAGGACGCGGCCTGGTAGTGGCAGCCACTCCCAGCAACGGCCGCCCCTGCAACGTCTTCCCCAGCTCTTGCGACAGCAACGGTAAGTTACAAAGATGCCGGAAAACCGCCTCGGACTGACGCAGTCCCCGCGCCCCGGCCTCCACTGCCAGCAGTTGTCTTTGCTCACCAAGCAAGCGTCCCTGGTCGTCTATGACAGCCAGGGACGTGGTATAACAGGAGGTATCGATGCCATAAAACATTTACCCCTCCTCCCCCAATTTTTCTCGTGACAGACGATCCAGTACACCGTTTAGGAAGCCGACAGCTTCCTCGCTATTGAATGTTTTGCTGATTTCCAGAGCCTCATTGATGGCTACAACGTCCGGAATATCCTCGCGATACATAATTTCATACGCCGCCATCCGCAGTACATTGCGATCCACGGCAGCCAGCCGTGCAAACTGCCAGTTCACCAGATATTGCGACAGCAACTGATCAATGACGGCTAGATTATCCACTGTGCCCTTGATTAACTCCCGGGCAAACAGCGCATATTCCCCGCTCAAGCCGCTTTCAGCCAGCAAATTCGAAAAGGTCGGTTCCACCTCATTTTGGCCAATATCCAGCTGAAAAAGGGTCTTGAAAGCAACTTCCCTCGCCAGATGACGGTTCATCTCTCCCCTCCTGTCAGTCGCTGTCGGGCCAGAATCTGTTCAACATACTGCGTAGGCCCTCGCTGCGGTCAAACAGGCGGCCGATATAAACGCCCAAGGCAACACAAATCATAATGAAGACGGTCCGCCAAAAGCCGAAAAGAATCATGGCCAAGCCGATCTTCAGGCCGATCAGTCCGCCGATAATTTTACCCCAGTGGTGCGCTACAAACTGGCGCATTGTCTGCTGGGTCATACCTGCACCTTCTTCCCGGTTCTTTAACGCGCTAGCTTAGTAGCATCAACTGCCACATTCTCGATCATTACTTTGACTTCGGCCACATGGCTACCCGCAGTACTTTCCACATACTCTTTTACCGCTGCCTGCAACTCGGCGGCTAGCTGTGGGATATTCTGATCGGGGTACGCTACGGCGCGCAAAAAAATCACCAGGCCCGCTTGGCTCGCCACAATCCGCGTCTTTGTCTCTCGCACGCCCTTTATCTCTCTGACCGCCTTCAGCACCAGGTTTTCGATCGTCTTAAAAGAAATCCTTATTTCACCCAGCGGACCAGACTGCAATAGCGTCTCCACACCGGTACCGCGGCGCAGGCTAAAAAACATCATCACAGCCGCCAAAAGCCCAAGAAATGCAGCTAGCAACACGAAACGGAGATCGCCGTGGACCATCTCCAGGCTTGTCCGCAAGCGCTCAAGTGATACCAGCGACAGCGCAGTGGCGGCAAAACCAATAGCAACCGCACCGATTAACAGCGCAGATAAAGTAAGATACAACCTTTCCCGCGGGTTCAAAAAGCCAACTCCTTCCCACACATTATCAGCTCCCCAGTCGTGACAAACGTCTCGGCTGGCAGGGAAAACTTCTTTTATTTCACGGCACGCGGTTCTTCTTCATCGTCCTCCGGCCGGCCTGTCTGGAAGCTGACCCCCTGGACATGAACATTAACCTTGGTTACTTCAAGGCCGGTCATGGACTCTACAGCTCTTTTAACGCTCTCCTGGATGCTCCAGGCCACATCGGGGATGCGCGCCCCAAAGCGGACAATAACAAATAAGTCAACAGTCGTCTGCTTCTCGCCTACATCCACCTTAACTCCTTTGGTCAGATTCCGTTTGCCCAATATGTCAGCAATGCCACCGACCAGCCCACCACTCATCCCGGCTACGCCTTCCACCTCCGTAGCCGCCAGGCCACTAATAATTGCCACCACTTCATCAGCAATCTTAATGCTACCCAATTCTGCCGCAAGATACTCTCCTGGCACGGTCAATCTGGCCACCTCCTATTAAGTTTGCGGATAACCCGCACCTTATTGTACCAAAACTTGCCTAAGATTACAATTCTTTTGCTACTTTTGGAAATTGGCCGGTGGCGGTGAAGCGGAAGGAGTTTACCGACTTCAGCTCCTATCCTGAACGAACTAACCCCGGTTCTGCTTTAAGAGCGGCTTCGCTATGTACAGGTCTGGCGGCATCTCTTGGGTATTTGAAAGCAACTTCCTCCGATTTCTTGTCCTCTTTGCCCGCAATAAGCCCCTGCTTGTCCGCTCGGAAATCAGGGAGGACAGTTCTAAGAAGCGCGACCACCTCAGCTTCGCTTGCAATCCAGCCAAGCCTCCCTGCCAAAGGAAGCAGCCTCTCCAAAGCTGCAGGGTCCGTGCCATCGGGCCTGGCGGCGAAAATGCGCTGGTGACAAGTCGCCCGGATACCCTCGGCAGAAGTCAAAATCTCCTCAAAAAGCTTCTCGCCCGGCCTGATGCCGGTAAATAATATTTCTACCTCTTCTCCCGGCTCGAAACCCGAAAGCAGGATCATGCTCCTCGCCAAGTCCACGATCTTTACCGGTTCCCCCATATCCAAAATAAAAACCTCGCCACCGCCGGCCAAGGCGCCGGCTTGGATCACCAGTTGCACCGCCTCAGGAATCGTCATGAAATAGCGGGTCATCTCCGGATGGGTAACAGTAACCGGGCCTCCCCCGGCAATTTGCCTCTTAAATAAAGGAACAACGCTGCCGCGGCTGGCTAAAACATTGCCAAAGCGCACGGCACAAAATACAGTTTCGCTGGACCGGGACAGCTGTTGAACTACCATCTCGGCTATCCGCTTAGTGGCCCCCATGATACTGGTGGGGTTAACTGCCTTATCAGTAGAAACAAATACAAAGTTTTCCGCATGGTATTTATCTGCAGCCCTGGCAACATTCCATGTGCCCAGAATATTGTTTTTTACTGCTGCAACAGGATTCTCCTCCATTAAAGGGACATGCTTGTGAGCCGCGGCATGAAAAACCACCTGGGGGCCGTGTTTGGCAAATACCCCCTCTATATCCGCCAGGACTTTAATGTCCGCTACAACCGGAACCAGTTCCAATTCCCCATAGCTGTCCTTGAGTTCCAAATGGATATCATAGATGCTGTTTTCCCCATGCCCCAGAAGTACCAGCTTCCGGGGCGCAAAACGCGCCACCTGCCGGCAAAGCTCTGCACCGATGGATCCGCCGGCGCCGGTAATCAATACTATCCGGCCGGCAAGATATCCACTCATGCCCTTCAGGTCCACCTGAATCTCCTGTCGGCCCAGGATATCCTCAACCTGCACTTCCCTAATCTGGTTTATAGAAACCCGCCCGTCTATCAACTCGTACATCCCCGGCAGGATCTTCAACTTAGCGGGAGTTGCCTGGCAAATGTCCACAATCTCCCGGATCACCCTGCCCGGAGCAGAGGGAATGGCAATAATAATTTCCTTTACCCCGTAGTCCTCCACCAACCGGGGAATGTCCTGCCGCCTCCCCAGCACCGGCAGCCCGAACATCTTCTGCCTTTGTTTGGCCGGGTCATCGTCCACAAACCCAATGGGCGCCTTCTGACGGCCATTATAGTTTTTAAGCTCCCGGGCCACCGCCGCCCCAGCGTCCCCCGCACCCACAATCAGCACCCTTTCGCCTGGCTGTACCCGTGCCGGTTTTATTCCATAGTCCCGCAATAACCGCCAGGAAAGGCGCGACCCGCAGACAAACAAAATAATCAGCAACCAAGACAGGACAAAGACGCTCCGCGGCAGGGGAAAGACTCTGTCCTCCATCTGGAAGTACGCATAAGCAATTTCCAGCAGTGTCCCCATCGTGACTGCACCTACTATTTGTAACAGCTCGCCTACACTGGCGTACTGCCACAAGCGGTGGTACAGCCCAAAGGCATAAAAACAGGTCAGCAGCAAAATTGTAAAGACCGGCGTCAATTGTTGGTAAGAAACTATGTATTTAAGAGGGACTGCACCCTCAAAGCGCAGCCACAGCGCCAACAAAAAAGCCGTGTTTACCAGAACAATATCCACTGCCATTAAAATAAGCATCCGTCTAAAACGACTCATAGGGGCTCCCCCTATTCCAAAATACTGGTAACTTTATCGTTCTATAATAGCCCAATGTTTTCCTGCCGAATCAGCGATTTTATTAAACTCGTCATTACCGTTTAATCTACCGTTGGCTGTAGACACTCGCAGGCAGACATTCACCTGCGGTTAAGGGCAATCGCCTCTCTCAGTATCCGCACCACGTAGTCCGCCTGCTCTTCCGTCAGGTTACTATAAAAAGGCAGGGCCACCACCGACTTTCCAGCCTCCTCCGTTACCGGAAAATCCCCTTCCTTGTACCCGAACATCTCCCGGTAGAAAGGCTGCAGGTGGATGGGAGTAAAATAGGGCCGGCACTGCACCCCCCTTTCCAACAGAAAGCTCATGACTCCGTTCCGGTTAACATTTTTAGCCAGGCGAATAACATAGACAAACCAGCTCATCTCCACCTGGGGCGAGACATAAGGAACCCTTACCTCAGCAATCTCTGCCAATTTGCTATTATACCTTTCCGCAACCCCTGCCCGCTTCGCCAGAATTTCCGGCAATCTGTCCACTTGAACCACTCCCAGGGCAGCCGACAGCTCGTCCATCCGGTAATTGTACCCCAGCCGCTCGTGGTCCAGCCACCCGCCGCCCTCCCCCCGGCCCTGGTTGCGCATACTGCGGCATAGCCGGGCCACCTCTTCATTGTCGGTAACAATCATCCCACCCTCGCCGGTGGTGATCTGTTTATTGGGGTAAAAAGCGAAAACCGCCCCCTCCCCAAGGGTACCGGCCATCTTGCCCCGGAATTTGGCGCCGATAGCCTCGCAGGCGTCCTCGATAATCTTTAACCCGTGATGCTCCGCGATCTCCCTGATCGCCTCCATCTGTGCCGCCTGGCCAAAGGCGTGTACCGGCAGGATCGCCTTGGTTCTAGGCGTAATGGCCTCCTTAATCAACCCCGGGTCAATATTTAGCGTATCGGGGTCAATATCCACAAACACTGGCCGCGCCCGCTCAAACAAAAGGCAGTTGGCCGAGGCGATAAAGCTAAAGGGAGTGGTGATCACCTCGTCCCCTTCCTCAATACCCAAAGCACGCACCAAGAGATGCAGGCCGCTGGTGCCGCTGTTTACCGCAATACCAAACCGGCTGCCCACATAACCGGCCAGCTTTTCTTCAAACAAGGAAACCTTCGGGCCTAAAGCCAGGAAGCGGGTGTCAAGCACCTCGTTAACCGCTAAAATCTCTTTATCTGTAATATCCGGAGACGACAGGGGCACAAACATAAAATCAAACCTCTCTGTTATGAAACTTAATGGGCTTTGCCGGCATGCCAACCGCTGTGCAATGCGCTGGGATGTCCTTTGTTACAACAGCGCCAGCCCCGGCAGTACTCCAACTTCCAATGCTAATACCTTGCAACACTGTGGTTTTGGTGCCCAAGGCACACCCTTCGCCCACTACTGCCTTTCCGGCAATATTCACATGCCACATTAAGGTGCAATAACTCTTTAGCACTGTATCATGACCTATGCCGCATCCGGGATTAATGCCAACATGGTCACCAATGGATATGTTTGTCGTTAGGATACAACCCTTGCTGATAATAACCCCTTCGCCAGCAATCACCGTTGAAGATAGGCTGATGCCAGGGTGAATAAGCGCAGCAAATTTCCTGCCCAGGACTTTAGCCTTTTCAACCAATCGCTGCTTATCACTAGGGTTACCAACAGCACATATTGCTAAAGTACTTAAAGGCAGTTTTTCCAATGCAGCAAAGCTGCCTAATACGGGATAGCCATTTAAAATCTGCCCCTGTTTTTCCTGATCTTCATCAATAAAGCCCACCAAATTCCAACTGTTTTTTTCTTGGTTAATCTCCTCCACCAGCCACGCCACTTCCCGGGCAAAACCACCCGCACCGATAATAACTAAATCCTTCAACGCAGCACCTCCCCAGCCTACATCGACATTCCGCCCTTATCTTTATTAAGCGGTACTCCGGAAATCTGGTCGCCCTTTAACCCTGAATACAGATCCTGCTTATCAAAAATTACATAAATTGTCTGCCATAGTATTTTAATATCCAGCCGCAATGACCAATTCTCCACGTACCAAATATCCAGCTCGATCTTCTCTGGCCAGGTCAGGCTGTTCCGTCCGCTCACCTGCGCCCACCCGGTAATTCCCGGCCGCAGCAAAAGACGCTGCCTTTGCCGCTCATCATAACGTTCCACCTGGTACGGCAGCGTGGGGCGCGGCCCCACCAGGCTCATCTCGCCCAGCAGCACGTTTATCAGCTGGGGCAGTTCATCCAAGCTGGTATCCCGCAGCCACTTTCCCACCTTGGTAATACGGGAGTCTTCCTTCTCCACAAACACTCCCGCCCCCATTGTTTCAGCATCTACCACCATGGTGCGGAACTTAAAAATCTTAAACACCCTGCCGTCTTTTCCCGCCCGTTCCTGCCGGAAAAAAACAGGCCCCGAAGAATCCAACTTAATAGCCACGGCGACACCCAAAAACAAAGGCGATATCAGCATTAGGGCAAAAAGGCTGCCCCAGAAGTCCATCAAGCGCTTAATTATTAACACCTCTTTTTACTCTGATGCCCTTGCTAATGTTTATTTCTTCTTCTACATTCTACGCCGCCGCCTCCCTATTTCCTGCTTTTTCTAAAAAAAAGGGAAGATTTAAGGTGAACACCATACTAAATTACATCTTACGGACAAAAAAAGTCCAGCGAAGGGGAATCTCGCAATGACATTAGCCGTTTTTGAGTCCGGTATCTCCATTCCGGAGCCTTCCGCCGGGGAGGAGTATAATGACCGTATTTCCCTCAGGATCCCCAAAAACCTACACAAGATGATTGCTGAATCTGCTAAAAAAGAAGGGGTTAGCGCAAATCAGTTTTTATCACATCTGAATTAGCATGGGGATTGGACAGAAACCGCAGTAGGTCTGTGATAATGCCTTTGGCCAATGGCTGGGGGCAGTACCTACCCACGTGCCACCTCAATTTGAGTTACAAAAACCTCTCCCCGCAGGCGGGAGCCTATCTCTGCGGAAGATGCTGTATCGAAAAATAACTCCACTGCTTCCAGCAGATTTCTCCGCGCTTGTTCCACTGTGTCCCCTTGGCTTGCGATATCAAGCTCCGGGCACAGTGCCACATACCCGTCGCCTTCACGTTCAATAATAGCCGTAAATATCATTGTACCGTTCCTTCCTGTTTCTTTACTTTATTTGTAGCTGCTCCTCAGAAGTCAAGTTTGAAAGAAATATTTTCATAACGTTTTGTGCCTGAGTCTATCTACTGCTGAACTGCGAGCCTTTGCTGGACCAACCACCGTCCCAAGATTTCAGGTCTCTCGAAAAAATTGTTAAGGAGGCGATTTACATGGAATCTGCGCTTTATAAACATCCTTATGAAGCAGGCAAGATCGAAGGCAAGATCGAAGGCAAGACAGAACTGGTAATTAAGCAACTGTCAAAAAAGTTTGGCCTTTTGCCACCTGACATCAGACATAAGATCAGCAAAGCGGAGCAATACCAGCTTGACCTGATTGCCGAAGGCATCTTTGACTTTAAATCCATCGATGATGTATTACGATACCTTCACTAATAGGCATCTTCAACTGCTTTGATACCAAAGGCAAAAGAGGACGCACAAGGAAAGACACTTTTTACAACCCCGCATTAGCAAATTCGTCCTGCAGGGCACGAAAATTAGCATAAGTTTTTTTTAGGCCAGCCAAGTATTTTTCCCATTCTCCACGGTTACCAAGGCGTTCATAGAGCATTTTCATGCGGTGCAGATATTCCGCCGCCTGACGGTAGTTTTTGCGCTGGCGCCAAGCGATGGCCGCCTCCGCCATTTCACGGTAGAGCGCGATGGCCTCCAGTGGCCGCTTTTCTTCTGCGGCGTTAGCCACCTCTGCCCGGTAATTGCGCCAGCTATTGGGCGGTAGCCGGTTTAACAAGGCCAGCGCCCGGTCCACGTCGCCTTCGTGCAGGGCAATCTCAATCAGCGATGGCACTTTATTCTTGTCTGCCAGCACTTTTAATACCCCGGCACGTACTTCTTCCCAAACCTCAAGCCTTTCACTTACTTCGTGCAACTTCGTGAAGGATTTAACATCCGGGCTACTCAGGAATACCGTACGCTGCCACTTTAACGCTGCTGCCAGGTCGCCATTTGTCCGATAATAGTCCGCCAGCCATTCCAGATAGCCTTTATAAGGCTTTTCCGAGTTCACCAATTGGGTTAGGAGAGTAACGGCATGTTCTGCAGAACCTAATCCGGCCAGGGTTCGGACCAGGTCGATTATGATACCTGGACTTGCACTAAAATGCTCCCTGGCCAAGGCTATCGCTTCCCCCGGTTTCCCCTCCCTAGCCAACAAGAACATGACCTGGCTTATTGTACCTAATTCGCGCATGATCCCGCTGGCTTCATCGTGCCGGCCCGTCATTTCCAGCCGCGTCACCAGGATGTTTACCAGTCTCTCCCTCGTCCAACCATCGTTTTCCGGTATAAGCTCACGAACACGTTCCTCCTGCAGGATCCATTCTGCGTCAGTAGCATGGTCCAAGACAATATCCAAGGCATCAGCAGCGAAATCAATGCCCCCCATCATAATGTCCGCCAGTCCGGCCTCCATCAGGGCGGCCAGCCAGTCCTGCCGTGCCGGACTATCGCCTTCGCTCTCATCCAGACATATCCGCAATCCCTCTACGCAATCCCCAGCAATGGCGGCAATGTTTCCTTCCTCGTCCATATGATGCAACTCATCCTCATAAACAGAGGTCAGGACACCCAGCACCTCCTGGTAAACCGTACCTGCCCCCGGCCAGTCTTCTTTCTGAGCCAGGTTTTCAGCCGTCTGCAATAAGTCCCGCAGGTCGTTTTCCATGTCGTCATGATCTTCGCGGCGCAAGGCCCGCTGCATTTCACGGCGCAACAAAGCCACATCCACATGAGCCCCTGCGGGCATAACAATCATTCTCTCCACCATCGGCAACAAAGAGGTGTCCCGTTGAACCATGTTCCCGATCAAGGTAATGAGGTCTTCCTTTTTGCATGCGGCCAGCTTGGTCTCCAGCGAATGTATGTCGCCAAAAGCGTCAGGTGTATGAACATAGGTCAGCAAAAGGGCCACGATGTGTTTGCAGAACCCGCCGCGAGGACAGGTGCAGGAGGCCTCACGGATACCGTTTCCCCGCAGACTAACTTTCACCCTGTAGGGCTTATCCTGAGAACCGTCACAAATCCCTCGCAGCTCGGCTCCCCGGCAAACCGGCTCGCGGATAGCTCTGCCGGCATAATAGTTCATGTTTTCATCGCAAGAAGCTGCCTCCCTTTTGCCTTGTTATAGGGGGTTTTTAGCTCCCGGGCATACTACCGGCCCCGGATTTACCCGCGGCAGGCGACTAGCGATAAAAAATGACTTTAAACTCCTGCAGATTTACATCTTCTATAAATTCCGGCTCTTTTACGCCGGCTTTCCGGCACTCGGCCATCATCCGGCGAATGCCGGAACCTATGCCGCGATAAGGGATTTTTAGTTTCGGGACAAAGGACAGCAGGATGGGGTTCCTGGCAATCTGAATGCCCTGCTTTATATTGTCTATCGTCGCTGTGTTTGGAAGTTTGCCGGGGCTGATGATCTCCACCCTATCATCAAATATGAATATGCGGACGCTGCTGTCTATAAAATAATCCCGATGCGTCAAGGCATTTACCACGGCCTCTTCCATAGCTATTTCGGGGATTTCCAGTATACCCGGGAAATTCACATTTTGGTCCCGCTGGACCTTTTTCAAATTTCTTTTCAAAAAAGCCATGGCATCTTTATATTGATTAAATAATCTGCCGCCGATGTCCTCGCTGTCGAGGTATGCACTTCCGCTTACCTCGGTTCCCGGAAAGGCCACCGCTTTTACAACATACTGTGGCCTGATCCTGGAAGGTTTGGCACCAAAGATGAGCAGTCCGGCCAAGGTAAGATTGCCTTCTCTCAACAGCTTAAGATGCGTAAGCAGCTTTTCCAGTGGAAGTCCGCTTTGTGCCAATGACATACCGTATTCTCTTTCGTAAAAGTCCCTGAATACGAACATGTCCAGATCATTAACTGAGGTAGCGGGGATAATCATTTCATCGGCATACATTGCTCCGGAAGCCTGCATGAGCCGCCTTAATTCCTCCCGGGTAGCCCTCCTTTTGTCCGCTCCGACTTTAATCCAGTAGTCGGTCCTGTTGGCCGCATAAGGATTGTTCTCGCCCCGCGGAATATTTATAATTACAACCAGTTTATCATCGCATAGGATATTTTCCGTGGTAACACTCAAGGGAGGTTCCAATTTGCCGGAGGCGGCGTTGGAAATGGTTTGATTCAATCTATGTATGTCATCTACCCCTAAAAGCTCACCTTTATCTGCGACTCCAATAATGATCCGCCCGCCTTGGGTGTTGGCAAAAGCGCAGATCTCGGCCGCCAGAGCATCTATGCTGTCGACTCTTTCTTTAAACTGAGTTTGGGAATCTTCTCCCTTTTTAATCGTCTTTATGAGGTCGCGGCATTCCATCTTTTCACCTCTGTCTAATCTGTCCTTCCTTTTCCTCCATTATAACACCATATCTGGAAAGAGCCACTCTAACTTCCGCTAGCCCAGAGCTAAAGAAAGTATATTTTCCTGCACACCACCGTCCCAAGATTTCAGGTCTGTGGAAATAACCAGGAGAACCATCCACCATGCTTTGTTCACAGAAAGGCCAACTTTTGCAGAAAGTCTCCCGGCGTGCCGATTGAGAAGCCAACCTCCCCTTTCCAGTCTTTATTGAGAAAGTGGCTATCCAGGCTCACCAGCCAGTCTACTTTACTGGTCATAGCTACCGCTATGATGGGGGCATCTTTCTCATTAATCAACGTTTTGGCGTGGATCAAATCGTCATCAGCAGGATCAGCCATGACAAAATCCAAACTTTTAAAAAGCATATAAAACAAATCGACACATCCAGGCAATTTCTTCTGTGTGTTTCGTAACACCTCACTTACTACTTGTTCGGAAATATAGGGAGTAATTATGCCGAGTTCGGCAAGCGCAAGCACTTCATACGAACCACCGCTCCTGGAGGCGAGACCGGCAATAATAACGCTGCTGTCCAGGAATACCTTAATCGGTCTCATATTTGTGGTTTTCTGATCTCAACCCATTTAAAAGCTCATTTAAATTCATGTCGTATTTTTCTATTTCCTCACGAACAGAGAAAGCAAGTTCCTTCACCAGCATCTTTTCCGGCGTGATCACAATTGCTCTTCCAGCCTGGAATACCTCCAGCATAGTATCTTCTTTAATTCCCAATCTTTCCCTAATGTCGGCCGGTATGGTAAACTGTCCCTTACTCCAAACCCGCACTTTCTTAGTTCTTGGAGGAAGCGTTCTCCGCAAAGCAGGTTTCGATTCAGACATTCTGACATTCCACCTTTCAGACTTTACTATATCATACGTCTGAAAACTAAATTTTGCAACACTAACCACGCTAATTTTTTGTCGGAGAAAGGGAAAGGCTTTAATGGATATTACGTTCCACTAAGGAGATGGTAGCGTGGTTAAGAAATCAGGTCATGCAAATCTTCTCTCTTCCAGGTTATTTTCCCTTCTAATCCCATGTTGAAACCATTTTTCATCGCAAGAAGCTGCCTCCCCTTTGCCTTGTTATAGGTTTCGTCCTTTTCAAACTTGCTCCTCCACAAACACCCCCGCCCCCATTGTCTCAGCATCTACCACCATGGTGCGGAACTTACTTGGCATACAATCTCCGTTACAAAGGACTCGCTCCCGCAGGGTAAACTACCCAGAAGCTTTGTTTACGCTAATGTTAAAAGCCCGAAAGCTAACGGTATTGCCTGACCGACAATTGCCGGATATAATGACCATAGAATTTGAGGAAAGGAAAAGACGCCCCCGTTTGATGAACTACTGTACCCGCAGCAGAACTCAGGGGCGTCCCAACTCTATGGTTATTTTAACAGATTATGAGCTGGTTGAGAACCCTGAAACAGGTGTTTTTTGTGAGGA
>JAGXSQ010000020.1 GCA_018333395.1 Dethiobacter sp.
GGGCTTACCGCACCAGCCAAAATACGGCTGGTGAAAGGCGGTAGTGTCGCCTCTTTGGTATCGTTGACGATTCACGAAGGAAGGAACCGCCAGGTACGTCGGATGCTGGCCGCAGTGGGCCACCCGTCTTTAGCCTTAAAGCGTGTCCGCTTCGGTTCACTGACCGTGACCGGGCTTCAGCCTGGGGAGTGGCGCCGATTGAATGAACAGGAAGTAGCTAGTCTATACGGTGCTGTGAAAAAAAGATAGCGCAAGAAAAACCGGTCGTAGCTTGCATGTCAGTCTTTCCTCCGGTATAATCTGAGAAGTGACAGGGACGAAAACAGAAAAACAAGGAGGTGAATTAATGTCAAAATACTATCAAAACAAAACACCAAAGCCCAGGGACGAGTGCAAAGACAAACTGCAAATCATCCCACTTGGCGGCATTGGCGAAATCGGCAAGAATATGTATGTAGTCCGCTATCAGGACGAGATACTGGTTCTTGATGCCGGACTTGCTTTTCCTGGGGACGAGATGCTGGGAATAGATATAGTGATTCCCGATATTTCTTATCTCCAGGAAAATAGGGACAAGATCCAAGGCATTGTGCTGACGCACGGTCATGAGGATCACATTGGCGCACTTCCCTACATTTTGCCGCAATTGAATGTGCCTGTGTACGGTACTAAGCTAACCTTGGGTCTGATTCGGGAGAAGCTGCGCGAGCACCACCTGCTGGGAGAGTCTAAGCTTTATTCTTTTGACCCGCAAGACAAACTGCGTCTTGGGTGCTTTAATTTGGAATTTTTCCGCACCAACCACAGCATCCCTGATTCGGTGGGTATAGCAGTACACACTCCGGTTGGGACTGTGGTGTATACCGGAGACTTTAAGTTTGACCAAACGCCGGTTAATGACCGGCCGACCGACTACTACCGCTTGGGCAAGCTAGGGGAGGAGAGAGTACTGGTAGTACTCTCGGACAGCACTAATGCGGAACGGCCAGGCTATACTCTTTCTGAAAAAGAAGTAGGCCTTGCTATTATGGATATCTTCCATACCGCCAAAGAGCGCATTATTCTCGCTACTTTTGCTTCCAATGTCCACCGTATCCAACAGGTCGTTGATGCTGCCTGCCACTACAATCGCAAAATGGCCGTGGTCGGACGGAGCATGGAAAATGTGGTGAGAGTTGCTCAGGAATTAGGCTACCTGCGTGTCTGCGAGGGAACCCTAGTCGAGATTGATGAGTTGAACAACCTGCCAGCCAACCGGGCGGTGATTCTGACTACCGGCAGTCAGGGCGAGCCGATGTCTGCCCTGACCCGCATCTCCACGTCCGACCACAGAAAAGTGGAGATTATACCGGGTGATACGGTAATTATTGCGGCCACGCCTATTCCGGGCAACGAAAAGCTGGTTTCCCGCACTATCGACAACCTGTTCAAAAGGGGCGCCAACGTCATTTATGAACGTGTTTCAGGCGTTCATGTTTCGGGACACGCTTCTCAGGAAGAACTTAAACTGATGTTGAACTTGTTAAAACCAACCTATCTGATCCCTGTGCACGGCGAATACCGCCACCTAATCCACCATGCCAGATTAGCAACCAAGGTGGGTATCCCCGAAGAACGTATTTTTATTGCTGAAAACGGGCAGATTCTTGAATTTACTGCTGACTCCGGGCGACCGGCAGGCAATGTGACAGCGGGACGCGTACTTGTAGACGGGCTTGGCGTAGGGGATGTGGGGAGTATAGTCTTGCGGGACCGACGCATTCTCTCCCAGGACGGCATTATGATTGTAGTGGTGACTGTAGACTGCGAAACGAACAAAGTAGTAGCCGGTCCGGAAATTTTTTCCCGCGGCTTTGTCTATGTGCGTGAATCGGAAAAGCTGATGGAAGAGGCGCGGGAGCACGTGGCGCGTTGCATGGAAAAAGCCAACGGCAAAAGATCTGAATGGACATTGCTAAAGGGCAACATCCGTGAGGTGCTTTCCCGCTATGTCTGGGAAAAAACACACCGTCGTCCGATGATCCTGCCAATTATTATGGAGGTCCAGCCAGACAAGCGGATAGTGCCTAAAGCTTAGCTTTAGGCACTATCACCATTTAAACTCAATAATGCTCCCCGGCTGTAACGACGGGTTCAGGTAGTGGGTAGGGTCGGTGGAAATAAGCCGGACAACCTTTGCTCTGTTTGGCCGGATTGGCTCGACTAGGAGCGTTCCCCCGTTTTTGCAGCGGATTTCAGCGTATGAAGGCTGAAAGCTCTCGCTCCCCTCCAGAACAACATCCAAAGGCATTATAGTCCAAAGCATCAGTCCTTCATCCCACCGTTACAACGCTCGTCCACCAGCTGTTGAAGCTTTTTGACCGCTTGGCCCAGTCCGCCGACTTCATCGATGAGGCCATCCCGGACGGCGTCCCTGCCTACCATTACGGTGCCGATGTCCCGAGCCATCTGGTCGGTACAAAACATTAACTGCCGGAATTTCTCCTCCGAAATGCGAGAATTCCTGGTAACGAATTTAATGACCCGATCCTGCATCTTGTCGAGATATTCATAGGTCTGCGGTACGCCGATGACCAAGCCGCTTAAACGGATAGGGTGGATAGTCATCGTAGCCGTCTCAGCGATAAAGGAGTAACTGGCGCTGACTGCGATGGGCACACCGATACTGTGTCCGCCACCAACGACCAGTGAAACAGTGGGCTTGGAGAGAGTTTCGATCATTTCTGCAATAGCAAGCCCCGCCTCCACATCGCCGCCTACAGTGTTTAGGATCACTATTAGCCCGTGAATTTTAGGATTTTGTTCGATGGCTACCAGCTGGGGAATAACGTGTTCATATTTAGTAGTTTTGTTTTGGGGCGGCAGAGTGATATGCCCTTCAATTTGACCAATAATAGCCATACTGTGAATAGCGCTTTCAGCGGGTTGTGGCGTGGCCGTCTGGCCCAGTTGCTCGATATTTTGCAGTACGCCTTCTTCTTTTGGATTTACCGCTTCCGATTGCTGGGGTCCTCCAGCTTCGGAAGATCGCCGTCGGCGGGAAAAAAGAACCAAAGCATCACTTCCCGGTACGTTTGCTACTCCTATTGTCCCTTTCCAGCCTATTTGTTATACAACCAGAAAAAAGACGGAGCACGCCAAAACTTTTTGGTAGGGATGAAATTGCCTATTAGCTCATTTTGAAGGAAAAAGGAGGCCATCTTGTGATCCGTAATAGGGCATTTCGGACATTGGTGTTTATATTATCGGTAACCATGATAGGGACAATATTGTTAACCGGACCGGCGGTAGCTTCAGAGCCCAGAATAACAGCGAACAAGGATGGAACCCCGCTCGCTTTCGATGTCCAACCCCGCATAATTAGGGGAAGGGTCATGGTACCATTACTGACAATATCTGAAAGCCTGGGTGCTACGGTGGACTGGAATCTGGCTAATAGTACTGTGACAATTAAGCAAAAGGGCGCAACGCTTGTTTTGACTGTCAATTCGACTAGAGCCACCCGCAATGGCCAGCAAATTACATTGGATTCCCCGGCAGTTATGATCAGGGGGCGCACCTTGGTTCCGTTGCGGTTTATTAGCGAGGCTCTAGGTTTTGGGATCATATGGGATGAACAGGCCAGGAGTGTCTCTATTATGTCAAGGCTGGATAATCTGAGCCTTCTTGGGCCGATATCTCCCGTAACATTTCCTTTCCTCCATCTTGCTGAAGGAGATGCCTTAAGACATATTACCCGTCAGACCCAAGTTCATATTGCTCGCACCGTTGATATGTTGCGGGCACAGGCGCTTGCCGGTGACATACATTTTGCCGCTATGCCCACCTATGTTGCGGCCAATCTTTATAATAGGGGCGTCAACTTAAGACTGATCAATGTTTCTGTTTGGGGTAGCCTCTATATAGTTGGAGAGGCAGGGGCACCAGTCAGAGTTCTGGAAGATCTAAAGGGGCAGAGGTTGGTTATACCATCCAGAGGCGACATGCCCGACATTCTTTTTCGCTTCCTGGCAAATAGAAAGGGCCTGAATACTGAGAGAGACGTGCAGATCGAGTATGTGCCTTCCCCCATGGAAGCCGCGCAATTATTGGCAGCGGGCAGGGCACGATACGCGGTACTATCAGAACCTGCTGCAACTACAGCCATACTCAGAGCCCGGCAGGAAGGGAGGACCTTGGAGAGGTTAATAACACTCCGGACAGTTTGGGGAGAGGTAACAGGGGGACCTGCCCGTATACCCCAAGCCGGAATTGTGGCTCTGCCCAACATAGTGGGGCAGGAAGCCACCATCAGGGCTTTCAGTGAGGCTTATGCTCAGGCGGTTTCCTGGACTGTAGCAAATCCTGAAGATACGGGAGCCTTGGCCGCAAGAAGGATAGAAGGTCTGCAGGCTCCGGCTGCGGCAAGTGCGCTTAGATTTTCGGAGTTAAGAGCAATCCCAGCTATAGAGGCCAGAAGGGAGATAGAAGTATACTTCAGGCATTTAAGTGAACTGTCACCTGAGATTATCGGAGGTAAATTACCAGATGGGAACTTTTACTGGCAGCCTAAATAAATACCTCTACTTAGGTGGTGTAATAGTTGTATTGCTCGGCTGGGAGATAGTGTCCCTGACTGTTGCCGCAGAGGCCTTACCCCGCCCCAGAGAGGTCTGGAACGGCCTGATGCTCCTGCATACAAACGGGAAATTATGGCAACATCTGCCCATTTCTTTGTACAGAACTTTGATGGGATTTGGCCTAGGAGCGGCGCTTGGTTTTATAGCTGGTGCCTTGGCTGGTTTCAGCAAACCTCTTTATTGTTTGCTCAAGCCTCTAACGGGGGCGCTCTTGAGTTTTCCCGCAGTGGCAGTGGTGATGGTGGGAATGGTTTGGTTTGGCATGGGTTCTACTTTAGCGGTAGTCATTACCGCTCTTTTTACTTTCCCGCTGGTCTATCGGAGCACAGTGGAGGGAGTACGGTTGATGGATGCCCGTCTTCTTGAGATGGCCGCAGTCTTTCGTCTGTCGAAATGGGCTCTCTGGTGGAACATCTATCTGCCAGCCCTGGCTACGGCGCTTCTGGCAGGTTTTGCTTTTGCGGCAGGGACTGCTTTCCGCAAGACAGTCATGGCCGAACTTCTGGGAAGCCACGACGGAGTGGGCTATGCGATGGCTATGACCCGCTTCAATTTGGAGACCGCTGAGCTTTTTGCCTGGGTAATGGTATGCCTGTTTGTAGTAGCTGGCATAGAGTTGTTGGCCGTAAGGCCGGCACATAAATATTTGCGTCTATGGAATTTGCCGGATGAAAAAAGGAGGGGGGCTCTGAAAAATGTATAAGTCCTTAAAAGAAATCTTGACTAGTGCTTTTTGGTTTCTGGCAGGGATTATTATACTGGCGGGGATCTGGCAGATAATGTCGTTATCCTTTAGCCCGTTGATCCTCCCCTCCCCTAGGGAAACTTTGGGGGCCATGTTCGACCTGTTCTCCTCTCCTGACGCCAGGCAAAATTTTTATGTTAGCGCAGGACGTGCTCTGGCCGCCTTGATGGCTGTAACAATTATGGGCCTAGGAATGGGAGTTGTAGCCGGGCTTTACCCTTGGCTGGAAGCACTTATGAAACCGGTAAAAGATATCTTGCTTGCTATTCCTCCGGTAGCACTGACAATACTGGTTATCTTTTTATTTGGCAGCGGTAGCCTTCAGACGGTAGGCATAGCCGGTGCACTTGCTCTCCCCCTGGTTTATGGTAGCACGGTGAGTGCCGTTAGGACGGTAGATCGGGAACTGCTGGAAATGACAGAGATTTTTAATGTGCCACGAAAAGTGCGGCTGTGGGATGTGTATCTGCCTGCAGTAGTATTTTCATCATTGCCCAGTGTTCTTTTGGCTGCAGGATTGACGGTGCGACTGACAGTTATGGCTGAGGTTATTGTTGGCGTAACTGTCGGTATCGGCCACGCTCTAAGCATGTCCAGAGTTTATTTGGCTACCCAGGAGATATTTGCCTGGATGTTAATCCTGCTCGCTGTCGTTTTAATGATTGAAGGAGGTCTGCTTTATATAGTGAAAAAATACTTGCTAAGGTGGCAGGCTTAGAGGTGATGGGCAGTGTTAATTTTTGAGAACGTAACAAAATCTTTTAGCAACCGTCTGATTGTAGATGATCTTTCGTTTAAGGTGGAAGATAATCATATCCTGGCTATATTGGGGCCTTCGGGCGTTGGCAAGACTACGATATTACGGATTGCCGCTGGTACAGTAAGTCCTGATGCCGGGAAAACTCAGTCTGATCGACAAAAAATTGGCTTTATTTTCCAAGAACACAGATTGCTCCCGTGGCGGACGGCTTTAGGCAATATCATGCTTGTTCTCAAGGGTGAAAAAAAACTTGCTCCCCAAGAGCGGAGGCAAATAGGAATGACCATGCTGCAAAAAATGGGCCTCAAGGGTTTTGAGCATTATTACCCTGCTCAGTTAAGCGGTGGCATGCGACAAAGAGTTTCCATAGCAAGAGCATTTGTCATAGAGCCCGACTTGCTTTTGATGGATGAACCCTTTACCGGGCTAGACCTGGAATTAAAAGCCTCTTTACAGAAGATGCTGCTAGACCTCTTATCATGGCACCCTACTACCGTGATCTATGTTACTCATGAGCCTCGAGATGCCGTCCTCATGGCTGATGAAGCCATCGTTCTGGCTGGAGACCCCGGCAAAATAACAGCTAGGATTAAGTTTGATTGCCCGAAGGAGGAAAGGGATCAAAAATATATTCAGGAAAATACTATGAAACTGGTGGAACAGTTGATGACACCAGGAGTGTAGCTCAAAGGCGGGAGACTTCTGGTCGCCTGGGTTAAAAAGTTTCTCTGTTATTTCCCCATTTTCGTGACAGAATTATAATTGCGCCTGCATACTCTGTAGCGGTGAGGCAGGTGCAAACTTTTTTTGAACTGGCCGTGGGGTTGTTTCTGTTTTTTGCCGGCCTGAGGATTATGACGGCCAGCTTAAAAAAGTTAGCGGGGTCAAAAATGACCGTTGTGCTGGCCTCCTGGACAGGCAACCGCTTCAAGGCTTTTATGTGCGGTCTGCTTTTTACCGGGCTGACGCAGAGCAGTTCGTTGACGACTGTTCTGGTGGTGAGCGCCGCCGATGCCGGGGTATTGTCTCTTAGGGCAGCCATTGCCGTGATTATCGGTGCTAATGTGGGCACGACGGTAACAGGGCAGTTGCTAAGTGCCGGGTTACAGTCGCTGGCCGGTCCCTTGACTTTGGCAGGGGTTGCGGCTTCGCTGCTCTGCCCAGCCGGCGGACTCAGGCGGTCCGGGCAGGCGCTGGCGGGGCTTGGAATGCTGCTTTATGGGCTAGAAGTCATGTCTTTGACCCTCCTTCCCCTAGGGCAGAGCCCTTTGTTTTCCGCCTTGCTTGCTGTGGCAGCGCATCACCCGCTGCTCGGCGTGTTGGTCGGTATGCTGGCTACCGCTTTGGTGCAAAGCTCAAGCGCTGTGATCGGTGTGGTACTGGTGTTGGTGCAAGGCGGCCTGCTCCCCCTGGAAGCGGCGGTAAGTGTGGTAATAGGGGCTGATGTAGGCACCTGCATAACGTCGTTGCTGGCGGGGCTGGGCGCTGGCGCTACAGCTAGGCGGGCCGCCCTGGCGCACCTCTTTTTTAACATTTTCAGTGCCGCACTGGTGATGTCTGTCTTTCCGCTTTTTGTCGGCTTGGCAGCTCTTACCGCCGACAGCGCGCCGCGCCAGCTGGCCAACGCTCATACTCTCTATAATCTCAGCGGGGCTCTACTGCTTTTGTTGTTTCTAGCACCATTTCAGCGGTTGATAGAGAACATGACATGGGCTGAAATACCGGGGGAAAAAAGGATTTTCCGGTTTATTGGCGAACACCTGGTAAGGTGGTTTCATTAACGGTAAGGGAGGTCGACATGGGTCTTCCGGAAGGAATTTTACTCGGTATTTTGCAAGGATTGACGGAATTTCTGCCGGTTTCCAGTTCCGGACACTTGGTTATTTTTCAGGATTTTTTCGGCGTCCGCCTTCCGGGCATTACTTTCGAGGTCATGGTGCATTTCGGGACGTTGTTATCGGTGTTTTGGGTCTTTGGCGGCGACATTCTCCGTATTGTCAGACGTTTCACGCGCGAAGAGCAAGAGCGTCGTTTTGCCCTGATGCTGGTGCTTGGTATCATTCCTACTGGGCTGATGGGGCTTTTACTGGGGGATGCCTTTAGGCTTTTTTTTGAGTCTACGCTGCTTGTGGGCGTTATGCTTCTGGTGACCGGCTTCATTCTTTATACGCTCCAGTTTATGGCGCCCGGAACAAAAGGCGAAGCTACTATGAGAGGGAAAGATGCGCTGCTAATCAGTTTTGTCCAGGGTTTGGCCATTATGCCGGGAATTTCCCGTTCCGGCTCTACTATCGCTGCTGCGTTGTGGTGCGGTCTAGATCGCGAAACAGCGGTTAGGTTTTCTTTCCTCGTTTCTGTTCCGGTTATTCTTGGCGTCACCTTGTTGGAGTTTATGGCCTTGAGGGAAACCGGGTTTGCTGCTCTGACTGCCGGTGTCTGGGCGGGGACGTTAGCTGCCTTCCTGTCCGGAGTTTTGGCCATCAAAGTCTTTGTCCGTCTTTTGCAGGCGGGCCGCTTCCGGTATTTTTCCTACTACTGCTGGTCTGCCGGCACCGTGACCGTCGTGCTAAAACTGGCGGGCTTTTAAATGAGGACGAGAAACATGCCTGCACACGGAACGAGAGAGGAAATGAAAGGGCAGATTCGGGCTATTTTGCTATTGGCAGCAGCAGCCCTCAGCTTTGCGGCGCTCAAATTTACCGCGCAGACCGGCGAGGTAGGCATTTTTTTTAATAACGTCTTGCGTTTGCTGGCGGGAGACGTAGCCATCCTCGTCCCTTTCCTGCTGTTCTTCTGCGTCTTGTTAAGCAGTTTACCTCTGAAAATAGCAAACCTGCGCCAGCGGTTGCTCGGGTTAGTATTGTTTTTTTGTTTGGCGCTCGTCTGGGCGCAGATGCAGGGTATGGCCGGACAGGTAGAAACGCTTCAGGAAGAACTCGGCTTCCCCCGTGCCAGCCTGCGTTTTGGCTATCAACATCAGGGCGGCGGTATAGTCGGGGCGCTATTTTCTGTCGCGTTGTATTTCCTGTTTAGAGACGTTGGCAGCTACATTGTGTTGGCGGCGCTGACTATTATTGCGTTTTTGCTTGTCACCAATTACTCGTTGACACGGCTTTTTGCCGGTCTGGCCCTCTGCCTGGCGGCCATAGGTAGGGCTGTAAGGCGGGTCTTTGTGGCGTTGTTTGACTGGGGGGCTTTTTTCTCCGGCACGTCAAGAGACGACAGCGATGAGGAAGAGGAAGAGGATGACGAAGGGGATGAAGTCGGCAATGTTCCGAAAAGCAGGAGAGCTCCACTGGCGGTAGCATCCGCACCGGTAGGAGAAGTAAAGCTGACGGCGACTGAGCCTGACTTGCCGTTCTTCGCACAGGCAGTGTCGCTGCAACCGACAGTTCAGGACATTCCGCCAAGAACCCCTAGTCTGGAAAATAATGCCTCTACCAGTGTGGTGAACTGCCAAGAGAAGCATATTTTGACAAACGCAGACGGCGCCGCGGTTTACCTGCTGCCGCCGCTGTCGCTGCTTTCCCGTTTGCCGCGAACCAAAGACAATCAACAGCAGAAAAGCGTTGCGGAGCGCGCTAAAATTCTGGAACGGACCCTCGATAGCTTTGGGGTCAAGGCAAAAGTGGTGGATGTCCAGACCGGCCCATCGGTAACACGTTTTGAAGTCCAACCGGAAGTCGGGGTCAAGGTCAGCAAAATTGTGGCTCTGGCTGATGATTTGGCTCTCAATTTAGCCTCTGCGGATGTGCGGATTGAGGCTCCCATTCCTGGCAAGGCCGCTGTTGGTATTGAGGTCCCCAATAAGGCAGTAGCGCCAGTTTACCTGCGCGAGGTACTAGAGGGAGAACTTTTTCAGCAGGCTACATCTGTTCTATCTATTGCTCTTGGTAAAGACATTACCGGAAATCCTGTCTTGGCAGATTTAATGAAGATGCCGCACCTGCTGATTGCCGGCTCCACCGGCTCGGGGAAAAGCGTCTGCATCAACGCTCTGATTGCGAGCATCCTCTTTAAAGCTACCCCCAAAGAAGTCAACTTTGTCATGATTGATCCTAAGATCGTGGAACTAAGCATGTTTAACGGTATTCCCCACCTGCTGACGCCGGTTGTCACCGAACCCAAGAAAGCTTCGCAGGCCTTAAAGAATATGCTCAAAGAGATGGGGCGCCGTTATGAGCTTTTTGCCCATGAATCGGTACGTGATATCCGCGGCTACAATGATAAAAAACGTCTCCGAAATGAAGAGGGAGAGAATCTTCCGTACATTGTAGTCATTATTGATGAGTTAGCTGACCTGATGATGGTGGCGGCTGCCGATGTGGAGGATTCCATCGCGAGACTTGCTCAGATGTCTAGGGCTGCTGGCATCCACCTTGTCATTGCTACGCAGCGACCTTCTGTCGATGTGATTACCGGCGTGATCAAAGCCAACATTACCTCCCGGGTTGCTTTCGCCGTATCCTCACAAGCTGATTCCCGGACAATTCTTGATATAGGTGGCGCCGATAAATTGCTGGGGCGTGGCGACATGCTCTTCCACCCGCTTGGGGTGCCCAAACCTTTTCGTGTCCAGGGGGCGTTTATCAATGAACGTGAGCTGAATGCGCTGCTGGAATACATCAAAGAACAGGGAGCGCCCCAGTTCCAGGAACAACTCCTGACCGAAGAAGAAGACGAGGGAGGGTGGCGGGAGGAGGATGAACTTTTCCCCGAGGCGATGATGTTGGTGGCCGAAGCGGGAGCCGCTTCTATCTCCCTGCTGCAGCGCCGGTTGCGTATCGGCTATACGCGGGCTGCCCGGCTGATTGACGATATGGAACGGCGCGGTTTTGTGGGGCGCTTTGGAGGAAGCAAGGCCAGAGAAGTGCTGGTTACGGCTGACCAAGTTCAGCGTTTGCTGCTTGACGGCCGGGAATTTAGATCAAATGTCTGAACGGGGTGGGAAAATGAAGGAGATTGGCTGTGAGCTACGGCAGGCGCGGGAGGAAAGGGGCTGGACACTGGAGGAGGTCGCCAGTCGTACCATGGTGGCCCTAAAACACCTCCAGGCTCTGGAAGCAGGGACCTGGGGAGTTTTTTCCGGAGAAGTTTATCTGAAAGGCGCCTTACGCAAATATGCGGCGGAAGTTGGACTTGACCCCAGACAGGTGGTAGCTTGGTACGAGGATGTTATGGCCAAACAGGCCAAACCTGCTGCGGCGACGCCGGCTATACAAGCGGCGGTAAAACAACCGCCTCCTGAAAGAAGAAAGATTGTCCGCGTCACTACCAAGCGAGTTAAAAAGCGGCGACTGTTCTTAGTGCTGACAGTCTTGGCGCTGACCATTCTGGCTGCTCGCTTCACTTACACCCTGATTTCTGACAGACCGGAGGACAGAGCGATACAGCCGCCGCCCCTCTCCCAACCAACGGTGCCGGTGGAAGCGCCTCCCGCCCCCACTCCGGACGTCCCGGTCATAACCCCGGATCAGCCGCCTGCTGAGATTCCTGCTTTGCGCGTTGAGCGGGTCATTGCTCCAGGAACGGTGTCGTTTAAAGTTTATGGCGCGGAAAGTCTGCAGGCCACACTTTCTTTTATGGAACGCTGCTGGGTGTCTGTCACTTCTGACGGACGGCAGATACATCAGCAGAATTTTAATGCAGCTGAAAGCTATCAGGTTCAAGCGGAAAGAAGCATTCGTCTGCGCGTCGGCAACCCTCCCGGAATGAGCTTGGTCGTTAACGGTCAGACGCTGGAGATGCCTTCCTCGCGGCGTCCCTACACCCTGGAAATTGAGAGGAGATAGCTGCCCCTGCCGCTCTTGCTTAGGAAAGTCCAATATAATTTCCTAAGCAATAAGAAAACGGCGGATAAAAATCCGCCGTTTTCTTATTGCCTCAAAGTATCTTGGTCAGGTAATAGAGTCCGCTAATCAATAGAGCCCCGCCCAGCCAGTAAAGCCAGCTCGGGCAACTTCCACGGCCGCCTGCGCCGTGCCCACCGCAACAATCGCCCATCAGTGCGTGCCTCCTTCATTGATTGTTAAATGCTGATTTTTCCTTGCTGCGCCAGCAAGCAGAGCCAACCCGACCGCAGCGATGAAAATACTGGTGTACTGTGCCGGAGTAAAGCCGCCCTGAGAACGGAAAAATTCAATAAAAAACCGGTATACTGAATAAAGAGTCGCGAACAGCAACAGGATTTCACCCTTGTAGTGCCTGTGCTTTTTTTGGTGCCACAGCACTAAAAATATCGTGAAACTGGCTAGGGCTGAGTAGAGCTGAACTGGGTGCCTAGGTACTCCGCCCACAAACACCGCCCAGGGAACTGCGGTCACATTGCCGTAGATATCGCAGCCAATACGCCCTACCGCGTAACCTAGAACAAGTCCGGGTGCCAGCAGATCGCCTAGGTCCCGGAAGGACCATCCCTGCCTGTGCGCGAAAAGGAACGTAATCAGAACTCCTGCCAGCACGGCACCATGAAAGGCCAGACCCCCCTGATGAACGAACAGTATACTGAGCGGGTCGCGGCGGAAAACCCCGAAATTAAGGATGACGTAGAGGGCGCGCGCCCCAACCAGACCGCCCGCCAGCAACCGGAGGAGTAACTCCATGATTTTTTCCCGTTCAAAGCCTTTTCGTTCCGCATCTTTCAGAACCACATAGATACCCGCCAAAATGCCGAATGCTAACATCACTCCATACAGGTGTACGGAGAGATTCCCGATGCTAAAAAGAATTCTCGGCGAAGACATGTGACTCTCCTTTCATCTTGCGTACAGGAAGTTATTGACTGACACCGCATCAAGGGGGTATAATCATCTTACTACAAAGCATAGGAGAGGTCAAGGGGAACAAATACTGCCTTACCTGCTTTTTGCTCTGTTCCCTGAGCATGTTCTACCGATGCGTGGCCATAGGCACGGCGACTGCCACGGGGATAGGAAGAAAAAAGAAAGAGAAGACTAAAATCTCCTATTACAAATTTAACAGAGGTGGGATGAGCTATGAAGGTTATTGACCCTGTATGCAATATGACCATAGAAGATAGGAATGCTGCAGGCTCTTCCGTATACAAAGGCAGCACCTACCATTTCTGCGCTAAGGCCTGCAAAAGAGCTTTTGATGAAAATCCCGAGTCCTTTCTTCATCCTCCTGCTGATAAACTTCCCCCCGCCACAGCAAAGGTAACATCCGAAATGGCTAAAGACCCTATTTGCGGCATGGTGGTCCCCAAAGAGCGTTCCATAAAAAGGACAGCCGGAGGAAGGATATATTATTTTTGCAGTGATAGCTGTGTGAAAACATTTGAAGATCCGGAAGCAGAATTAAAGATCATGAAAAGGCGTGTAGCCATTGCTCTAACCGGTGTTCTTGTCCTGGCCACAATCAGGGCAGCGGCCTTTCTTGGTCTTGCAGCAGGTGCCGTAATACTTACGGCGGTTCCCGTTCCCTGGCTTCCCTGGTTTACCTGGGGAGTGTGGCTATTTATTATTACAACCCCCATAATGATCTTTGGAGGCAGGGGGTTTTTTGAGGGAGCAGGGCATGCCCTTAAAAACCGTGTCGCTAATATGGATCTCCTGATAGCTGTAGGCACGTCTACAGCATATATTTACAGTTCTTTAGTTGTTTTCTTTCCTGGCCTTCTCCCTGTAGAGGAAAAGGCCGTCTATTTCGAAGTCGCTGCCGTTATTATTGCCTTTGTCATGCTCGGCAAATATATGGAAGAAATAATTAAAAAGCGAAGCTCTGCTGCCGTCCGCAAACTTCTCGACCTCAAGCCGCAGACGGCAAGGGTTATAAGAGCAGTCGAAAGTCTGGAGTCAGGAACTGAGAGTCAGGAGGTCGAGATTCCTGCTGAAATGCTTATGGTGGATGAGATTGTCATCGTGAGGCCCGGTGAAAAAATACCTTCTGATGGAGTAGTCACGGAAGGCTTTTCATCTGTGGATGAGCAGATGATAACGGGAGAGAGTGTTCCAACAGAGAAAAAAGCAGGAGATGAAGTAATAGGGGGAACGATAAACAAAACAGGCTCTTTCAAGTTTAGGGCGACAAGGGTAGGCGCTGATACTACATTGAACCAGATAGTAAAGATGGTGGAGGAGGCTCAGGCCTCGTCTTCTAATATACAGAGGCTCGTAGACAGGGTGGCCTCCTATTTTGTTCCTGCGGTGATAGGCGTGGCCTTTTTGTCTGCTGCCGTCTGGACCATCTCCGGCAACCCGACTGCTGCCCTGCTCAGTTTCATTGCCGTCCTTATCATAGCTTGCCCCTGCGCTCTCGGCGTCGCCACCCCTGCGGCCTTGATGGTAGGTGTTGGCAAGGGCGCAGAACTAGGGATCTTGGTCAGAGGAGCCGAATACCTGGAAAGGGCAGAGAAGCTTAACGTAGTGATATTTGATAAAACGGGAACATTGACAAAAGGAGAACCTGAAGTTACGGAGATAGTGCCAGTGAATAGTGTCAGTGAGAGCGACCTCCTGCGCCTGGCTGCAATTGCAGAGAAAGGCTCTGAACATCCGCTGGCTGAAGCGATTATAAAAAGGGCAAACACAATGGGCTTAAGCATACCTGAGGCAGAAAAATTTGAGGCCGTTCCCGGTCACGGCGTTAAAGTTACGCACGAGGGTGAAGAAATAGTTATCGGTAATAGAAGGCTAATGAAACAGATGGGGATTGATATGGAAGATAAAGAAAAGATAATCTCCGCGCTTGAAGAAAAGGGTAATACTGTGATGATTATTACGGCTGAAGGCAAGCTCAGAGGATTTATAGCAGTGGCAGACACATTGAAGGAAAATGCGGCGGAGGTGATTAAAGAGCTTAAAGACGAAAAGATAGAAGTAATCATGCTTACTGGAGATAATGAAAGAACGGCAAAGGCTATAGGCATTAAAGCCGGGATCGAGAGAATCATCTCCGACGTGCTTCCCGGAGACAAGGCAAAAATTATTAAAGAATTACAGGCAGAGGGCAAGGTTGTGGCCATGGTTGGGGACGGTATAAATGATTCGCCTGCCCTTGCACAAGCTGATATTGGAATAGCTTTAGGAAGTGGCTCTGATGTGGCAAAAGAAACGGGGGGCATCATCCTCATGCGCAATGACCTGAGAGATGTCCTAAAGGGCATTAAGCTCAGCAAGGCGACCATGCGTAAGATAAAGCAGAATCTTTTCTGGGCGTTTATCTATAACACTATCGGCGTACCTATTGCTGCTTTTGGGCTGATGAATCCGATGATTGCCGCTGCCGCCATGGCCTTAAGTTCACTTTCTGTGGTGGCGAATTCTGCCCTGCTGAAAGGCGAAAAGATCTGAAACTCTGCTGAACTTAGGAGAAGATAATTTTAACGGCGGATTTTTATCCGCCGTATTTTTTAGTGCTGCGCGCATCAGGGTAGGGCCGCCTGCCCTGATGCGCAGCTACAGGCATGACAGTTGTCGTGTGCGGAGGAAGAAAATTTTCGCCACCCTCTTGACAGCATCTGCAAGCGCACCTATAATACAGCATATATCATACTTTTCCTATATTATTTGAGGTATATGCCGAGCTAGCCAGCGGCTATTCGCAGGGAAAGGGATGATCACAAGTATCGGAGAGGAATGGTGGCAAGAAGATGGCTGAAGTAAAGAGAAAGCCTGCGACGGGGAGAGGGGCGCTGTTAAGCGAGGACTGGATGGCTTGTTTGCTTGGCTTCCTGATCATCCTGCTGATTGTAGCAGGATTGCCCGTCAGGAGACCGTCCTTTAGCTGGACGACTGATGGCCAGTTCCGCATGCAGGTAGCCCAAAAGGCGCCCGCAGTAGCGGAACTGGCCAGGGAAGCTGAAAAACAAGGTGAGATGGAGCTTCTAGCGGCGGCCACAGCCTTAAGCGCGGCAATGGAAACGGAGGCGCGACACGTCATTGGGGAGGCCGCCAAGGAAATGGGTGAGGTAAAGCCCGTAGATGCTGCTCTTGCAGCTGAGGCGAGCAGCATTAGTAAGGATTTGGCCACCCAGGCAGGGAGGCTACCCGGCAATGTTCTCTCCCGGGCCAACATGGGCAGATCCGCTTTTCTAGGACTGCTTTTGCTGGCATTCGCCGCTATCGGCAATGTTCTCCTTGGTCGGCCGGCTATCCGCTTCATCATCGGCTTTCCAGCAGTATTCATTCTGGCCTGGCTTTCCATGGCGCTGGCGGGCAATTACTCTGTTCACTACTACGGGCTGGACTTTGCTCTTTGGGCACTGGTTATAGGGCTGCTCATCAGCAACGTCCTGGGGCTTCCGCCTTGGATCAAGGAAGCGGTTCGAACCGAGTACTTTATCAAGACCGGCCTGGTAATGATGGGAACCGGAATACTTTTTGGTGAAATCATTCAGGCGGGAGCTTACGGGGTCATTCAGGCAGTTCTGGTAGTCTCGGTAGTCTGGTACATAGCCTATCGGCTGGCCAAGAAGCTACACATGGATGACGAATTCGCCGCTATCATGGCTTCCGCGGTTTCCATTTGCGGCGTTTCCGCGGCTATTGCCGCTGCCGGTGCGGTGCAGGGGGACAAGAAGAAGTTGAGTTACGTCACCTCAATCGTTATGGTGGTGGCCATCCCTATGATGATTTTAATGCCCATTTTCGCCAAAATTGTCGGCATGCCTGACTTGGTGGCGGGGGCTTGGCTTGGCGGCACCATCGACACTACCGGGGCTGTTGTTGCTGCCGGCGCTCTCTACAGCGACGCAGCCATGAAGGTAGCCACCATCGTGAAATTTTCCCAGAACGTCCTCTTGGGTGTGGCCGCCTTCATCCTCGCTATTGTCTGGTCGTACAAGAAAGGAGCCACGAATGGCGCGCCGCCCAGCGCCGCAATCATTTGGCACCGTTTCCCCAAGTTTGTCCTGGGGTTTCTGGTAGCGTCACTGGTCTTCTCTTTCCTTTTAGCGCCGGACACTGTGAAAGCGCATAGCGGAATCCTCAATTTTATGCGGAATATGTGGTTTGGCATGGCCTTCGTCAGTATCGGGCTGGAGACCAACTTCAGAGAACTGTTAGGGCTGCAGGGTTTTCGCCCAGCCATGGCTTTCCTTGGTGGGCAGACAGTCAACATTGTTTGGACGCTTCTGCTGGCTTACCTACTGTTTAGCGGCATTTTCTTTGCCGCCCCTGCTATCAGCTAGGACGTAAGTCCTCGATTTTCCCAGATTTAATGTTGACAGCAGAAATACAAGGTATAAAATTATGTAGCAATGACGGCCGAGAGAGGACGAAAAAATGAAGCTTAATTTTGCGGAGCTTAAAAAGGGTGGTTTTCTGAAACAAGTCCAGGGTGATTATTTTGCCGTCCGTCTGCGGATAGCTGGCGGCAACCTGACGCTTGAGCAGCTGGAAACCATCCATCAGATGGCACAAAGGTACGGTCAGGGCTATGTTCACCTGACCACCCGGCAGGGGATGGAGATCCCTTTTATCCATCTTAAGGACATCGAAAGCGTCCGGCAGCACCTACTGGCCGGCGGTGTACCCCTTGGCGTCTGCGGTGGTACGGTTCGTGGCGTGATGGCCTGCCAGGGTTCGGCTTTATGCCGCCACGGCCTGATTAATGCTAAAGAGCTTTCTGCGCAAATTGACGCACATTTCTTTGCCGCCGCCGTACCGGGTAAATTTAAGATCGCTGTCACCGGCTGTCCGCGCAGCTGTGCCAAACCGCAGGAAAACGACCTTGGCTTTGAAGCGGCGGTTGTCCCGGCGTGTCATGCGGAATTCTGTATCGCCTGCGGCATCTGCGCGGAGACCTGCCTGGTCGGAGCCATCACCTTATCAGAAGGGGTCCCGCTTATTGACCGCGACATATGCACCCGCTGTGGAGATTGTGTAGCTACCTGCCCCACGAATGCCTGGCAAGCCAGCCAGGAGGGTGTGAAAGTATGGGCTGGCGGACGTATCGGTCGTGACCCAAAGCTTGGTGCTGTGGCGATTGACTTCCTCCCAGTGGAAAAAATCCCAGCGGTGATCGAGGCCAGCCTCGCCTTTTTCAGGGAGCACGGCCGGGCGAAGGAGCGTTTCGGTAAGACTCTGGAGAGGATTGGCTTTGACCGTTACAAGGAAGAGATGAAAAATGCAGCCGAAAAAGGCGCTTGACATACCGAAGACGCTTGCGCCATATAAGGTGCTAGTTTATACTGATCTTTGAAAACTGTGCGGAGGATATTATGCGGGAAATTAAAATCGCCCTTGTTTCACTCGGTTGTGCCAAAAACCTGGTGGACAGTGAAGTGATACTGGCTGGCCTACGGCAGGAAGGGTTCACCCTGACTGTCGAGCATAGCGAGGCCGAAGTGATTATCGTCAACACATGCGGGTTTATAGAAGCGGCCAAGGATGAGTCGATTGCGGTCATTCTGGCTAAAGCGCGTTTCAAGGAACAGAACTGTCGCCTGCTGGTGGCAACCGGCTGCCTTGCCCAGCGTTACGGCGAGGAGTTGCTGGCGGAAATGCCGGAACTAGATGCTGTGGTAGGCGTCCATGACTTGCATGGCGTGTCAGAGGCCATCAGGCGCGGTCTTTGTGGCGAAAAGAAGACAGTGCTGACGGCAGGGGAGTATCAGGCGCCGGAGGACGCGCCGCGCCTGATGGCCACACCCTCGCATTCGGCCTACCTAAAAATTGCCGAAGGTTGCGATAACCATTGCACTTATTGCGCTATTCCGGCCATCCGCGGACCGTACCGCAGCCGCAGCCGTCAGGCGGTGCTCGCTGAGGCGCAAAGTCTTGTGGCCGGCGGTGTGAAAGAACTGAATCTGGTGGCCCAGGACATTACCGTGTACGGTCTGGACAGGACAGGCAAAATGGAAATACCGGAGCTGCTGCGGGAACTGTCTCTCCTCCCGGACCTAAGCTGGATCAGGTTGCTTTATGCTTACCCGGAAAGGCTAAGTGACCGGCTTATCGCGGCGGTGGCCGAGGAAGCAAAGGTTTGCAGGTACCTGGACTTGCCGCTACAGCATGGCGCCGACAAGATTCTGCGTCGTATGGGCCGGAAACTGACAGGAGACAACATGCTGCGGCTGCTGGAAAAATTACGCCGGGAAATTCCCGGCGTGACTCTGCGGTCATCGTTTATTATCGGCTTCCCTGGGGAGAGGGAGGATGACTTTCAGCAGTTGTTGGAATTTCTTGCTGCCGCTCGCTTGGAACGTGCTGGCTTTTTTACCTATTCCCGTGAAGAGGGGACACCGGCGGCCAGTTTCCGCAGGCAGGTGGCAGAAGAGGTCAAACAGGAACGGCTGACGCAGGCCGTGGCGCGGCAAAGTGAAATCATGGCTGAAAAAAACGGTCAGTTAGTTGGCAGTGTGCTGACCGTGATGCTAGACGGCAAGTCAGCGCAAGATGCGGGGGTAACCTTGTCCCGGACAGAGGGACAAGCTCCGGAGGTGGACGGATATGTCCGGCTACGCGGTACTAGGGAGCCACACGGTACGCTTGTTCACGTGAGGATAACCGGGTTTGACGGTGTTGACTTGCTGGGGGAAATTGTTTCTTTTTAAGATAGCGGAACATCGGTACTTTTCCCAGTTGGCTTCGCCCGGACGCTATGCTATAATGTTTTATGTAAACTGGCGAAAGGGCGATGGCGATGAAGAATTTTAAATGGCCAGTGGCTGTACTGGTTTTCTTGCTGACTACTGCTGTTTTTGCGGGAGTAGTTGTGTTGCGTCAGCGCCAGCTGGTCAATGAGCCATTAATTAGGCGTCTTAACGACCTGGCAGGTGTGGAGTCGGTGCAGTTGCGTAGGCAAGACGGAGTACAGGTCATTTCCGTGCGTCTGGCCTATGTGCCTGACCTAGCGACCACCTATCGGGAGCTTGACAGGGAGACCAGCAGTCTTCTGGGTCGAAAGAGCTACCGGCTGGAACTGCAGGATGCACGTGACGAGACTCTGTCTGCCGCTTTTTCAGAAGTACACTTAGCACTGTACGAAGGAGAGCGCCGCGGAAACTTTACTGCTATGGCAGGTCTGGTTAGTGCAACAATGGCGGAATTCTCTTTGCGTGAATACCGCTTGACAGTGGACAGAGATCGTATCTATTTTCAGGCTCGTAACGGTGCCTATCGCCTGTATGCTGTTATTGAGCGACGTAGCAACTCAGAGGCCGGTGAGCAGACATGAGCCGTGAAATTACTGCCGGCGGAGCAGCAGCACTACTGGTAGTGCTAGCCTGGCAGGGAGTAAACGTGACTCCGCTGCTCTTTTTTGCCGGCATGTTCCTGTTGCTCCACTATTTTGTGGGTACGAAGGGGGCAAGTAAAAACTTTGTCCCGGTGCGGCCAGGCAAAAACAGCGGTCTGATTGGGTTTGAGCAGATTGGCGGGCAGCAGACAGCAAAAAAAGAGCTGCTGGAGGCACTCGATTTCATCCGCTTTCCCGAACGGGTTGCGCGTATGGGAATCCGTCCGTTAAAAGGCGTTCTGCTGGTTGGCCCGCCAGGGACAGGCAAGACGCTCCTAGCTAAAGCGGCAGCCGCTTACACCGAGTCAGTTTTCCTATCTGCTTCCGGTAGCGAATTTATTGAAATGTATGCTGGTGTCGGCGCACAACGGGTACGCCAGCTTTTTGACAAGGCGCGTAGCCTAGCGCTACGAGAAAAAAAACAAAGTGCGGTTATTTTTGTTGACGAGATGGAAGTCCTTGGTGGCAAGCGTGGTTCTCACGCTTCGCATCACGAGTATGATCAGACGCTGAATCAATTGCTGGTGGAAATGGACGGCTTACAGGCCGACGCCCGGGTAAAGACACTCGTCATCGGTGCTACCAACCGTGCTGACATGCTTGATGCCGCTCTGCTTCGTCCCGGACGTTTTGACCGGATCGTCCAGGTAGACCTGCCGGACTTAGCGGCCAGGATGGAAATTTTAAGTCTGCATTTGGGCAACAAACCGCTTGGAGAAGACATGTCCCTGGAAGAGTTGGCCCGGGATACGTTTGGCTTTTCCGGTGCTCATTTGGAAAGCCTGACAAACGAAGCCGCTATTCTGGCGATGCGGGAAGGCAGCGAAAAAGTGCGGCAGCGCCATTTTTCGGAAGCTGTTGATAAGGTAATATTGGGCGAGAAACTGGCCAGAAAGCCCGAGCGCGAAGAGTTGTGGCGAGTGGCCATACATGAGGTAGGGCACGCATTGATGAGTGAAACGGCGCGCCCTGGCTCTGTCTCTGCTATTACCATTACCTCTCGTGGTAGAACTCTGGGTTACATGCGCCAAACACCGGAGAAGGATAGCTACCTGTACACTCTTGAGCACCTGGAGGCGCAGATTGCTATCCTGCTGGGTGGGGCGGTAGCTGAAGAATTGCTTCTTGGCAATCGCTCCACGGGTGCTGCCGGGGATTTCTCGCAGGCGGTGGAGACGGCCAAGAAAATCATCGCTTCCGGGATGTCTTCCTTGGGCGTCGTTTCTCTGGACGATCTGCCGGGCAGTATGCTACACCGGGTCGTACAGCAGATTATCGCAAGCCAGGAAGAGCATGTCCGCCTAGTCCTCGCGGGGCGGGAAGCGGTGGTTAAAGAGGTGGCCGTGTGCCTGCTGGAAGAAGAGAAGGTTTCCGGGGAGTTCTTGCGCCGTTTCCTGCCAGTTAAAACTGCCTAAGTGGTGGATGGTAGCGGTGTAGCCCGGTGAATTTTGCCTAGCAAATCCGTGATAAACTCGCAGACAGCCAAGTCCTCGGTATGCAGATAGTGATTGGCCGTGGCGTCGAAGAGAATGCTGGAGCGGGCCGGAAACTCCTCATCTCCGGGCCAGACTAGGTAAAGCAGGGGAACGCGCGGGAAAAGATAAAGGAGCATTCCGGTGACGTTCCCTTGACCATAGGGTAGTCCGCCGAGCGGTGCGGCGGCTGCCGGCAGCATTTCCTCTGGGCAGGCGCCGAACATCTCTGCGAGCGGCTGCACAGCTCGCTTTTGAAACGCCCGGTCATAACTTCCGCCGCCGGCCAGTTGGCGGTAAGGGATGTAGCGGTGGGAAAGAGGTGTTCCGTCAGCCCGGGACAGATAATGGAGCATCAGGATCTGGCAGCTAAAATGCGGCTCTAGGTTGCTGTCTAGATATTTTATCTCTCCGTTAGGATAGGAAACGGTAAAGGGATGGTTAAGCATGGTGACGAAAAAAGCAGGCCGAGCAGGCTCAAAGTGACAGCCGCTATGGGCTGCTTTTTCTTGCGGGTCGCCAGCGGCCAGTTCCCTACGGGCCTGGTCCAGGGTAGGGCGGTAATTTTGCGGGTCGGAAAAAGGGAAAAGCGGGATTGCCGAACGGCTCATATCCTTACCTCCTTAGTTGTTGCAGGAAAGTTTTCGGCGTCGGCACCCATTTCCCTTTCCCAGACGGCTATAATTATGGTATGGTAGAAATGAAGGTTCCGAATAGGACTGCACAGTGAAAAGGGGAGGAAAAATGGAAGAGCAAATACTGGACTGCCGAGGGTTAGCCTGCCCGCAACCGGTGGTGGAAACAAAGAAAAGGCTGCAAGAGGTGACCAGCGGCTTGCTGACGGTGCTGGTAGACAGTGAGACGGCCAAAAATAACGTGTTGAAACTAGCCGGCAGTCTGCGGCTGGAGGTGGCCGTCCGCCCTCAAAAAAGCGGATTTGCTATTTCGCTGCGCACTGACAGCGCCAAGGCGCAAACAAACGTCCACGGGCGAGGCCGGACCTTGCTTGTTACGGCTGATGTCCTAGGGCGCGGTAGTGAGGAATTGGGTGTGCTGCTAATGAAGTCTTTTTTTTATGCCCTAGCGGAAAACGATGTGTTGCCGGAGTCTGTAACCCTGCTTAACTCTGGCGTCAGACTGGCGTGCGAAGGTTCACCGGTGCTCGACAGTTTAGCCAAGCTGGAGGCACGCGGCGTCGTGCTCCAGTCCTGCGGTCTCTGCTTAGAATATTTTCAGTTGCAGGATAAACGGCAGGCAGGCACAGTAACCAATATGTATGCAATTGTAGATCAACTTCTGGCTGCAGAGACCGTGATTCTGTAAACTACCCGCCACCTGAAGAAGTGTGGACTTCTTGCTAGAAGGATGGTTAAAACGAAGCAGGAATATTGCCTCGTCCAGCGAATATATGTTTGTATAATCACGGCGGGGAGGAAAACCATGCGGATCATCGGGGTGGACCCTGGTCTGGCCATAACTGGCTATGGAGTGGTGGAAAGCGATGGCTACTGCAGCCGCCTGGTGGATTTTGGCTGCATACGTACCGCTGCTGATGTGGCCTGTCCGGAGCGGCTGGAGCGTATTTACCGGGAATTAGGCGCTGTGCTGGCCCGAACCGGCCCGTCTGTCATGGCGGTGGAGAAGCTTTTTTTCAGCAAAAATAGTAGTAGCGCCATGCAGGTGGGTGAAGCTCGCGGTGTCGTCATGCTGGCAGGACGTCATGCTAATTTACCGGTCTTTGAATATACTCCGCTACAGGTAAAGCAGGCCGTAGTCGGCTATGGCCGCGCTGAGAAACGGCAGGTCCAACAGATGGTCAAGTGTATACTGGCGCTCCAGGTCGTACCGGGTCCGGATGACGCGGCCGATGCCTTGGCGCTCGCCATCTGCCACGCTCATACCGGGCCAACAAGAGCGGTTAACCCCCGCGGTGGCAGGCATGTTTAGCTATCTTTGCGGCAGGCTAGTGCAGAAGGGCAAGGATTTTGTCATCGTAGACAACCATGGTATCGGCTACCGCCTGGCCGTCCCTGCCTCCTCATTGGCAATGATGCCCGGTAGCGAGGAAGAAGTCAAGCTTTATACATACCTGGCTGTGCGAGAAGACGGGATGGCGTTATACGGGTTTTTGACGGTCGCGGAGCAAGACTTATTTGAACTGCTGCTGTCTGTGTCCGGTATTGGTCCCAAAGCGTCGCTGGCTGTTCTTTCTGCCCTGCCGCCGGATGCTTTTTGCCTGGCCGTATTGCAGGAGAACGTACAGACACTCACCCGGGTGCCTGGTATCGGGCCAAAGTCAGCCAAGCGGTTGATTTTAGAATTGAAGGACAGGGTGGCTGTTCCAGACATCCGGGCTATCCCACAAACGGTGATGGGGCATGGCGCTGGAGACGTATACAGCGACGCTTTTGCGGCGCTCGTTTCTCTCGGCTACAGTGGGGCAGAGGCGCAGGCAGCGTTGCAGGAGGCGCACGGAAACGGGGAAAAGGAGTTAAGCGGCCCGGCGTTAGTAAAAGGCGCCTTGAGACAACTGGGCCAATTACCTGCTTCCGCGGGGACAAGCCCATCCCCGAAGAAAGGGGGAAAAGACTAGAAAATGGAAGACCGGATTATTTCAGCGCGGCGCCAGAACGACGACTGGCAGGAGACAAGCCTGCGGCCGCGGTTACTCGACGAATATATTGGGCAAGCAAAGCTTAAAGAAAGCTTGCGGCTTTTTATTACCGCCGCACGCGAACGCGGTGATTCTCTGGACCATGTCTTGCTTTACGGCCCACCGGGACTTGGTAAAACAACATTGGCCACTATCGTGGCGGCTGAGCTTGGTGTAGGATTACGCAACACGTCGGGGCCTGCTATTGAGCGCCCGGGAGACTTAGCCGCTATCCTTACCAATCTGGCAGCTTATGACGTGTTGTTCATAGACGAAATCCACCGGTTGCACCGGACAGTGGAAGAGATACTGTATCCGGCGATGGAGGATTTTGCGCTGGATATTATTATCGGCAAGGGGCCTAGCGCCCGTTCTCTACGCCTTGATTTGCCACCTTTTACCCTAATCGGTGCTACTACCAGGGCCGGGTTGCTATCTTCGCCGCTCCGGGACCGTTTTGGCGTCGTCTCACGTCTGGAGTTTTACCGGGAAGAGGAGCTGTTGCAAATTGTGTTGCGAGCGGCTAGGATTCTGTCGGTAGAGGTTGATGGGGAGGGGGCACGTCTTATTGCGCGCTCGGCCAGAGGCACGCCCCGAGTAGCCAACAGATTACTCAAGCGCGTCCGTGACTTTGCTCAGGTCCGGGCAGGCAACAAGATTGATGCTGAAGTGGCCAGTTCTGCGCTCATGATGCTGGAAGTGGATGCTTTAGGACTAGATGAAGTTGACCGCCATCTGCTGCGTGTAATGATCGAAAAGTTTGGCGGGGGACCGGTTGGGTTAGATACACTTGCTGCCGCCATTGCTGAGGAGACGGAAACAATCGAAGATATCTACGAGCCTTATCTCATGCAACTCGGTTTCCTGCAGAGGACACCGCGGGGCAGAGTGGCGACTGTCTCGGCCTTCCGTCACCTAGGGTTGGCCACCCCGGCACAACTACACCAGGAAACTCTTTGGTAGCATAAGATGAAGATTTTGCTGCACATTTGCTGTGCGCCTTGCGCCACATACAGCGTGCGCAACTTTCAGCAGCAGGGCTATCTGGCTGAAGGTTTCTTTTACAATCCGAACATTCACCCCTACAGGGAGTTCAAGAGGCGCCTCGAGACTTTGCAGAATTACTGTGCCGCGGAAAAAGTGCCGCTATTGGTACGGGAGGACTATGAATTGGAAAAGTATTTCAGCAGTGTGCTGGCTTGTCCGCCGGAGCGTTGCCGCCTTTGCTACCGTCTGCGCCTCGATGAAGTGGCACGTACTGCGGCGGAAAGGGGCTACGCTCTCTTTTCGACCACCCTGTCTATCAGCCCTTATCAGAACCACGAAGTTTTGCGGCAGGAAGGGGAAGCGGCAGCCTCAAGATATGGACTAAGTTTCGTCTATGAAGACTTGCGCTCCGGTTACGGGGAAAGCATAGACATCTCGCGCCGGCTTAATCTTTATCGTCAGCCGTATTGCGGTTGTGTTTTCAGCGAAAGAGAGCGGTTTTACAAGGGGGGCACATAATATGGAACAGTTAGGCCGTGTTTTGCTGCTGGCTGGCGCCTTGTTTCTTCTTCTCGGACTCTTGCTGACGGTAGGAGGGCGCTTTGGTTTGGGGCGGCTGCCAGGGGACTTCATTATCCGCCGGGAAAACTTTGTCCTGTACCTCCCTTTAATGACTGGGATTGTGTTGAGCCTTGTACTTTCCCTGCTCTTTTACCTCATGCGTAGATTCAGATAAAATACTGGCATTTCAGACTAACTAGTTATCCTCGCAAAGCTTGCTTTCGCAAAAAAGGGGATGGAGACCTTTTGCAGGAGTTACAGATAAGCCTGGCGAAATATCTCTTTAGCAAGCTAGGAGGTTTGACACATGAAAAGAACGCTTAAGCTGCTGGCAGCGATATTGCCGCTGATTTTAATTTCTTTTGGACAGGCGGCAGCGAGCCAGCAGGTTCGGATCGGGCTTTATTTCAACAGCACTTCGCGAACCAACGCCGTGCTCCAATCTGCTTCCCTGAGCAATACAGAGGGCCTTTCCGTTTCTTTGCTCCTGACCGAAACGGTGCGACTGCCGCTAACCTACACGCAAGTGCAGATTGCCCCGCTAGCAGCCGGACGCAATATGGTACAGATTGAAGCCGGACGTACGCCCGACGAAGTGCTGATAGCGGCTCGTGAAGCTAGAAGCAGGGGCTTCATTGCTTATCTGGTTTATCGCTCTGACAGTTCGGGGTTGCCTTACAAAGCATGGGTAGAGGGTATTCCCGCTACTGTTCGAGCTCTTGGTTACCCGACTGCTTTTGCTGCCGCTACACAAGGGGAACTGCTCATACTAAACGACCCGAGCATGTCGGATATTGGCCTCATTACTGACGGACGTTTTCCGGATGGACGTTCCTTATTGCTCCTTACACCTCTAGGTAGTCGGCCAACGCGGATAGCAGCCCCAGGGCAGTTCACGCGGAATTATGACGGTGCTTTTGAGCTGTCTGTCAGCAACAGTAGACTGGCCGTAGTCAATATCCTAGACTTGGAGAGATATGTACTCGGCGTTGTGCCTTTCGAAATGAGCGACAGCTGGCCGCTGGAAGCTTTAAAAGCGCAGGCGGTAGCAGCCCGCTCCTACGCTTTGGCTAATCTAAACAAACACCGGGCGCTTGGCTTTAGTCTCTGCGACTCCCCAGGCTGTTGCCAGAAATATGCCGGCTTTGACGAAAGGTTTACCAACTCCTTACGGGCCGTCAGCGAAACTGCCGGCCGAGTAGCACGTTTTAATGGCCGGGTGTCCGAGCTATTTTACCACTCGAACAGCGGCGGCAACACCGAGAACTCAGAAGAGGTCTGGGCCAACAGGGTGGAGTACGCCAGAGCTGTTTCCGACCCCTTGTCCGTTTCGGAGACGCTCGTTACGCACCTTTTGTCCCGAGCTAACAACAATACGGCGTTTCCAGCGCGCTGGGTGCGCACACATCAGCGCGAAGACTTGCAATCAATTCTGAGGACTACTGCAAGCCTCGATGTGGGCACTATCCTGGAAATAGCCTCTCTAGCTCGTTCTACCGGAGGACGTCATACCCGTTTGGTGGTGCGGGGGACTGCCGGAGAGGTGCTAATCGAACGCCACAACATCCGTTCCGCTTTTAGTTTGCTAAGACAAAACCCTGAAAGTGGCCAGATCACAAGAGAACCTCTGCCAAGCACTCTTTTTGACGTCGTTCCCGTCCATCATGCGGTGCATGTAGCGGGTGCCGGCGGGGTTGTCCGCGAAATTCCCCTCAATAGCGCGGTGTATCTTTCTACAGCAGAGGGGAATAAGTCCATAGATACAGGGACGCTAGACGTTCACCTGAGCAACGGAACGCTCCATCGAGTCGTTTCTCGTGTGCCCATGGCCTTTTCTTTTCAAGGGCGCGGTTGGGGGCATGGCGTGGGCATGTCTCAGTGGGGCGCCTTTGAGAAAGCGCGTCGAGGTCTTAATTTCGAACAGATTTTGAGATTTTATTTCCAGGGTATTACTATAGAGTAGACAATCATGCCGCCTGCGGAAGATTCTATCACATGAGGTGCAAAGGATGCTTACCGACGAGGGCAGACAAGCTTGGCCGGACTGGCGCAGTCTGGCGGAGGTATGGCGTTGACTGGTTTTACCCTAATTAAAGAATGCGGGCAGACCGGCGCCAGGGCGGGAATTTTACACACCCAACACGGGGATGTGCTGACACCGGTCTTTATGCCTGTGGGTACACAGGCTACCGTCAAGGCCATGAGCCCGGAAGAGCTGAAGGAAATCGGTGCCGGTATCATTCTCAGCAACACCTACCATCTTTATCTTCGCCCCGGTCACGAGGTGATTGCGGAGGCAGGCGGACTCCACCGCTTTATGAACTGGGACAAGGCGATACTGACTGACAGCGGTGGTTTCCAGGTTTTTAGCCTAGGGGCGCTGCGCAAAATCACGGAGGCTGGCGTTACTTTCCGCTCTCATCTTGACGGTTCGGAGCACACTTTAAGCCCGGAAAAAGTGATGGCCATCCAGGAGTCACTTGGGGCTGACATTATTATGGTTTTTGACGAATGTGCGCCTTATCCGTCAGACCGCGAGTATATTAAAGATTCCATGTGCCGCACTACCCGTTGGGCGGAACGGTGCCTTAAAAGCAAGCGGCGCCCGGACCAGGCGCTATTTGCCATCGTCCAGGGCGGCATGTACCATGATTTGCGTCGGGAGAGTGCGCGTGACCTGGTAGCTATGGATTTTCCCGGCTATGCTGTGGGAGGCTTGAGCGTTGGCGAGCCGCCGGAATTGATGCACCAAGTGCTGGAGACAGTGGCGCCTCACCTGCCAGCTGATAAACCGCGGTACCTGATGGGCGTGGGCACGGCTGACTACCTTGTCGAGGCTGTGGCACGCGGCATGGATATGTTTGACTGCGTCCTGCCGACTCGTATTGCCCGCAACGGCACGGTGATGACACGTCACGGTTACCTGACTGTTCGCAATGCGCCTTTTGCTCGCGACTTTCGTCCGCTGGATGAAGGTTGCGATTGCTACGCCTGCCGACATTACACACGCGCTTATATCAGGCACTTGCTCAAAGCCAACGAGATCCTAGGCTTTCGGCTGACCACCTGCCATAACCTTCATGTACTGACCCAGCTTATGACCTGTATCCGGGGAAGCATCCTAGACGGTACTTTCCCGAAATTCTACAGGGATTTTACCGCCCGCTTCGGGCAAACAAAGGAGGACTGACATTGGATCCGGCCATCCAGAGCTTATTACCTTTTATTGTGTTGTTTGTTGTCTTTTATTTCCTGCTTATTCGCCCGCAGATGAACCAGCAGAAGCAACGCAAGGATCTGTTGACTTCTCTTAAGGAAGGAGACAAAGTCCGTACTGTCTGCGGCATTTATGGGCGCGTCGAAAATGTCAACGGTGACGAACTCGCGGTTCGCATCGCCGAAAAGACTACTATCCAGATGGCGCGCTTTGGCGTAGAAAGTATTATCAAAGAAAAGGATTGAAGAGATGGCATATTCAGTGGCTTGGACTAATATATTGCAAGTAAAGACTTGCGGAGGTGACGTCCATGCCGAAAAGGAGTGCCGTAGCTATAAAGCTAAAGACCCCAGCTACTGCCATAATTATGGCCAAAGGAGTCCTTTACGCCTATTTCATTTCCCTGGTCGTCTTTTTAATCTTTAGCGCACTGATTCAGCATACCCGCCTGACGGAAGGAATTTTGCCCTATATTGCTTACGCTACTTCTCTGGTGGCCATTTTTGTTGCTGCTGCTTATGTGGCACGGCGCTTGGAAACCAAAGGCTGGTTGAACGGCGGCATTACCGGTCTGGCCTATCTGGTGGGACTAGTGGTTTTTGCCGTAATTTTACTGCCGGACTTCCAGGTTCACCTAGGTTACCTTTCTAAAGCTTTCCTGGCTTTTGTCGCCGGAGCGGCTGGCGGAATTTTTGGCCTTAATTCCTAAACTTTGCAGGATTTTTTTTAAAGTGCCCGGTCTGACGGCCAGGCGCTTTTTGTTTGCCAGAAAGATGAGATTTTTTGTTTTAACTTGCACCTCCCGTTCCGTCAGCTATATAATAGGTTTGTCGGGAGGCGGAGCAAAATGCACAGTTCGCCAGCAGCAAAAATAGTTTTGCACACGCTGCTATGTAATGTGTTCTTAGTTTTGCTGAAGTTTTTTGTTGGTAAGGCTGCAGGTAGCGCCGCGTTGCTGGCGGAGGCAGTACATTCCATGGGAGACATTCTCGCAAACTTGGCGGTGCTGGTCAGCGTTCACTTGTCCGGCAAGCCGCCGGATGGGCGCCATCACTTCGGCCACGGCAAGATTGAGTCACTTTCTTCCTGCGCCATGGGCTTCGCAATTGCTTTCGTCGGCCTTGAGCTGACTCGAAGCGCTCTTGTTAGTCTTCGTGCCGGCGAGGTGGCAGTCCCCGGAACGGCTGCGCTGTATGCGTCGGCGGCAGGTATTATTATCAAAGAAATAATGTTCCGTTATACTAGGAGCGCCTCCTGCAAAACTGGCAATCAGCTGCTTTTGGCCGTCGCCTGGGATCACCGTAGCGATGTTATGGTTTCATCCAGCGTTTTTTTGGGCATTGCCGGGGCGCGTGCCGGTTTTCCGCTCCTTGAAGGTCTGGTCGCCTTATTTATTAGTGTGCTTATTATCCGCCTCGGCTTCACTTTCTGCAGGCGGGGCTTCGGTGATTTGGTGGATACTGCTCCCGACGAAGCTGTGCTGGAAAAAATCAGAGCCAAGGTACAGGAAACGGCCGGAGTGGAGGCGTTTCATTGTCTGCGTGCCCGACGGTTTGGCTCAGAAATCCATGTGGAGTTACATATCGGTGTAGATGAAAACCTGCGTGTCTCTCAGGGCCATGAAGTGGCCAAAGAGGTTAAGAAAGCGCTGTTGGGGAGTTTTCCGGAAATTAGCCACGTCCTCGTTCACGTCAATCCATTTTCACCCTGAAGGCTCTCGCAAAAAACTGCTTGACAGCTATGCTCGCCTCATGCTACACTTTTCCAAAGACGATGAATGGGAAGAGTAAGCGAAGAGGAACTTCTCTCAGAGAGCCGGGGCAGGTGTGATCCGGCAGAAGGACCGCCGCCGAATGGGCCCGTGAGTGGCAGACCGAAAGAAAAGTAGGCTCTGACGGCGTGTCCCACCGTTAAAGGGGACGGGGTATCGGGCTGTTGTTTTTCCTTTAAGTCCCGTACCTGACAAAGCCGGGTCTGCTGCATTTGCAGACCAATGAAGGTGGTACCGCGAAAGCTAAGCCTTTCGTCCTTCCCTGGACGAGGGCTTTTTTATGTGCAAGAAAAGAAAGGAGACAAGAAAGATGTTCCCACAGCAGTCCGGAAGGGAGGTGAAAATGGTCACCGTCCGCCATTCACTGCCTGGAGACCTGGAAACACCTATTGGCGCTTTTTTAAAACTTTGCCCAGAGGGACCGGCGTGCCTGCTGGAGAGCGCCGCCGGCGGAGAGCAGGTGGCACGCTACTCTTTCATAGGCTATAACCCATTCCTGACGTTAAAAGCTTGGGAGAATGAGGTAGAGATTTCTTGGCGGGATGGAAGGCGCGAAAAACGCCTGGAAAAGCCGTTTAAAGTCTTAAAAGAGCTTTTAGGGCAGTATCGCACGGACCTGCATCCGTCGCCGGTTCGTTTTTCCGGGGGGGCAGTGGGCTATTTTTCTTATGACGTTGCTGCTCTCTTGGAGCCGGTGGGAAAGACCCCTCCTGATGAACTGGGGTTGCCGGATGTCTACCTGCAGTTTATGCAAAACGTGCTTATTTTTGATCATTTCACGCACAGGCTTCACCTAGCTGTACACAGGCCATTGTTTGCAGGCGAATCACCTGCACTGGCTACAGAAGAGGCGCAAACTACTTTGCTGCAGATGGTGGAGGCGCTTTCTGCACCACTGCCAACGGTGGTAGCAGAGGCGGATTGCCGGCAGCAGGTGGTAGCGACGGGTAGCGTGAGCGAAGCAGAATTTACAGAGTGCGTAAGGGTAGCCCAGGAATACATCCGGGCGGGGGACATCTTTCAGGTTGTTCTTTCGCAGCGCTTGACGGTGCCGGTGCAGGAAAATTCGTTTGCTGTCTACCGGCGGCTGCGCAGCCTGAACCCGTCGCCGTATATGTTTTTTCTGCGCAATCCGGAGGTGACACTGGTGGGGGCCTCGCCGGAAATGCTGGTCAGAGTGGAAGGCAGGACGGCGACTACCAGGCCTATCGCCGGTACTAGACGGCGTGGCAGCAGCGCGGAGGAAGACCAGCAACTGGCGGCGGAATTGCTTGCTGATGAGAAGGAGATGGCAGAGCATGTCATGCTCGTCGACCTAGGGCGCAATGACATCGGCCGGGTCGCTAGGTACGGAACGGTGCAGGTGAAGGAATTTGCCAAGGTGGAGCGCTATTCGCACGTTATGCATCTGGTTTCCGAGGTAGCAGGGGAACTGGCAGATGGGAAAGACGCGCTTGACGCTCTGGCGGCCTGTTTCCCGGCAGGGACACTGACAGGCGCGCCCAAGGTACGGGCCATGCAAATTATTAACGAGTTAGAAGCGGTGCGGCGTGGGCCGTACGGCGGGGCAGTCGGTTACCTGGATTTTAATGGCAATATGGATACATGTATCACTATCCGCACGCTGATTATCAAAGAGGGTATGGCCTATATCCAGACCGGTGCCGGCATTGTGGCCGATTCAGTACCGGAAAATGAGTATCAGGAAACAAGGCATAAGGCTAGAGCTATGTTGGCTGCGCTAGGAGTGGAGACAAAATGATGGCTGTAATCGACAATTATGATTCCTTTACCTATAACTTGGTACAGATGCTGGGCGAACTTGGGGCAAAAATGCAGGTGCTGCGGAATGATGCCTTTAGCTTGAGGGATTTGGATGCTTGTCAACCAAAGGCCATTGTTATTTCCCCTGGTCCCGGTACACCAGATGATGCCGGATTGTCGCTCGCCGTCATTAGGCACTTTGCCGGCAAGGTACCCATCCTTGGTGTCTGCCTCGGACACCAAGCCATCGGCCAGGCCTTCGGTGGGCAGGTGGTGCGGGCCCCTGAGCCGGTGCATGGCAAGTCTGTAGAAGTGTGGCACGACAGCGATGCGCTTTTTACCGGTGTAGGCCTCCCGTTTAAGGCGGGACGTTACCACTCACTTGTTGTCCGACGGGAGACGTTGCCGGAGTGCCTAGAAGTCACCGCCAGCACGGCGGAGGGGCTGATTATGGCGGTACGGCATAAGAGGATGGCGGTGTATGGCCTGCAATTTCACCCGGAATCAGTTATTACTCCGGACGGACGGACGATACTGAAAAACTTTCTGCGAGGTGTGGCGGCATGAAAGAGTTGCTGCGCAAGCTGTGTGACAGAAAAAATCTGACGCCGCAGGAGGCAAAAACGGCCATGAGTGTCATTATGGTCGGAGAGGCGACTTCGGCTCAGGTGGCAGCGTTCCTTGTAGCACTGAAGATGAAGGGAGAAACGGCGGAGGAAATATATGGCTGCGCAGTAGCTATGCGGCAGGCGTCAGAAAAAGTTACTACGAAGCGGGAAGGCCTTACTGATACCTGCGGCACGGGGGGAGATGGGAAAAGTACGGTTAACATCTCTACGGCGGCGGCGCTGGTAGCAGCCGGAGCGGGACTTACGGTGGCCAAGCACGGGAACCGTGCCGTATCTAGCTTGTGCGGCTCTGCCGATGTGCTGGAAGCGCTCGGCGTTGTCCTAGAGCTGACGCCGGCAGAAATGGGACGATGTCTGGACGAAGTGGGTATGACATTTCTTTATGCACCTGCTTTGCACCCGGCACTGCGTCATGCCGCAGCGCCGCGGCGGGAAGTGGGGGTGCGGTCAGTGTTTAATGTGCTTGGGCCGCTGACTAACCCGGCCGGAGCGCGGCGGCAGGTGATGGGTGTTTATGCGCCGGAGTTGGTGCGTTTGTTGGCGGAGGTCCTGCGTATGCTTGGTGCAGAGCGGGTGCTAGTCGTTCACGGCTCTGACGGCAGCGATGAACTAACGCTTTCCGGAGAGTCGCTGGTAGCGGAAATCAGAGACGGTAAACTAAGCTGCTACCATCTGGCGCCGGAGCAGGTCGGGTTGAGGCGTGCGTCTGCGAGGGCGTTGCAAGGAGGAGGAGCGGCTGAAAATGCGGCTCTGCTCCTAGATATGTTGGGCGGGAGGCGCGGAGCGTACCGAGAGGCAACCGTGTTCAACGCTGCTGCGGCGCTTTATGTGGGTGGATTAGCCGAAGATTTGCAGGAAGGTGCGCATTTGGCTGAACAGGCGCTGGATAGCGGGGCGGCAACGGCTAAGCTGGAAGCTCTAAAAATCTTTACGGGCAGGTGCAAAGAGAATGCTGGCACAGATCGTTGCTGATAAAAAATTAAGACTGGCTGAGGATAAGCGGAAGCTGCCGCTCATGGCGTTGCAGGAAAAGCTGCCTAGCGCGCCGGCACTGCGGCAGTTTGCCGAAGCCCTAGATGCGCCAGGCATTTCACTGATCGCGGAAATAAAAAAAGCTTCCCCCTCCCGAGGTTCTTTAGGGATGACTGTACCGGCGGCGGAACTAGCGGCTCATTACGAGGAAGGCGGCGCCCGGGCTATCTCGGTACTGACAGAGGAAGACCATTTCCAAGGGAGTCTTGCAGACCTGATCGCGGTACGCCGGGTAGTAAGGCTGCCGGTCTTGCGCAAGGACTTTATCATTGATGAGTGGCAATTATATGAAACGCGCTTGCTGCCAGCCGATGCGGTTCTGTTAATTGCTGGTCTTTTGCCGGAGGCGACTCTGGCGGAGTTCTTGAAGATTTGCGACAGGCTGGGGCTGGCGGCACTGGTGGAAATACACAGCGCAGAGGAAGTAAGGTGTGCGCTGCGTGTTGGTGCTAAGATTATTGGCATCAATAACCGTGACCTGCAAAGCTTTAAGACGGACCTTCGCCATACAGAGCGGCTGGCAAGCCTAGTCTCAGATAATGTGTTGCTGGTGAGCGAGAGCGGGATAATGACGGCTGACGATGTGAGGCTAGCAGCGGCTGCCGGGGCAGATGCAGTGCTGGTAGGTGAAGCGCTTGTAAGGGCGGCCGACCCGGCTGAAAAAATCAGGAACTTGCTGGGGAGATGAGGAAATGACGGTGAAGGTAAAAATTTGTGGCTTAAAAGATGTGGAGACGGCGCTGTTTGCGGCGGCATCCGGAGCGGAGGCCATCGGGCTCGTCTTTGCCAAGAGCCCTCGCCGGGTAGAGGTGGATAGGGCCAGAGCCATCTGTGCTGCGCTGCCGCCTTTTGTCGGGCGGGTAGGCGTCTTTGCCGATGAGGAGCAAGTCGCTGTCCGGGAGATTGCCGATGTCTGCGGCCTGACGGTGCTACAGTTCCACGGCGCAGAAGACGCCGCATATTGCGCCGGCTTTACCCTGCCGATTCTGAAGGCCGTCCGGGTGCAAGCGGCCGGCGACCTAGCGAAGCTCTTGCCGTTCCCGGCGTCCGGTTTTGTCCTTGATACCTACCACCCGTTGCTAGCCGGCGGGACGGGTCGTACTTTTGACTGGTCACTGCTTGCCGGCCGTCCGGAGGTGCCGGTTATCCTAGCCGGTGGGCTGACGCCGGAAAATGTGGCTGTAGCCATCCGCCAGGTACGCCCATACGCAGTCGATGTGTCAAGCGGCGTGGAGAGCGAAGGAAGAAAAGATCTTCAGAAAATCAAAGCCTTTATCAAGGCGACAAGGATGTGCGACTGATGGAGTCAAAAGGCAGGTTTGGTCCCTTTGGCGGCCAGTATGTGCCGGAGACGTTGATGGCGGCTCTGGAAGAACTGGAGCAGGCGTATTTTACCGCTAAAGAAGAGGCTTCTTTTCAGGCAGAGTACCAGGAGGCGCTGGAGCAGTATGTGGGACGGCCGACACTGCTTTACCGGGCAGAAAAACTGTCGCAGATGCTTGGCGGCGCTACTATTTATCTTAAACGGGAGGACCTGAACCATACCGGCGCCCATAAGATTAACAACGCGCTAGGGCAGGCGCTATTGGCTAGGCGAATGGGCAAAGGGCGCCTAGTAGCAGAAACTGGGGCGGGTCAGCACGGAGTAGCTTCAGCTACGGCGGCGGCGCTTTATGGTCTGGAATGTGTCGTCTATATGGGTGAAGAGGATATGAAGCGCCAGTCTCTTAATGTGTTCCGCATGCGTCTGCTGGGGGCTGAGGTGATACCGGTACTCTCAGGTAGCCGGACGCTCAAAGATGCGATTAATGAGGCGCTCCGTGACTGGGTAACGAATGTTCGTGAGACCTTTTACCTGATTGGGTCAGCGGTCGGCCCTCACCCGTATCCAACTATGGTGCGCGACCTGCAGTCCGTAATCGGCCAGGAGGCGCGGAAGCAAATGCTGGTGCAGCAAGGACGGCTACCTGATCTGCTTGTCGCGTGTGTAGGAGGCGGCAGCAATGCTATCGGACTCTTTTATCCGTTTCTTGACGAGGGGGTGCGTTGCATCGGTGTGGAAGCGGCGGGGGAGGGGCTAGATACAGAGAAGCACGCCGCTACCCTTGGTAAAGGAAGCCCGGGTGTTCTGCACGGGACACTATCCTACTTGCTGCAGAACGAAAACGGGCAGGTAATACCGGCTCACTCTGTCTCCGCCGGCCTTGACTATCCCGGCGTGGGCCCAGAACACGCTTACCTGATGGAAAGCGGGCGTGTGCAATACGTATCAGTCACAGATGAGGAGGCGCTGGCAGCGTTTGCGCTTTTAGCCCGGGAGGAAGGAATCATCCCGGCCCTAGAGAGCGCCCACGCCTTGGCGCACGTTATAAAAATTGCCCCGGAATTGCCGCCGGAGAAAATAATTTTGCTAAACCTCTCCGGGCGCGGTGACAAGGACGTGGAAACAGTGGCCCAACTTACGGGGGTGAAAAAGGTATGAACATCTTAGCCGAAAAACTGGCGTCGATGCAAAAAAAAGGCGAGAAAGCCCTCGTCCCCTTTCTGATGGCCGGCGACCCAGACCTGGAGACGACAGAGGAACTGCTACAGGCGCTGGTTGCGGGCGGCGCCGATGTTATAGAACTTGGCATTCCTTTTTCCGACCCGCTAGCCGACGGGCCAGTGCTACAGGCAGCAGCGGGCAGGGCGCTGCAAGCAGAGACTGCTCCCGGGGAGGTCATAGCTCTGGCGGCACGTTTTCGCAAAAAACAGGCGCTCCCTCTAGTGCTACTTGTCTATTTCAATATTATTTTGCGTTACGGACAGGAGCGTTTTTGCCACGATGCGGCGGCGGCGGGAGTTTCTGCCCTAGTCGTGCCTGATCTGCCATACGAAGAGGCGGCTGTCCTAACTGCTATCGCGTGTAAGGCTGGGATAATCAATATCAGCTTGATTGCGCCGACAACGAGTGAAAAAAGACTGAGGAAGATTTGCAGTACCGCTGCTGGTTTCATCTACTGTGTGACGGTGACCGGAGTAACCGGAGAGCGGCAGGCGCTCGACGTGGAACTGCCAACCCTCTTACAGCGGGCGCGTCAATACACAGACCTACCTTTGCTGCTGGGCTTTGGCCTCTTCGGCCCAGGGCAGGCGGCTCTTGCTGCTAAGCTTGCCGATGGGGTTATTATGGGCAGTGCTTTGGCGCAGCGCCTAGGCTCTGCTGTCGGTGTGGAGGGAAAATACCATGCTGCCAAAGACTTTACTCGTTTGCTGAAAAAGGCCCTCCGCGGAGGTGAACAAAATGACAGTTGAAGAGAAGGCAGGCGCAATTTCTTGCCCTACTAGGCTCGCAAGGAAAGGCAGAGTTATCGACTTAGGAGCGGTGCGTATCGGTGGAGGGGCCCTAGTAATCATGGCCGGACCGTGCGCAGTGGAGGATGAAGAGACACTGCTGGAAGTGGCTTTGGCTGTCAAGGAGGCCGGGGCTCAGGTGTTGCGGGGCGGTGCCTACAAGCCGAGAAGCTCCCCTCACAGCTTCCAGGGGCTTGGTCGGCCGGGGCTGGCCATGCTGAAGAATGTGGCCCTGATCTCAGGTTTGGCGGTAGTGACTGAAGTGCTGGACACCCGTGATGTGGCAACCGTGGCGGAGGTGGCCGACATTATTCAGGTTGGCTCCCGCAACATGCAAAATACGGCCCTGCTCAAAGAAGTGGGCCGTATGCGGCGACCGGTACTGCTCAAGCGCGGCATGTCGGCTACCATTGAGGAGTGGCTGCTGGCGGCCGAGTACATCCGGGAGTCGGGAAACCAGGAGGTGATTCTTTGCGAGCGCGGCATCCGCACCTTTGAAACGGCGACGCGGAACACTTTGGACTTAAGCGCCGTCTCCTTGCTAAAAGAACTGACAGAGCTTCCTGTGATTGTGGATCCGAGTCATGCTACTGGCCGAAAGAGCCTAGTGGCTCCGATGAGCCGCGCTGCCGTGGCGGCCGGTGCCGATGGTCTGCTCGTAGAGGTTCATCCGTGTCCGGAGCAGGCGGAGTGTGACGGACAGCAATCTTTGACACCTCCGGAATTCAGCCGCCTGGTGGCACAGGTGACAAAAACAAGGGAGATCATGCAAGAATTCGGGAATGATTTTCTTGACGTAGTTGGATAATAAAGATAGAATATGGCATATGATGAACAAAGAGGAGTGTGCAAAATGAGTCATCACGAAGAAAAAAAGGGCCGGATTACTAAGGAGATGACCATCGCGGAAACGCTGCGGCAAAATCCCAAGGCGTCGCAGGTCTTTATGCGCTTTGGCATGCACTGCTTTGGCTGTGCCAGCGCTACCGGTGAGACGATAGCACAGGCGGCAGTTGCTCACCGCTTAGATCTGGACACGCTACTTCAACAGCTAAATGAAGCCTGAGAAAAAATACCGCGCAAGCGGTATTTTTTGCAATGGACAAAGCTGGGGACTTACTTTTATCATCCTAGCCGGGGTGCTGTGGGGTGCTACCGGAACAGTGACTAAGTACATCTTTGCTTTCGGGCTGGAGCCACTGACGCTCGCTCTGTTGCGGATTGGCATCAGTTTCTTTACGCTTTTTCTTTTCTTCTGGCTGACAGGCAGGAAGATTAAGCCGAAGAGAGAAGACTGGCTATTTTTCATGGTTTTTGGGGCTATCAGCGTTGCGCTCTTTAATATCTTTTACTTGTCGGCTATCCAGCTGACTAATGTTAGTACTGCCGTGGTGCTTCTTTATACGGCACCGGCTTTTAGTGTGCTGGTAGCGCGCCTTGTGCTACAGGAGAGACTGACGGCCCGAAAAGCTGTCGCCGTGTTCCTGACGATTGTCGGTGTTATTCTGATGGTGGGAGCATATCGCCCCGCCCATCTGGCGTTTAGCTTGACGGGCATTTTATACGGCCTTGGCTCCGGTTTCACTTTCGGCATCTACAGCGTTTTTGCAAAAGCGGCCATGCGGCGCGGCTACGGCAGCCTAGAAACAGTAGTTCTGGGACTGGGGATAGGATTGCTATTCCTGACCTTCGTACGCGCTCCTTGGGTTTTATTGCCGCTGGCCACGGCACCGCCTATGCTCTGGCTGCTCGTTTTGGTGGTAGCCATTTTTTGCACCATGCTGCCCTACATCTTATTTGCCAATGGCCTGCAGTACATTGAAGCCGGCAAAGCGACACTGGTAGCGGCCGTGGAGCCGATAGTGGCTATCGTGCTGGCGATGCTCTTGCTGGGGGAGACGCTGGCTTTTACGCAGATGTTAGGCGTGGTAGCTGTGCTGCTCGCTATCAGGAGTCAGACCTGACGTTGTATTATTTGTCGGGTACTTCTGGCATGGGCGCCTGAAGGTCAGTTTTTGTGTGCTTTTTCAGTCTTCGCAGCGCCAGAAAGGCTAAGGGAACAACGATTATGGCCAGAGTGAGCAAGTAAGGTAGTGCTGTCAGCAAAAAGACCAAGGCATTGGCAAGCGAAGCGAGCAGACCGTTAATGGATGCTGTTAACCCCAGCAGACCGCGTTGCCAGACGCCTCTTAACCCTGCTCCGGTGATGACGGGACTGGCCTTCGGGCTCTCGGTCAAATGAATGTTAACCGTGGCGTACTGCACCTGGTCGCGCAAATAACGGAACTCACCAGTTAGCGACTCCAACTGACCTCGTACTCGTTCCAGCTCCTTTTCAATGTCCAGAATTTCCCGCACCGTTTTAGCCTGCTCCAGAATAGAATGAAGACGCTGCTCCTGACGACGCAGGTTGTTGATTCTGGCCTCCAGGTCGATATACTGCCTGGTAACATCACTGGTATACATATGCCGCGTGATTACTTTCCCGAATTTTTTGGCCTCCAGCAGGAATTGGTCAAAAGCTGCTTCCGGTACCCGTGCCGTTACAGAAGCAGAACGCTGCTGTTCCCGACCGCTAAAGGAGGAATTGGTGAGCATGCCACCGGCCTGCCTGGCCAGTTGTTCAAGGCTTGCCAGCGCGGGCATCAAGTCAGGTACTTCCAGGTTTAGATCGGCGTTGCGGATTAGGCGCTGCTGACCTTGAGAGGGCAGGCTGCCGTCCGGTATGATGATTCCTCCGGGAGAAGGCCTGGCCATATTTTCTATAGTTGCCATGTCTTTGGAGGTCGCAGCCGGGGACGGCGGGCTTGCTGGCATGCTGATGTTAGCGCCGGCGTCTTGTTTGTCTCTGATCCCGCAGCCGGCCAAAAGTAGGAGGGCTAAAAAAAGAACCACAAAGAAGCCTTTTCCTTTGCTAACTGTAACCACATCCTCTATATTTTTGGTGTCTACGCCTTTGTTTGTTTCGACGCAGACTGACGCAAAAAGGTTCCCTGTAAAATTGCCAAAAGTGCTGTTTACTTTACGCCCATTTCTGCTAACATGCGCTCTACTACAACTTCCTTGGCATATTTCTCTATGGGATGGTAACGCACTGGTTGTCGGGCGGCGATGTCCACGATTTCTGTCAGGGCGTACGGCGTATACAGGTTATCGGGATGAACAAATTCGGGGAAACAGAGAGCGCGGGGCGCTGCCGGTACTGCGCCAAGATAGATTGCTTCGATGAGCGAGACAGGCAGCATGTCGGCAATGGAAGTAGTAACTACAACTCTGGCTTTGGCAAGGCTTTGCAGATAGGACTGTTTATCTTTATTATAAATAAATTCCAGCCCCTTTTCCCGTGCGGCTGCCAGCAAAGGGGCAAGAGAAGGATTCCCCGCAATAAGTCTTGCTTCCGGAATCCCGGAGAGGTGCTGCACGCGGAAACCGCATTGAGAAAGCAGATGTGCCGCCTCGATTTCCAGGATGTGCAGTTTTTCCAGGGCGAAGCGCTGATTAAACACTACGAGGGGTTTTTCCTTTGGAAACCGCAGGTAAGGCTGCAGCGCCCGGAAATCAAAAGGGAAGCCGGTGACGACTACCCTGTCAGCTAACTCTGGATAGGCACGGCTGATACAGTTCCTACACCAGTCTGAATTGGCAAAAAGCTTATCGTAAAGTGCCAGCCGCTTTCTTTCGCGCAGCTCCTCTTTATCCAAAGAGAAGATGAGTGGGTCAAGGTGTCCTGCGGTTAGGCCTACTACCAAGCCGTATTTACGGCCTTTTTTATGGGCCACCAGTTCAATTAGTTCGCTTTGCGCCCAGCCGATAAACCAGGCATCTTCTTCGGAGCTCGTGACTCTCAAGTAATGTTTATAGGGTGCTGCTGCTCCCCGCCAGTCATAGGGGGGCAATTCCGTAAATTGAACATGAAGTCGTAGCAGCTCTCTGCGCACAGCGCGGCTAAAACTGCCGGTCCAGCTTTCCTCTGCGTCATGGTATCCGGCGAAATAAAGAATCGCACTCGCCTCCATTGCCTCCAAAATCCGCTCTGCCCTAGTGCCGCGCCAGTTCCTAGAGTAAATCGTATGCGGAAAATATCTTTCTCATACACAAGATGCATCGGACAAAAAGGGGCGGCTGTCATATTATTAAGGGGAGGGGAGGAGAGAATGATGAAAAATTTTTTAGGAGGCTTATCTCCAAGAGTTGGCGTGGTTCTTCCAGTGTACCACCAGCAGCGGAGGTATATCGACGAATGTCTAGACTCTGTGGCAGCGCAGCGCTTCCGCAACTTTAAGCTTGTCATTGTCATTGACGGAGCAAATGATTCAACCGTGGTGGCCGTTAAACATGCTGCTAGGCGGCTGACGGTTCCGTTTGAAATTCTTCACCGCCGGGATAATAGGGGCATTGCCTTTTCCTTGAACGAGGGCTTTGCCAGACTGTCGGATTGTGACTATTTTACCTGGCTTTCCAGCGATAATCGTTATCAGTCGGACTTTTTGTCTACACTAGTGGAGGCTTTGGAAAGTTCCCCCGCTAACACGGTACTGGCATATTCACTGTTTTACCTGATTAATGAGGGTGGGGCGCGACTAAAGCCCCCCGGTCCGGAAAAGGTTTCCTTTATGCAAAGACCCAAAGAAGATATTTTTCAGCACAGTTTTATAGGCCCTTCTTTTCTCTTTAAAAGTGCAGCCTATTTCCAGGCGGGCGGATATAATCCCAGATATGAGAAGGTGGAGGACCACGAATTTTACATGAGAGTCCTACAGTTAGGGGATATAAAATTTGTCCCGGTGATCCTAATGGAGTACCGTTTAGGAGGTAAATACGCCTATACCACCAACTCAACGCGAGAGGAAATTATGAATAAAAGTGCGCTGGCTGGCATAGAAACACGCCGGCAAAGAGGTGATCTGCCGAAAGTAAGCGTGCTGATGCCTGTCTATAACCAAGGGAGATATATTGCCCGAGCCATCGGCAGCGTTCTGGGGCAGACTTTCCCGTCTTTTCACTTAGTTATCGTCGATGATGGCTCGACCGATCAAACTTGGCATGAAATAAATAAGATTTTTGATGCGCGCATTATTCCGCTCTGTCTGTTAAAAAACAGGGGGCAGGCGGCGGCGCAAAATTTTGGCTTGAAGTTTGCCTTGGGGGAATATATCCTAGAGCTGGATGGAGATGATTGGCTAGAGCCTCATGCTCTGGAAACGTTGGTCCGGGAGATGGATCGCCAGCCGGCAAACGTTGGCTTGGTATACGCTAACCGCCGCTTGTGGTTTGAAGACGATCTTGGTTTGCGGCAGGGCCCTGTGATTCCCGGCACTAAATATCGCGACAAATACGAGGTTCTGGAAAAATTACAGACCCACTGCCCAAGACTCTACCGTAAAGCAGCCTTAGAGGTGGTGGGAGGGTGGAGGGAAAGGGTTTACGATCAGAGGCTGATGCCGCAGGACTTTGATCTGCTGCTTAGACTTGCTGAATCTTTTCAGTTTTGTTGGGTGGATCAGACTCTATACCACCAGCGCCGTCATACGGCAAATAGTACGGTGCTGGAAGCAGAGCAATGCCATAGTCAGCTAAAGTATGTTGTCAAAGAGGCTTTAAAACGGTGGGGCAGTCTTTATGAGCCAATTTTTCACATGGAGGGAGCATTTCTCAAAAAAGTCCAACTGGTCGAACCTGCGCAGCAAGGGGTCGCACAGAATGAGGAATTAATTTCCCACCAGAAAAAAAACATCAGCCAACGCATGTGACTGGCGGGCTTATTTGCTATTCAGCAGCTGCTGATGCAGCTTGTCAAGTGTTTCGCGGTTGTTTTCCCAATATAGCATGGTGCGAGCTTCCTGGTAATGCAACCAGCAATGTTCAGTATGTTCGAAGGAAAGACGGATGCGAGGAGGGTTGGCTACTTCTACGGCCAGCACGGAAATGGCGCATTTTTCTCCGTTCATATTAATAAAAAAATAGTGCCTGGGATCTATAATGCGTTCGTAGATCTCGATGCCTGTTTCCTCGTTGAGCTCCCTTAGGGCGGCTTGGCGATTAGTTTCTGGCTCCTCAATAAAACCGGTAACGGGTTGCCAGTATCCTCCCAACTCATAGTTGCGCTTGAGCAGCAGATACCAGGGTTCATTGTTTTGCCACTTATAAAGAAAAACCATGATACAGCGCCGCAACAAAATAGATCACCCCTTAGCAATACTATACCTCTAAAGGTTCTAGCGGGCAAGCCTGACTGTATCAACAGATAGCCTTTAGTATTCTATTCCCCTGTTGCGGTAAAACTACGGACATGAGGGGGAATAGCTGTTGACACATTACGATGCTGTAGTGGTGGGTGCCGGTCCGGCTGGCTCCACGGCCGCTTTTTTTATGGCTTCCAGCGGCTTAAAAGTAGTTTTGCTGGAGCGTGGTGATTACCCAGGCAGCAAAAATATGTTCGGGGGCACAATTTATGCCGAACCGTTGGCAGAGGTTGTGCCGGAGTTTTGGCTGGAGGCGCCTCTGGAGCGCGCCGTAGTACGGGACGGAGTTTGGCTGCTGGACCGGGACTCCGCCGTGGAAATCGGGTTTAGCGGTTTGCGTTTTGCCAAGGCGCCATTCAACAAATTTACAGCTCTCCGTCCACGTTTTGACCGTTGGTTAGCCGAAAAAGCTGTTGCTGCCGGAGCCGCACTGGAAACAGCAACTGTAGCCCGTGAGCTACTTTATGAGCGCAAAGTTTTGGGCAGGGGTGCTGTTTGCGGCGTAGCGCTGGACGGTGGCGAAAAAATCACGGCGGAGGTAGTGGTGCTAGCCGAAGGAGTACAGGCCTCCTTGACCCGAAAAGCCGGCTTGACTGAGCCGTTATCGGCTGACCGTGTGGGCTTGTGGGTCAGGGAAGTACTTTCCCTGCCGGCGGAGAAAATCGAGGACCGCTTTCTTTTGGAAAAAGAGGAAGGGGCGGTATTGGCCATGGTGGGTTATCCTACAGGGCAGAGTATCGGACTGGCCGGGATTTTTACCAATCGCGATTCGCTTTCCATATTGCTCGGAATGCCGCTGCACCTGCTGATGGAGAACAGAGTCAGCTTGCCGGAACTGCTTTCCTCTTTCAAAAAGCATCCTTTGGTGAGGCGACTGATTGCCGGTGGAGAGAGCATGGGATACGCAGCGCACTTGACTACTAGGGGAGGAGTGGCCGCCAGACAGAAATTTTATAGTGATGGGGTGATGGTGGCCGGCGAGGCCGCCCTGATGGTTAGCGGGCGCCGCGGGAGCGACTTGGCGATGCTTGCGGGCAAGCTTGCCGCGGAGACGGCTGTACAGGCCAGAGCCCGCGGGGACTTCTCGTCCCGTATGCTGAAAAACTACAAGCGTAAGCTGGAGGCTACCTTTTTTATGCAGAATATCCGTAGTGCCGCGGGTTCCGTTAATTACTACGATAGATATGGTGATGCCGATTATTTGATGAGCACCCTGGCCAATGAACTGGCTTATAAGTTTTTTCAGGTAGAAAAGGAAACAGACGAGGAGAAAACGGCCAAGATGACGAGTCTTTTGCTGAACAAACAATTGCCCGTCAAAAGCGTGCGTGACTTGCTGGCGGGGTTGCGTGACTGGGGGGTCCTTTGATGCTTGACAAAGATTATCTGGCAGTAGTGGAGATTGTCCCCAGTGGCGAAAGCCATATCTGTCTGGCCGACAGCGGGCGTTGCCGTTCCTGTGAAACAAAAATCTGTCTGCGGCTCTGTCCTTCCGGTGTGTTTGTTTGGGACGAATTAGCAGAAAAAGCGGAGGTGTCTTGGTGGCGCTGCCTGGAATGCGGGGCTTGCCAGATAGCCTGCCCTAGTAACATAGAGTTTCGCTATCCGCGGGGCGGATTTGGTGTCAGCAACAGGTTTTGATCTGGTAGCCCGGAGGGCAAGAGAGTGGTGCGCAGCCCTGACGCATGCAAAAACGATTCAGTAATACAGTGTTTGACGCGGATCGCCCGGCAGATATCGATAAAACCGGTGTGCAAAAGGCGTAATAACGCTAATTTAGGGCTTTGCGCAAGCTTTTAAAAAAATCATGCGTCAGCTCTGAGAGGGGCGTTAAATTCTAGACACGCTGGCAGACGTATAGTATAATTAGTTTTAATTCTCTGCTAGTACGACTAAATTCATGCTCTTTATCTGCCGGGGAGGGGAGACCAGTGCAAAAGCTGACCATCTATGACACGACTTTACGTGATGGCGCGCAGCGTCAGGGCATTTCCTTTTCTGTTAGTGATAAGCTAAAAATAACCCAGCGGCTGGATGCCTTTGGTATCGACTACATCGAGGGCGGCTGGCCTGGTTCTAACCCCAAAGATATCGAATATTTCCGCAAGATTCGCCAGTGCGAACTGGTACAGGCCAAAGTTTCCGCTTTTGGCAGCACACGCCGCGCCGGCATCCGCGTTCGGGACGATCTTAACATCCAGGCGCTGCTGACTGCGGAAACCAGTGTCGTCACAATTTTCGGCAAGTCCTGGGATTTCCATGTGAGGGAAGCTCTTGGCACGACACTAGCCGAAAATCTGGCCATGATCGCTGATACAGTGGCTTACCTCAAAGAAAAAGGTCGGGAAGTAATATATGACGCGGAACATTTTTTTGACGGCTACCGTTTCAACCAGGAGTATGCTTTGGCGACAATTCAGGTCGCGGAGGCGGCTGGTGCTGACCTGATAGCGCTCTGCGACACCAACGGCGGATTGATGCCTTTTACGCTGCAGGAAGTGCTGCGGCATGTGCAGTCTGTGGTAAGGATTCCTCTTGGTATACATGTCCACGATGACTCCGGCACGGCAGTAGCCAATTCTATTATCGCCGCCAAAATGGGGACCAGCCAAATCCAAGGAAGCATCAATGGCTACGGTGAGCGTTGCGGTAATGCTAACCTCTGCACTATTATTCCCAACCTGCAGCTAAAGCTGAACATGCTAGTTGTTCACCCGGAGCGGCTAGAAGAACTGACGAATCTTTCCCGTTTTGTCGCCGAACTGGCCAACTTAAGTCTGCAGGAACAGCTCCCCTATGTAGGGGCTAATGCCTTTGCTCACAAAGGGGGCATTCACGTTGATGCCGTCCTGAAGCACGCCCACACTTATGAACACATCCAGCCGGAGTGTGTAGGGAATAAACGACGCATTCTTATTTCTGAGCTGTCCGGCAAGAGCAATGTCCTCTACAAAGTACGGGAAAGCGATATTGATCTGACCAAAGAGACGCCGGAGACACAGCTTGTTCTGGAGAAAATCAAGGAACTCGAATACCAGGGCTATCAGTTTGAGGGAGCAGAAGCTTCCTTTGAATTGCTGGTTTGGAAGACGCTTAAAACTCATCAGCGTTTGTTTGAACTGCTCGGTGTGCGTACTATTGTGGAAAAACGAGGAGAAAACGGCGCTATCATTTCCGAAGCAACTGTCAAGCTGCGTATCGGCGACAAAGAATTTCTCACCGCCGGTGAGGGCAACGGTCCGGTGCACGCCCTCGACCAGGCACTGCGCAAAGCGCTGGAGCAGGTCTATCCTGAACTGAAACATCTCCATCTCGTAGACTATAAGGTACGGGTTCTAGACGGGAAGGACGGTACCGGTGCACGAGTACGCGTTCTGATTGAGACGCGTGACGACCGGAAGAAAAAGTCCTGGGGAACGGTAGGCGTTTCGCCAAACATCATTGAAGCCAGTTGGCTTGCTTTGGTGGACAGCGTAGAATACGGGCTGATGTGCGCCGACAAGACCAAGATGAGGGAACTGCGCAAAACGGTCAAAGATTTCCGGATGGAAGGTTAAAGGATGCGGGATTTGTATAGATTTGCTACAGGAATCGGCAGCTTTCCCTGCCAAGCGGCGTCGACGGCTCTGGAGATTGTTTTTAAATATTTGCCTGAATTACCGCACTGGCCACAACTGCCGGCCGGCGGGGAGGAAGAAGGGTTTATACGGCAATACCTGTCGCCGCTTATCGACGGCGGCCTAGTGCAGATTACCTCTGGGCGCTCCCCGTATTTCGTTACTGATGCGCCCGATTGGCTGGAGCGGCAGACTGCTTTTTATACGAGCGCTTTGGCTGCGGAAGCAGAGAACTCTTGGGCAGCCTTTGGTTTTCCACCTTCTTCTGCTGTTGGTTTTTACGCTTTTCTTGAACAACTAGAGGAACGTGGCCTCGGCCAGGCGCGTTATCTTAAAGGACAGCTCTCCGGCCCGGTGACGCTCGGTCTGCAGTTGACGGATGCTGCACTGCAGCCGGCTTTCTATCGTGACGACCTGCGGGAAATGCTGGTAACAAGCCTCTCTTTGCAGTTGCGCTGGCAGATTGAAAAGCTTGCCTCAGCTGGCCTGCCGGTAATCATTTTCATTGACGACCCGAGCCTCCTCTGCTTTGGGCAGTCGTCTTTCGTTGGACTTTCCCGGGAAGCAATCCAAAAAAGTCTGCGCGCCTTGGTGGACGTTGCCCACGAAGCAGGAGCGCTCGTCGGTGTTCACGCCTGTGCTGGTGTAGACTGGTCGATTCTCTTCGAACTTTCTTTTGACATTGTCAATGTTGATGTTTACCACTATTTCCCGTCACTGTTAGTCTATACTGCCGAACTTGGTCGCTACCTTGCCGGAGGGGGAATCTTGGCTTGGGGCCTGGTTCCTACGTCGCCTGCGGTGGAACAGGAGACGGCGGAAGCCCTGCTTGGACGACTAGAAGAGTATATAGGGACACTGGCGAAAAAAGGTTTGGACCGCGCACGGCTTAACGAACAGTTGCTGTTTACACCAAGTTGCGGCACCGGGACACTTTCCGCGAACCAAGCGGGAAAAGTCTATTCTCTGTTACAGGAAAGCAGTGTGCGCTATCGAAGTAGTTTTGGTAGCTGATATCCAGAAGGTGAGCAGTAAGTGTCTCGTTTAAAACGGCTGTTAATCAAACTCGTCCCCTACTGGCTCTGGGTTATGGGGGCGGCTATTTCTGTTTTGATAGTGATGGGAATGAGCTTGGTCGTTCCCCAGCTTTTTCGTTTTGCCATTGACGAGGCTATCCTGGGAGGACAGGCTTTTTATCTGCCTTTGATAGGTGCTCTACTTATCGGCGTTACGATAATCAAGGGCATTTTTTCTTTTACGCAGCGTTACTGGATGGAGCGGGTGGCTCAAAAAGTAATCTATAATCTGCGTAACCAGCTTTTTGAGCATCTGCAACAGCTTTCTTTTTCTTTTTATGAGCACACTCAAACTGGTCAGCTAATGAGTCGCGTCACTTCCGACGTGGAAATGTTAAAACGGTTTTTGGGCTTTGGTCTGCTACATCTTTTCCAGGGTGCTGTCACTTTTGCAGGAGTTTTGGCAGTTATGTTCTCCATGCACTGGCGACTTTCCCTGCTTATCATCCTGTCACTGCCTGCCGTTACGCTGGCCATCATCCGCTTTGGCCGTAACGTGGGCCCTGCTTATCAGGCCGTCCAGGAAGAACTGGCCGACCTGACCAGCGTACTGCAGCAAAATCTGTCCGGCATCCGTACCGTAAAGGCTTTTGGCCAAGAGGCGGCTGAAGCTGCGCAGTTTGACCGGCGCAGTGTGGGCCTGCTCCATAAAAACCTGATTGCCGTCCGGATCTGGTCTTACTATTTTCCTCTGATCAGCTTTCTGACCGGGCTGTCAGCCGCAGTCATCCTCTGGTATGGCGGGCGGGAGGTGGTAGCCGGAAGGATGATGCTTGGCGAGCTGGTAGCTTTTAACAGTTATCTGCTGTTGCTGGTGATGCCCATGCGTATGCTGGGCTGGGTAGTCAACCTTTCGCAACGCGCCTTGGCTTCTGCTGGGCGTGTTTTTGAGGTTCTGGACACCCGGCCGGAAGTATACGACCTGCCTACTGCCGGGGACCTGTCTGCTACCTGCGGCGAGGTTACTTTTGCCGACGTTTCCTTTTCCTATCGTGAAGGCGTAGAGGCGTTGCGGAGTATTTCCTTTACCGCCCGTCCGGGGCAGAAAGTGGCTGTTGTTGGCGCTACCGGCTCAGGCAAGACGACACTGGTCAACCTGATTCCCCGCCACTATGACCCTACGGAAGGCCAACTTCTGCTGGATGGCCAGGATTTGCGAGAGTTTACTCTGCGCTCCCTGCGCAGTCAAATAGGCGTCGTCTCCCAGGAAACGTTTTTGTTTTCCACGACTATGGCAGAGAACATCGGCTATGGCAATCCGGCGGCCGGGCGAGAGGCCATTGAGGCTGCAGCCAGAGCCGCTCAAATCCACGATTTTATCATCACGCTGCCGCAAGGCTACGAGACGATGGTAGGCGAACGGGGGATTAATCTTTCCGGCGGGCAGAAACAGCGCCTTGCTATCGCTAGAGCACTGCTGAAAGACCCCAAAATCCTGATTTTGGACGACTATACTTCCAGTGTTGACACCCATACGGAGCATCTGATCCGTCAGGCTCTTGATTTTCTGATGAAAGACCGGACCTGCTTTATTATTGCGCAACGGCTTTCCACCGTCATGACGGCGGACCTGATTCTGGTGCTGGAGGACGGTAGGATTGCCTCCCGTGGTACCCATCTAGAGTTGCTGGGCAGCAGTACGCTTTACGCCGAAATTTACAGGCTGCAACTGGGTGTCGGCGCACATGCTGGCTGTGAAGGAGGTGGGCTATAATGGATCACCTGCTCCACCAGGCAGGCTCCCTAGAGGAAAGAGTGCCGCTTGATGCGCGTGTCCTGAGTCGCCTGCTCGCGCTTATCCGTCCTTACCGCTGGCAGACTTTCTGTGCCCTGCTTCTCATGATACTCGCTTCTTTGACTACGCTGGCTGGTCCGTATCTGGTGATGCTGGCTATAGACACGGCCATCGGCACGGGGGATCTTTCCCGTCTGAACACACTGGTGCTCCTCTTTCTCCTGGCGCATCTGCTGAACTGGCTGGCCTCCTTTGGCCAGCAGTACCTGATGGCGCTGGTCGGTCATCAGGTCATTTATACCTTACGCGGACAGCTTTTTGGCCGCTTGCAACGCTTGCCTTTTCGTTATTTCGACAAGCACTCCACCGGCCGCTTGATGTCCCGTGTCACTAACGACACAGAAGCACTGACGGAAATGATTTCCGGCGGCATTCCCCATATTTTCGGTGACTCGCTTCTGCTTCTTGGCATCATTGTCATCATGCTGCACGAGCATTGGCAAATGGCTCTGCTTACATTTACCACCCTGCCGCTTCTCGTGCTGTCGGCAACCTATTTTCGCAATCGTGTACTCCACGCCTACCGGCAGGTACGAGAAAAAATTGCCGATGTTAACGCCAATCTGCAAGAGAGCATTTCCGGTATCCGCGTTACCCAGTCTTTTACGCGTGAAGAAGAAAATGCGGCACGCTTTGACCGTGTTAATCTGGAAAACTATACGGCCAATATGCAGGCTATCTCGCTTTTTTCCTTCTTCCTGCCCTTTGTGGAGGTCATTGGCGCGTTTGGCACTGCTCTAGTCCTTTGGTACGGCGGTGGTCAGGCTGTCCAGAATATGTTGGAGCTTGGTACACTTTACCTGTTCCTGGACTATGTCTCTCGCTTTTACGCGCCAATCCGTGACCTTTCCCAAGTTTACAACAGCTTGCAGTCAGCGCTGGCCGCGGCGGAGAAAATCTTCACCGTCCTTGACACGGACGCAGAACAAGACGCTCCCGAAGCGCTAACGCTACCACGTGTCAGCGGCCATTTAGTCTTTGAAGAGGTCAGTTTTGCCTACGAAGAAGACCAGGAGGTGCTATCCCGCATCAGCTTTGAACTGCCGGCCGGGCAGACACTGGCGCTGGTAGGACCTACCGGCGCTGGCAAGACAACTATCATCAACCTGCTCTGCCGCTTCTATACGCCGACCGGCGGCCGCATCCTGCTCGACGGATACGATACTGCCGCCGTCACACTGGCGTCACTGCGGGAGCAAATAGGCCTGGTGCTGCAGGATACCTTCCTGTTTGACAGCACAGTACGGGAAAACATTCTTTTTGGCCACCCCGACGCTACGGAGCAGGAAATGGTAAAGGCAGCCCAGGCCGTACATGCTCATTCCTTCATTACGGCGTTGCCCGCAGGTTATGATACCCGTGTCCATGAACGGGGCAGCCTGCTTTCCGCCGGACAACGCCAGTTGGTAGCCTTTGCCCGTGCCCTCTTACGCAATCCGGCGATCCTGATCCTAGATGAGGCCACGGCCAGTGTCGACACCCACACGGAGGCTCAAATTCAGGAGGCTTTAAAAACGCTCCTGGCGGGTCGTACCTCCATTATTATCGCTCACCGCCTCTCCACCGTAGAGCTTGCTGCTAAGATCATCGTTTTGGACAAGGGACGCCTGATTCAGCAGGGCACACACCGCGAGTTAGCCTCTATCCCCGGCCTCTACAGGGAGCTTCTGGAAAGAACACAGAAATAACGCAAATATCTAACAGAGAGTCTGGAAAGCCTGTGCTAGAGTGTATCTTGCCCCCCCTAGGTAGGCTATGATATAGTTAAGGCGCAATGCGAGGAATGGAGGAAGGATCCGTTGGTGGAAGTTAAACGTTTTCTAAGAGATATCTGTCAAGCACCAGGCATCTCCGGCTACGAGCACCATGTAGCACAAGTAGTTAAAGCGGCTTTCTGCCGCTATGCCAATGAAGTGCGGCAGGACCGCCTAGGCAACGTTGTCTTTTATAAAAAGGGAGCGGGAGAGGATGGGCAGCGGCCGCGCCTCCTGTTGGCAGCTCACATGGACGAGATTGGCCTGATGGTAACTAAAATCGAAGAAGGCGGCTTTCCGCGCTTCGCTGCCGTGGGCGGTATCGACCCGCGCACCATCGTCGCGCAGGAAGTTATCCTCTACGGACGTGAAACTTTAGCTGGTGTCATCGGCGTCAAACCACCACACCTTACTGATGAAGAGGAGCGGGGAAAAGGACACAAAATAGAAGACCTGTACCTTGATTTAGCTTTGCCAGAGGAGCAGGTGCGTAAATTGGTAACGCCCGGGGACTTGGCTGTTATCCGCCGCGAAGCCCTACAATTGGCAGGAGGAGCCATGTCCGCTAAGGCGCTTGATGACCGTGCCGGTATAGCTGTGCTGCTCTGCTGTTTGGACGAACTGGAGCGTTTGCATCATGCGGCCGACATCTACGCTGTGGCTACCGTCCAGGAAGAGGTAGGCGTGCGTGGCGCTGCCGTTGCTACCTACGGAGTGGTGCCGGATGTGGGTATTGCTGTGGACGTTACCCATGGAGAAATGCCTGGTGTACCTGAACACGATACCTCCGCTATCGGTAAAGGCCCTGTTATTACTTTGGGTCCTAATATTCATCCCAAAATCAGTGCGGAACTGATCCGCTTGGCCAAGGAATACCGTCTCCCTTACCAGCTGGACACCGCTCCCGGTGTCACCGGCACCGATGCTAGGGCCATCCAAGTGACGCGCGGCGGCATTCCTACCGGCCTTGTTTCTGTTCCGCTTCGTTACATGCATACTTCGGTGGAGCTTGCGGAAACAGAGGATATCAAGCTGGCCGGGCGGCTGCTGGCCCTCTTTATCGCAGCTCTAGACACAGCGTATGTGGAGGGCTTGACATGCTTCTAAAACGGTTAAGCGAAGCGTATGGTGTTTCCGGCGACGAGGGAGAGGTTCGTGATATCCTTAGCGAAGAGCTGGTCGGGCATGGCGAACTGCGTACTGACACTATTGGCAACCTGTTTGTACATAAGAATACCGGTCGCCAGCCGCGGGTGATGCTGGCGGCGCACATGGATGAAGTCGGCCTAATCGTCGTAGGCCATGAAAAAAGCGGCCTGCTCCGCGTGCATAAAGTAGGTAGTATTGACGATCGAGTGCTTGTTTCCAAGCCGGTTGTGGTAGGCAAGAACAGGGTGCCTGGCGTTATAGGCGCCAAGCCCATCCATTTACAGAAGCCGGAAGAACGCAAGAAAGCAATCAATATTGAGAATTTGTTTGTTGACTTGGGTGCGCGCAGCCAGGATGAAGCGGAGAAACTGGCCAAAATCGGTGACTATGTGGCCTTTAAAGCCGGAACTCGGGAAATAGGGGAGAACTGTCTGGTAGGGAAAGCGTTTGATAACCGGGCTGGCTGTGCCATCCTGGCGGAGGTACTCAAGGAAGATTACGCTTTGGATCTGACCGGTGTGTTTACAGTCCAGGAAGAAATTGGTCTGCGCGGCTCCGGAGTTGCGGCCTACAGCGTCTATCCAGATTTTGCGCTGGTCATTGAGACAACGTCCGCTTCCGATGTGCCGGGCACTAAAGAAGCCGGACATGTGACGAAGCTTGGCGCAGGTCCGGCCCTTACCTTGATGGACTCTTCCTTTATTGCCCCGCAACAGGTAGTAGACCTGCTGGTGCAGACAGCCGAAAAACACGCTATCCCTTATCAGTTTCGCCGCTTGACTACCGCCGCTACCGATGCCGGCAAGATTTCGCAGACCCACGCAGGGATTTTGACAGCGGTGGTGTCTGTTCCCTGCCGCTATATCCACTCCCCCGCCTCAATCCTTAGTCTAAGTGACTGGCAGAATACGCTGCGGTTGGTCAGGGCAATACTGAACTCTATTGCTGAAGGAGGTCTGCCCGTATGCGGGAATTATTAAAAAAACTAAGTGAAGCTTATGGCCCTTCCGGTCGTGAACAGCAGATGGGCCAGTTGATCAGTGACGAGGTTAGGCCATATGTCGATGAAGTCTTTACCGATGCTATGGGGAATCTGTATGCGGTAAAAAGGGGCCGCGGCGCCAAGGTGATGGTGGCGGCTCACATGGACGAAATTGGGATTATCATCACCTATATTGAAGAAAAAGGGTTTCTGCGCTTCAGCAACATCGGCGGTGTTTCCCCTTACGTTCTGCTTGGTCAGAAAGTCGTTTTTGGCAATGGCACCGTGGGCACCGTGGGTATGGAGAAGCTGGAAGATATCAAGAAACTAGCCTTTGATAAAATGTATCTGGACATCGGTGCCGCAAACAGAGAAGAGGCGGCCGCCAAAGTGCGTATCGGCGATATTGCCACCTATTTGCAGGAACTGACCTTCAACGGCAATCGCGCCATAGGCAAGGCTATGGATAATCGCGCCGGCTGTGCCGTCCTCCTCCAGACCATTAAGGAACTGGGTCAGACGGAAAACGAGGTCTATGCCGTCTTTACAGCCCAAGAGGAAGTGGGTCTGCGTGGTTCTCGCACTTCCAGCTACCGCCTGAATCCGGACCTGGGACTGGCCGTGGACGTAACGCTGGTGGGAGATACGCCCGAGCCTGCTGTAGCAATGGACGTTTATCTTGGCAAAGGGCCTGCCGTGAAAATCAAAGACGCCTCCGTAATCTGCCATCCGCGTTTAAAAGAACTGCTGCTTGATTTGGCCGGAAAAGAGAATATCCCCTGCCAACTGGAGGTGCTGCTGACTGGCGGCACAGACGCCGGTGCTATCCACCTGACGAAAGAGGGAATACCCTCAGGCGTTATTTCCATCCCTTGCCGCTACGTCCATACTCCAGGAGAGATGGTGGATCTGACGGACATGGAAAATGCAGTTCGGTTGTTGAACGCCTTTCTTTCCATGCCTCTGAAGATGCAGGAAATTTTCCCTTGCTACCTGACATAGCCTTATGGTAGAATACCGGTATCAGGGTGGCATTGCCCGGCAAGCTGCACCTGGCAGATGGTGAATTTCTTTTGGCCGTAGCTCTGCGAACTGCTTGGAGCCATTGTGGATGGACCGGGACAGGAGGAAGGGAAGAGTGTATGTTGTGCCTTCTGACGCGGTCAGGGGGCATTGTTTTTATGCCGGGAATAATTTCACAAGGAGGACAGCTATGAAAATTGCTGTTGTCGGCGCGGGTAACGTAGGCACGACACTAGCGGTTCTGCTGCAGACTGCCGGACATACTATAACCGGTATCGCCAGCCGTACCGACTCAAGTGCCGCCCGTGTCGGCGCAAAGCTGGATGTGCCATACGGCACCGACCCGCTACCTTTTACCAGGGAGGCCGACTTTGTCTTTCTAACCACTCCGGACAGGGCTATCGCCGATGTCTGCGCTACAATCGCTGCTGCGGAAGGTTTTGCCGCCGGCGCTATTGTCGCCCACACCAGCGGTGCACACAGCTCGTCTTTACTCTCATCAGCCCGCTCTGCCGGTGCCTGGACGCTTTCCTTCCACCCGCTGCAGTCGTTTGCCAGTCCGGAAGCAGGGATTAAGAACTTGCCAGGGTCCTTTGTCACTATAGAAGGAGACGAAGTAGCTTTGCCCGCCGCCCGCCAGATTCTTGTCGACCTCTCCTGCCAACCGCTCGTCATCCCCACAGAGGGGAAAGTCCTCTACCATGCTGCTGCTTGTATGGTCTGCAACTATTTTGCCACCTTGGTTGACTTAGGGCTGCAAATGCTGGAAGTCGCTGGGGTCAAAAGGGAAGAAGGTCTGCCAGCCATCCAACCGCTTATAGACTGTACGCTGCAAAACATTATGCGAACCGGCCCTACTCAGGCGCTGACCGGACCTATCGCCCGGGGTGATTTTGGAACGGTGCAGGCGCATCTTGAACAAACGGCTCGCCAGATACCCTCTGTCACCCCATTGTACAAGGCGCTTGGTCTCGCTACTGTGGCTGTGGCTCGAGCCAAAGGGACGCTTGGCTCCGCAGAACAGGAAGAGTTACTGAAAATTCTAGGAGGTGTGGCAAATGACTAAAAAGGTGACTACTCTGACGTTGCAGGAAATGAAAAAGAATGGTGACAAAATTGCTGTGGCTACAGCTTACGATTACTCCTCGGCCCGCGTGGTTGACGAAGCTGGCGTAGACATGATCCTAGTGGGTGACTCCTTGGGCATGGTAGTCCTGGGGTACGAAAACACGCTGCGCGTCACATTGGAGGAAATGATCCACCACGGCAAAGCCGCAGTTCGTGGCACCAAGCGTGCCATGGTTGTCATTGACATGCCGTTTATGACATACCAAGTCTCCAAAGAAGAAGCGGTCCGCAACGCTGGCCGCGCCGTTCAGGAAACCGGCGCGCCAGCCGTCAAGCTGGAAGGAGGCGCAGAGATGGCCAAAACTGTCGGGCGCATCGTCCGCGCCGGCATCCCTGTCATCGGCCATATTGGCCTTACGCCCCAATCTGTCGGCCAGCTGGGCGGCTTTTATGTCCAAGGCAAGAATGAAAAAGTAGCTGGTCAACTGCTCAAGGATGCGCTGGCTCTGGAAGAGGCCGGAGCTTGTAGTATCGTTCTAGAAGCCATCCCTTGGCAACTAGCCCAGTTGATTACCGAACAGCTTGACATTCCCACCATCGGCATTGGCGCAGGCGTCCATTGCGACGGACAGGTACTGGTTTATCACGATATCCTAGGCCTCCAGACCGATATTAGGCCAAAGTTTGTCAAGCAATACGGTGCTTTCTTCGCCCCCATGGTAGAAGCGGTGCGCACCTACACCGAAGAAGTGAAAGATGCATCTTTCCCCGGCCGGGAGCATTCCTATGCCATGGACGAGGAAGTCATCCGCAAACTGCGGGAGGACTAGATGGAGATCATTCAGCAAATAGCTCCCTTGAAAAAAAGCATTAAAGAAGCACGTCGACGCGGGCAGACAGTAGGCTTTGTCCCTACCATGGGGTTTCTGCATGAGGGACATCTTTCCCTCCTCCGCCAGGCCCGTGCCGCAAACGATATGGTGATCCTCAGCATTTTTGTCAACCCGCTGCAATTTGGTGTCGGCGAGGATTTCGGGGAATATCCCCGCGACTTGGAGGGAGATGCGAGTCTGGCCGCCGGCACAGGTTGCGACCTCATTTTTTCTCCTACAGCTAAGGAAATGTATCCCAAAGAATATGCCACCTTCGTGGATGTAGAGCGGCTCACCTCCGGACTTTGCGGTGCTTCCCGCCCAGGACACTTCCGCGGCGTCACCACAGTTGTTGCCAAACTTTTTAATATTGTCACGCCGGACCGTGCCTACTTTGGCCAGAAAGACGCCCAGCAGGCCATAGTTATCAAGCGTATGGCCGAGGATATGAACATGGATCTGGAAGTGGTGGTCTTGCCGATTATCCGCGAAGCCGACGGCCTGGCCATGAGCTCCCGCAACACGTATCTTTCCCCTGCAGAAAGAAAAGCGGCCACGGTTCTCTATCGCACCCTTTCTCTGACCAAAGAAAAAATCGCCGCCGGCGAAAGAGATGTCAGCGTCATAAAACAGCTCATTCAGGAAGCTATCGCCGCAGAACCGCTGGCTAAACCTGACTACACTGCTATAGTAGATGCCCAGGACCTCCGCGATCTTGAGCGAATCGAAAACCGTGTGCTCATTGCCCTAGCTCTTCGTTTTGGTAAGACCCGCCTGATCGATAATATCATAATCGAGGTGTAATGAATGCTGCGAACGATGTGCAAATCAAAAATTCACCGTGCCACCGTAACTGACGCCAACCTGAACTACCAAGGTAGTATCACCATCGACGAAGCGTTGATGGAAGCCGCCGACCTGCTGGCGTATGAAAAAGTTCAGATTGTCAATAACAACACCGGCGCCCGCTTTGAAACCTACGTGATTAAGGGCAAGCGCGACTCCGGCACCGTATGCCTGAACGGTGCCGCCGCCCGCCTAGTCCAACCTGGTGACATCGTCATTATTATTTCCTACATGCTGGTAGACAAAGAAGATCTGGCCTCCTTTCAGCCAAAGATTATCGCTGTCAACAGCCAAAACCAAGTCACCGGCATCAAACACAGTGAGGGTTCTGCAAGCTGAGGATCGGCGCTCTCATTGTTCGCGCAGCTCTGCCAGGGCAAACGCATAAAAGAAAATTGAAAAACTGAAAACCCAACGATAGCAAGTAAAACTATGGATAGGGAATTGCATTCATTCTGCAATTCCCTATCGTTTTTTCCTTAAATGTATAGTATAATATATTATACATTTTCAAGGAGGGCTTGTATGTCAAATTATCCGGATTGGGTGAACGCATTCAAGGAAAAAGG